>JAADGO010000032.1 GCA_013152355.1 Chlorobiota bacterium
ATTATCGACAATGTTTTCAATCCCAGGAAGTCCATTTTCAGCAACCCAATATCTTCAACAAAATGCCCATCGTATTGCGTAGTAAGTATATCCTCATCTTTGGTAGGCATTAACGGAAGGTGGTCGTCAAGCGGGTTGCGGCTGATTATAATACCACAGGCATGAACGCCTGTTTGCCGTACCGACCCTTCGAGGATTTCTGCAAGTTTTATTGTTTTTGCAATTAATGGATTGTTGGAGTCTTTTTCTTTTTTTAGTTCAGGGCTGGCTTTAAATGCTTTTTGGAATGTCATTTTTGGTGCATCGGGCACCAACTTTGCCAACCGGTTGGCTTCGGGAAGCGGCAGTTTTAATACCCGTGCAACATCCTTGATCGCCATCTTGGTTGCCATAGTCCCGAAGGTGCAAATATGGGCCACTTTATCATGCCCGTATTTTTTTGTTACCCAGTCAAGCACCAATTGCCTGCCATCATCGTCAAAGTCTATATCGACATCGGGCAACGAAACCCTGTCAGGATTCAGGAAGCGTTCAAAAAGAAGGTTGTATTTAATTGGGTCGATATTGGTGATCCCCACACAGTAAGAGACGGCTGCCCCTGCTGCGGAACCGCGCCCGGGCCCAACCAAAACATTCATCCTGCGTGCTTCATTGATAAAATCCTGGGTTATCAGGAAATAACCGGGATACCCCATCTTTTTAATCGTATCCAGCTCAAAGTCAAGCCTTGTACAAACGTCTTCAGGAACCGGGTCGCCGTACCTTTTTTTTGCCCCTTCGAACGTTAAATAGCGCAGGTAGTCAGCCTCAAGTTTAATGCGCAACACCTTTTCATACCCTCCCACTTTGTCGAATATCTCCCGCCCAAACTCTTTCAGCAGCATTTCTTCTGAATATTTTTCTTTGAATTGCTGCTCGGTGCCAAAACTTTCAGGTATCGGGAAAACAGGCATGACAGGAGAGGCATTCAATTCAAAGGTTTCGACCTTTTCAACAACTTCGGCCGTATTGGAAAGGGAATCAGGCAAATCGGCAAAAAGCTCGTTCATTTCCGCCTGAGTTTTAAACCACTCCTGTTTGGTATACCGCATTCGTTTCGGGTCGTCCACATCTTTACCTGTATTCAGGCAAATCAGTAAGTCGTGGGCATCGGCATCTTCAGCATTTATAAAATGGATATCGTTGGTTGCAATTACCTTGACCTGGTGCAACCCGGCCAGTTCCAGTAGCTTTTTATTCACCACAACCTGACGGTCGTACACATCGGCACGCTGTTCGGGCAACTCCGAAGGATGCCGCATTAGTTCAAGGTAAAAGTCATCGGCAAAAACTGATTTAAACCATGAGATTGCTTCTTCCAGCTCCTTGTCGTTATTACTCATTATTTTTTGGGGAATCTCTCCGCCCAGGCAGGCACTCGATGCAATAAGGCCTTCGCTGTATTTTTCAAGTAAAGCTTTATCAATCCTGGGTTTATAATAAAACCCTTCGGTATTTGCTGCCGAAATTAATTTTACCAGGTTTTTATACCCTGTTTTGTTTTTTGCCAGTAAAATAAGATGGTAGCCCGACCGGTCTACCTTATCTTTTTTGTCGTGCATGGTACGTACGGCGACATAGGTTTCGCATCCAAGAATAGGTTTAACCCCGTGTTTTATACATGAGTTATGGAACTCTTTTATGCCAAACATTGTACCATGGTCGGTAAGTGCAAGGGCTTTCATCCCATCCTGCCGGGCCTTGGTAACCAACCCTTCGATACTTGCTGCACCATCAAGGATTGAATATTGTGAATGAACATGTAAATGCGTAAATGGCACCATCGTATTGTCCTTTTAATACTGTATTCTTATCTTTTTAAAATTAAGGAAATCCGGGGGTTTAAATTGACGTTGTTAATAAAAAAGAATAAAAAAACCGGGGCTGCCCGGCCGGGAAAATGTTGATCGGTACTATTCTTTAATACTTCTGGCTATAGTTTCCTGGATTTCGGCAAATTCATCTGGGGTAAACGATAATTTCTTTGAGAAGTTTAGCAAATCTGCTTCTGTTTGCATGGGTACAAGGTGGATGTGTGCATGTGGTACTTCCAGGCCCAGTACCAGTACCCCGACTTTCTTGCAGGGGATAACTCTTTTTAACCCTTCGGCTACTTTCCTGGCAAAAAGGTGCAGCCCGGTGTATGTCTCTTCATCCAGGTCGAAAAGGTAATCAACCTCTTTTTTAGGAATAACCAGTGTATGCCCTTTTGCAACAGGGAAAATGTCGAGGAAGGCATAAAAGTTTTCGTCCTCGGCAACTTTATATGAGGGGATCTCTCCATTGATGATTTTAGTGAATATGCTGGACATAACTGTTTTATTTTTATACCGAAATATCAATTATCTCAAAAGGAATAACTCCTGAAGGGACTTTTATTTCAACCTTCTCTCCTACCCTTTTCCCCACTAACCCCTTGGCAATTGGTGAACTGATAGCAATTTTATTCTCTTTTAAATTAGCTTCGCTATCAGGGACAATCGTATACACCATTACAGCATTGTTTTTCGTATTCTTAATGGTTACTGTATTGAGGATTTGTACCTGGTCTGTATTAATTTTTGATTCATCCAGGATCCGTGCATTCGCGACTTTATTCTGAAGTATGGCAATTTTTGCTTCCAACATGCCCTGGGCATCTTTTGCCGCATCATATTCTGCATTTTCTGATATGTCGCCTTTTTCAATTGCCTCGCCTATTTGCTTTGAAATTGCCGGACGCTCGACATTCAGCAGGTAATCCAGTTCCTCTTTTAGCTTTTTTAACCCTTCCTGGGTTACGTAAATTGCCTGTGTCATTATAATTCCCTCCAATTTTTTTCAACTATATATTAAAAACAAGAAGAATCCCTGCCATACCGGGACTCTTCCTTCTGTGCAAATTTATATATTTTATCTAAAGATTTTTATACGATGAATCAAAAAAAAACAATCGCAATGAATGTTTTACAACAAACCCTAATTATATTTCCTATTTATTATTATAGAATATACTACCGCCTTGCGGAGAGAGAAGTCACTTAATATAGATTCTTCATTTTCCTCTCCTCCAATTTCAGACTGCTTGATATCATAAAAATGCTGCGCCTTTCGCTTTCCGATTGTAGAGAATCGCTCCTTATTTGGAGTTACTTCCTCCTTTTGCTCTGCCTCTTTTGAGCCCTGTTCGTGTGCAACCCGCTCGTATGCAGCCTGGTTTTGGTGCATTCCCTCGTCCTCACCAAGCAGGGTTGCCCAAAAATCAGGCATTTCCGGTTTATCATTACCGGCGTTACCAGCAACGGGCTGTTTTTTTTTCTTCTTCAACTGAGCCAACCCGCCAACAACGGTAAAAACAAGTAGTAATAATATAACAATCAGGTCTTCCATTCTTTTTAATTAAATCGGCCTCTTACAATAATTTGCCTAATTTTACAGTTTTTAGTAAAAATACATAAAATGCCGGAGATGATTAAACGATTAAGTAAGTATTTTATCTTTTTACTGATATTTTTAATTGTGGGGGTATCATGCGACAAGAAGCAGGAATCGATAATCCCCTCGGTAACGTTCTATTTTAGGATTGATTTGACTAACCCGGGGAACAGTAGTTTGAATATTCCGGGTGTGTCTACTTTTATTCCCGGAGTTGGTTATGGTGGTATTATTGTTTATTGTGCAGAACAAGGTGTTCATTATGTATACGATGTTACCTGCCCTTATGAGGTTAGCCTGTCGTGTAAAGTTGAAAGCAAGGGCAGCGATATTGTTGGGGAATGCCCTTGTTGTAAGTCTAAATTCATTCTGTTGGGAGGGTATCCTACGGAAGGGCCGGCTCCGGAGTCACTACGGCAATATAAAGTTTCTGAGACCCCTACAACACTAATTATTTCAAATAACTAAGAAGCAAATCTTCCTGCGAGTTGAGGTTTTTAAAGAGCTGAGGGTTTCTTACTACATAATCCTGCACATCGATTATTTTTGAATCTGCCTTTTCGATGAAATTATGCATTTTAAAGTCGCCACCCATAATGGACTCCTCCATCTTTGCAATACTTTTTTTATGGTAAAATGCGACCAACGGTTCCAGCCCCGATGAATGTTTTGGGATGAGGCAATCGGATTCCTCAACTTTCGAAGAACTTTCGAAGATAGGAAATGAACAAATTCCTTTGTTACAAAAGGGCAATCGACACTTATCACAAAATTCCAGTCAGTTGTACTTCTTTTAAGGGCCGAATAGATCCCTCCCAGTGGGCCGCAGTTCAGTATTTCGTCAGGGACTACAGGGCTGCCAAATTTTCCGTACCCCTGGTTATTCGAACTTACTAAGATAGATTTACAAACAGGTTGAAGCAGGTTGATAACATGTTGTATTAATGTTTCGCCCCTAAAACGGATAAGGGCTTTGTCTGCACCCATCCGTTTGCTTTTGCCACCTGCTAATATAATCCCTGTCCTGTAACCTCCATTAGCCTCTATTGTTATAATCCATCAATGAAAAAAATATAATTTATTATCTTCCCGGCGTGTTATGCCCTACAAAATTAATTTTAATTCAATAAATTAGAATAAAAAATGCGAATTGTAAAAGAAGGTACTGTTGGGTTAGTGGTTGATGTCCAGGAACGGTTGTTCCCGGTAATGGTTGAAAAAGAAAAATTATTGGGCAATTGCCTGGTTTTAACCAAAGGACTTCAGGAGTTGGGTGTCCCTCTGGTAGTTACCCAGCAGTATACCAAAGGGTTAGGTCATACAATAAAAGAGCTAAACGAAGAGCTAAACCAGATTGTGCCAATTGAAAAACGTGGGTTTAGTTGTTGCGATGAACCTGTTTTTTTGAAAAAATTAAAGGGCCTGAATGCAAAGAATATCATTATCTGCGGAATAGAGTCTCATATTTGTATCCTGCAAACTGCCATAGGCCTTAAAGAGTACGGCTTTAATCCTGTTGTTGTTATAAACTGCGTATCATCGCGCAAAAAAGAGGACCTTGAGTTGGCTAAAGAACGCTTCCGTTTCGAAAAAATAATGATGGCTTCCTATGAATCAATCCTGTTTGAATTGACCCGCAGTTCTTCTGTGCCGGAGTTCAAAGCTATTTCAAAGCTGGTAAGGTAGTTGTTTCTTTAAGAGACGGTCTAAATTTTGTTTTCTGAAATCATTCCTCAGAATAAACTATGTACAAAAACCTTTTTATTTATTATTTCACCGGAACCGGGAATGCATTGGCTACTGCCAACTGGATTGCTGGCTTTGCAAAGGAGCATGGAATTAAATCAGAAATTATCAGGATTGAGAAAAACGGGTCAGTGGCACCGGATCAGTTTGACGAAAATACGTTGATCGGTTTCTGCTACCCTACCCATGGATTTAATGCCCCGCCAATTGTCCTCGATTTTTTATGGAAATTTCCACAGACAGGTAAAAATAATGTATTCCTTGTGAACACCCGGGCAGGGATGAAAATCTCAAAAATATTTACCCCTGGCATGAGTGGGCTGGCGCAAATACTTCCGGCCATAATGCTACGGTTAAAAGGTTATCGTATTGTAGGCTTCCGACCTGTCGACCTACCCTCGAACTGGATTTCCATCCACCCGGGGTTAAGGCAAAAAGTTATAGATTCGATATTCGGCAGATGCCACAGGATAACAAAACGGTTTGCGGAAAAAATATTTTCAGGGAAGAAAGTTTACCGTGGTTTGTATGACCTGCCCATCGACCTGCTGATTAGCCCGGTGGCTGTGGGTTATTTCCTGTTTGGGCGGTTTGCCCTGGCAAAAACATTTGTTGCCAGCCATAAATGCAACAATTGCGGGTTATGTACCAAACAATGCCCGGTTAGTGCCATCCGGTTTGTACAAAACCACCCTTTCTGGAGCCATAAATGCGAAAGTTGCATGCACTGTATGAATATTTGCCCGCAACGCGCCATAGAAACTGCCCACCTTGCTACCGGTATTTTATGGTGGTTTGTGTTTTCATTTATCCCTGTTTTAATTGCCGGATTATTTGTCAAGGAAGGAAATTTTATTGATACTTATTTTACATTAATTGTTTGGACAATCATGTTTATTACCGGGTTGCCAATTATATTCTTTGGATATAAGATACTACATTTTTTCATGCAATATAAATTTTTCAATTACCTGATAACTTACACATCATTAACCCGGTTCAAATTTTGGCGAAGATATTTTGCCCCTAAAAATTATATTGAGTAAAAAGAATGTCGCCTGCTCATTAATAATTTATGGTACATTAAAACATATAGAAATACAAATATTTGTATATTTGCAAATTAAGAAATGCTCCGAGTTTTTTGCGCTAAGTAGGAAGCCTATATGCAAGATAAACCGATGGGTATAGCCGGAAACAGCTATTCCTCCCGCATCCCGGGTAATTGGGATAAATTGGAAAGGAGTAACATGTAACGAATGGTATCCATGTGTCCCTTTCCTTGTATTTTGGAAAAGGGATTTTTTTATGGAAAACAAATCGAAAAATATTCTTCTTGTCTCGGGTAGCGGCAAAAATGTGGGTAAAACGACCTTTATTCAGGAAATTATTTCACAAAAACAGGCAAAAGGGATAACAGCCGTAAAAATAAGCCCTCATTTCCATAAAATTACATCAGGGTTGATTCCGGTTGTGTCAGGAGAGGGGTGGGAAATATTCCGGGAAACCAATACCCGGATTCAAAAAGATTCATCACGTTTTTTACGTGCCGGGGCAAAAACATCCTATTATATCCAGGCTGAAAAAACAAAAACCGCAGAAGCATATAATGAATTAAAAAAAATAATACCCAAAGGCAGTCCGGCCATAATTGAATCTGCCGGGATCCGGGAATTTATAAATCCGGGGGTTTATGTTATTGTTATTGCGGAAGAAAACTATTCTGAGAAAGAACTGGAAGGCGAATTAATGAAGGCTGATTTGATTGTGTTTTCAGATAAAAAACAATTTTACCCTGATGCGGGGAATATTCATTTCAACAATGGTTGGGAGATAAATACACAAAAATGATATCACTTGAACAAGCTTTAAATATTGCTTCGGAATATGCTACGCCGATTGGAATTGAAACGGCCTATTTTAGTAATTCACTGGGGAGGGTACTTGCTGAGGATGTCTATTCAGATGTTGATATGCCTCCTTTTAATAAATCGGCAATGGACGGCTATGCCTGCCGCCGCGAAGATTTGAACAATGAATTAAAGGTACTGGAAATTATCCCTGCCGGAAGCCCCCCAACCCTGCCTGTTACAAAAAACTGTTGCTCAAAAATTATGACCGGAGCAGAAGTCCCCCGGGGGGCCGACACGGTAATCATGGTAGAACACACCGAAGAAACCGGACCGGAAACCATCCGTTTCACCGGCACTAAAACTTCATCAAACATTTGCCTGGTTGGCGAAGATTTACAGAAGGGCAGGCAGGTACTCACAAAAGGCACTCTTATCGAACCGCAGCACATTGCCATGCTGGCAGCCGTTGGATGCTTCAAACCAATGGTCTATAAACAACCAACCGTTGGAATTATTTCAACAGGGTCGGAGCTGATTGAGCCGAATGAAAAACCAACCCCTTCCAAAATAAGGAACAGCAACGGGCATCAACTTGTGGCACAAGTGTCGAAAATGGGATTCCCGGTTAATTACCTTGGAATTGTAAAGGATGATGCAGAAGCAACTTTGGAGGCTATTCGAAAATCAAGCTCAGAGAATGAAG
This sequence comes from Chlorobiota bacterium, assembly GCA_013152355.1. Taxonomy (GTDB): domain Bacteria; phylum Bacteroidota; class Bacteroidia; order Bacteroidales; family Prolixibacteraceae; genus JABMQB01. The sequence goes on from JAADGO010000032.1 coordinate 7,756, forward strand.
TAACATTAATCTCGGGAGGGGTATCGATAGGCGATTTTGATTACGTCCCACGGGCAATTGAACAAGCCGGGTTCAAAATCCTGTTTAATAAAATGGCCGTTAAACCGGGGAAGCATACTACATTGGCAGTAAGTAAAAGCACGGGGACAACAGGGAATGAAAAATATATTATCGGGCTGCCGGGGAATCCGGTGAGTTCATTTATCCAGTTTGAAATTTTTGCCAAACCATTCCTTAATAAATTGCGTGGATTGGATAAGGATGAAATTACCTGCCCCCTGGAGATGGCGCATAATTTTGAACGTAGGAAAACCGGCCGTGATGAATTTCTGCCTGTAACCCTGAACATGGAGAATAAGGTTGAATTGGTTCAGTATAACGGGTCGGCACATATACATGCCTACCACAATGCCTTTGGGTTTATCTCAATCGAAAAAAATAAAACAGGAGTTACAAAAGGAGAGACCGTTTATGTTCGACCGATTTAACCGCAAAATAACCTACCTGCGTATTTCGGTTACCGACCGTTGCAACCTCCGTTGCACCTATTGTATGCCGGAGGAAGGTATCCCGCTTTTGGCGCATGATTCAATTTTAAAGTTTGAAGAAATTGTTGATTTTACAAAATACGCCATAACCCAGGGGATAAAAAAAGTCAGGCTGACAGGTGGCGAACCTTTGGTGCGCAAAGGTATTGTAGAACTGGTAAAAGAGATTTCATCAATAGAAGGAATCGAAGACCTTTCAATGACAACCAATGGTATTTTACTGGATAAATTTGCCCATGCCCTCAAAAAAGCCGGATTAAACCGGGTAAATATTAGCATGGACACTGTGAATACGGAAAACTATTGCAAAATAACACGGAAAGGGGAAATTGAAGATGTTTTCAGGGGAATTGAAGCAGCCGGGGAAGCAGGGCTTTCACCCATAAAGATCAACTGTGTATTGTTGGGCCAGGAAGATGATGAAATCCAGGCTCTTAAAACCTTTTGTGAAAAAAGGGGCCTGCCGCTACGTTTTATCCACCAAATGAACCTGAAAACCGGAGAATTTTCGAAAGTTAAAGGTGGCGATGGCGGGAATTGCTCAAAATGCAACCGCATCAGGTTGTTGCCAAACGGCGATGTAAAACCCTGCCTGTTTAGCGGCCTTGCCTATAATATCCGTGAACTGGGGGTTGAAAAAGCGATAAACCTGGCTATTGGCAACAAACCAAAAGCCGGAACCTATAACAAATCAGGGACATTTAGCCAAATTGGAGGATAATTGGAAATGGCAGGATATTAGAATGTAATACTCGCGAAGTACAGCAACACTACTTAAAGTTAATTAAAATGAAAAAACTGACACATATTGACGAAACAGGGAAAGCACACATGGTAGATGTTGGGCAAAAACCCAGCCAGGCAAGGAAGGCCATTGCCAGTGGTTTCATAAAACTTCAGCAGGAAACAATTAATTTAATTTCTGAAAGCAGGATAAAGAAGGGGGATGTAATAACGATTGCTGAGATTGCAGGAATCCAGGCAGCGAAGGAAACCGGCAGGCTGATCCCACTGTGCCACCCGCTTCAACTTTCAAAAATTGAGGTGAATTGCATTGTGAAGAAGCATGGTATTGAAATTACCTCAACGGTTGGGTGTATTGGTAAAACAGGAGTTGAAATGGAAGCCCTGACAGCAGTCAGCATTGCCTTACTTACCATATACGACATGTGCAAGGCGGTAGATAAACAGATGGAAATGGGGCAGGTGAGGCTCCTGGAGAAAACGAAAGAAGATATTTAACAACTTGCCGGGATATCAGTATCTGACCGCCGGGCTTAATTAAAACAACCCATATACAACGAGCACCATGACAACCAAAATAAAAATCCTTTCAACAAACATCTCAAAAGAAAAAGGTACAATAAAACAACCGAAGGGATCGATCACACTCTCAAATATTGGGGTTGAAGGCGATGCCCATTCAGGTTCGTGGCACCGGCAGATAAGCCTGCTGGCAAAGGAAAGTATCGAAGGGTTTGCACATAAAGCCGGAAGGGTTATTCAATATGGCGAATTTGCAGAGAATATCACCACCGGGGGGCTTTTGCTGCACCATTGCCATCCGCTTGACAGGTTTAAAAATGAAAATATAGAACTGGAAGTAACCCAGATAGGCAAAGAATGCCATGGCGGTGACTGTGCTATTTTCCGGGAAGTGGGGAACTGCGTGATGCCAAAAGAGGGGATTTTTGCCCGTACCATTAAAGGAGGGGTCTTAGAACCAGGCGATGAGCTGGAGTATATCCCAAAAACTGTAAGAATTCACATCATCACCCTGAGTGACCGGGCCAGCCGTGGTGAATACACCGACCGGAGCGGGCCACATATCCGGCATCTCTCAAAAAAGTTCTTTGATGAAAAAGGCCGCCCGTTCGAAACAGAGATTACGCTCATCCCTGATGATGCTGAAAAATTAATACACATCATTAAAAAGCAAGTCAGGAAAGGCGTAGATGTTATTTTTACAACCGGGGGAACCGGTATCGGGCCAAACGATATTACTCCGGAAACTGTTCGACCGATGCTTGAAAAAGAGATAACCGGAATAATGGAAATGATCAGGGTAAAATACGGTGTCAACAAACCGAATGCTTTATTGAGCCGTGGCATTTCAGGCACTATTGGCAAAACATTGGTTTATACGCTACCGGGGAGTGTGAAAGCTGTAACCGAATACCTTGAAGTAATTTTGCCAACCATCGGGCATTCTATTCTGATGCTTCATGGGTTGGGGCATTAAACATGTTTTTACACGGAATAACCCCTGCCATCAAAATGGCAGCTGTTGAAGGTTCATTTTTGGCAATTCCCATGAAAACGCTAGCTTTAGACTGTTTAAACTTACAAGAATACTCAACCAATAAATCTAATTATCATGAAAAACATCTTAGTAATTCTCTTTTTTATAACCGCGGCATTTGTTTCCACTGCACAAAAGGCTTCTTCACCTATCGAATTTTCAAAAAATACCATTTCTATTGGTGTGGTTGTTTCTGACCTCGAAAGATCTCTTGACTTTTATATAAATGTGATAGGCATGCAAAAAACCGGTGAATTTAGTGTCAGTGCCGAATTTGCTAAACAATCGGGGCTAACCGATGGGATACCTTTTGATGTAACCATCCTAAAATTAGAAGATAACGACCAGGCGAATGAATGGAAGTTGATGAGTTTTAGGAGTAAAACCAACCATCCAAAACAAAATTACATTAACGATGACACTGGCATTCAATACATCACAATTTTTGTGAAATCAATGAAACCCATATTAGAACGAATAAAAAAACATAATGTAAAAATATTAAGCGCCGATGGGCTTACTATAGGCGATGGCAGGCAATTCGTCCTGGTACAGGACCCGGATGGAACGATTGTTGAAATTATTGGCTGGGAATAAGATTGAAAACCTCTTTCTCATGAGCTATAAATCTTTTTTGGGTTTGCATGGTTAATGCTATTTTGTTGATTAACCACGAAATTGATTCGGCATACTGGCAGGAATAGAGACTTTTCAATAAACATTTTTTGTAATATTGGGTTTTAATAAAATAGGGGACTTATAAAAGAAATATTTCAGGTAAATATGGCAAGGATTAAAGAAAAGGCGGAAGGATACAGGGCATTGAGTATCGGGGAAGAGATTTTCAACAGTATTACACACGGTATTGGGACTTTACTGAGCATAGCCGCATTGGTTATCTTGGTAGTTTTTGCTACTATTAAAGGCGATGCCTGGCAGGTAGTAAGTTCCAGTATTTTCGGGGCTACTTTGATATTGTTATACCTCTCATCAACATTATACCATAGTTTCACAAAAGAAAAAGTTAAAAATTTGTTTGCACGTTTCGACCATGCAGCCATTTTCCTGCTCATTGCCGGTACCTATACGCCGTATATGTTAGGCAATATCCGTGGGGGCTGGGGCTGGAGCATCTTTGGTATAATATGGGCGTTGGCCATTGCAGGCGTTGTTATCCGCTCTATTTACCTCACCCGTTTCCGGAAAGCAATGGTTGTTATCTATCTGCTAATGGGTTGGCTTTTTGTAATTGCTATTGGGCCAATCACCAATAATATTTCCACAATCAGCCTGATATTCCTTTTCATTGGAGGAGGTTGTTACTCAATTGGGGTAATTTTTTACGCCCGGCGGAACATCCCTTATGGGCACGGGATATGGCATCTTTTTGTGCTTGCAGGAAGTACCATGCACTTCTTTTCGGTGTTATTCAGCATTAGTTAATTCCGTATCTTTATCAGGATACAACGATTTGGCGTCAAGTAGTGCAGGGTTACGGAGCATTTCATTTACAATTTCAATTATCAAAACTGAAAATTCTATCAACCGTTCTTCCAAATCAAATTTGTTCATACTTAATCAACTTCTATTACTGATTTGTTAATTTTATTATTTATTATTAGAGAAAATTTTCTTTATTGATATTTTTTTACTACTTTAGAAGAAAAATTAAAACTCCGGTTAATCATGCAGGGAAATATCAAAAAAACGGTACCTGAACCAACCCTCAAAAGGCTTCCTGCTTATTTGCATTATCTGCAAAAAGCAAGAGAAGAAGGAGTTTTGAATATTTCGGCGCCGGCAATTAGCAAAGTATTAAATTGCGACCCTACACAAGTGGTAAAAGATATCTCTTTTACAGGAGCCAAAGGGAAGCCACGCCTTGGCTACAACACCTATGAACTGATCCATGCAATTGAGTCGTTCTTGGGCTTTCATCGGACCAGCGAAGCTTTCCTTGTAGGAGCAGGGAACCTGGGGTCGGCTTTAATGTCGTACCAATACCTGAAAAGCTTTGGTTTAAAGATTGTTGCGGCTTTCGACATCGACCCGGAAAAAATCGGGCAGCAAAAAGGGAAGATAAATGTTTTGCACATCGACAAATTACAGGATTTGGCGGTCCGCCTTAAAATACAAATCGGAATATTAACAACGCCGGTGGAAGTGGCTCAGGAAGTTGCCGACAAAATGGTTAAATGCGGCATAAAGGCTATCTGGAACCTTACGCCCCTCAATTTGTCTTTACCGGAACATATAATTATCCAAAATACCTCTATGTACTCAAATGTAGTTGTTCTATTAAAAAAACTACACGATTTGGAAAAACATAACAATAATCCTTAAAAAATAAATGCTATGAAAAACAAAAGAAGCCAGGTTATTACCTACAAGAAAATAAAGAAAAATTTCTTTGTTTTATACAATAAGATCGTTGTGCCACGAAATGTGATAAAAAGTTACGAAACATCCGTTGAAGGGAAAAGTATTAAAGATACCTGCACAACCGATGATGAATACTGTGCATATTATAAGAGGATGACCCGGTGGCAAACCGTTTAGGGGCAGCTTATAAGGAGAAGTGGGGCAGGTACTGTTAAACAGCAACTGTACTTTTTATCCCTATAGCTTCTCCCTCGAGAGAGAAATCGGCAGACGATGTTATTTTAACATCAATGAAGCCCCCTATGATATTTTTGTCATTATAAGGGAAACGGACTATCAGCCTGCCCTCTGACAAGCCGGTAAGAAACCCCTCTTTACGGTCGTGCCCCCTCACCAGGACACGTACTGTTTTTCCGACCATGGCAGTATTAAACCCCCTGTTGTGCTTCCTTAATTCTTCGGTTAAGATATGCAAACGCCTCTTTTTTTCTTCCAGAGGGACATCGTCTACCCACCGGTGGCTTGTGGCACCCGGGCGTGGCGAATAAACAGCAATATATGCCATATTGTACTTAAACTCTTCCATGGCCTTTCGGGTATTTTCAAACTGCTCCTCTGTTTCGCCGGTAAACCCGACAATAATATCTGTAAAAAGAGTAGCCTGAGGGATCAGCCTCCGTATTGACTGTACAATTTCACGGTATTTGCCAACATGGTGCTTCCGGTTCATCTTCACCAACACCTGGTCATCGCCGCTTTGTATAGGCAGGTGTATCTGTTTTGCCAGCACCGGGTATTGGGCAATTACTTCAATCACCTCATCGGTCATATCGCGTGGGTGCGGCGAAGTAAAATAAACCCAGAACTCTTTTTTCAGGCGGTTGCCAAGCTCGCCAACCTGCCGAAGCAATTCGGGGAAAGTAATTTCTGCCCCCTTTTTATCAAGCCCATAGGAATTTACATTCTGCCCAAGCAGCATAATCGACTTATAGCCTCTTGCAACAAGCGATTCCAGTTCATTTATTATATCCGGCGAAGGGCGTGATACTTCCCTTCCACGGGTATAAGGGACTGCGCAAAACGTGCAAAATTTGTCGCATCCATTCTGAATAGGGATAAAAGCCTCAAAATCTGAACTGTACGATGGTTTTACACTCCAAAAAGATTCAATGTTTTCATTGTATGGGTCAATTCCCGGGTTTATATGTGCAGGAGTTGTTATCCCATACCGGCTGATTAATTCGGGCAATGTTTGAAGGTCTTTCATCTGAAAAGTGATATCGAAAAGCTTCAGGAACCGCTCGTGGTCGTTGGGGAGGATGCACCCCGAAATAAACGTAATCAGGTTTTGATGGTTTTTCCTTTTGTTCCATTTATGAATCCGTGAATAAACCTTATCAATAGCCTTTTGCCGGACAGAACAAGCTAATATCCCTATCAGCCCGGCTTCTTCTTCATTGTCGGTATATGTATAACCTGCTTCGTTCAGCACAGATGTAACCCGCTCACTATCCGACATGTTCATCTGGCATCCCAACGTAATCAAATGGTACTTCATCTCCCTCAAATAAGAATCAATCTAAGAAGCTGTCTAAAAATTATCCTTTCCGTTTATTATGTGTCTTTTTCGTTTATCCAGCGTTGGATTTTCCTTAAATAGCGGTGCTATTCGCGTTAAATCCGCCTTGTCTAAACAAAAAATCCATTATAATAATTCCAAAAAATAAAATTTAGACAGCTTCTGAATAAATCGGGGCGCAAACTACAAAATATTTTTTAAACGAGGATTTTCTGAAGGAGAATTTCATCTTTCCACCCATCGCGATATTTTATCCAGTCCTTTTTAGTGCCGGAAATTTTAAATCCCAGCTTCTGAAACAATTGAATGCTAACCTGATTATCCGATGAAATATTGGCATACAACTGATGTAAGCCCAAAACATTTAAAGCATAATTTTTTAATGCTGATAATGCATCGGTTGCATAACCTCTTTTCCGGTCTTCTGCCTTATGGATCAAGATTCCGACACCTGCCCTTTGGTGGAATGGGTCAAAATCGAATAGGTCTATGGCTCCTACCGGATGCCCGGCATTTATTTGAATGATAAGGCGCAATTGCCGGGTTTCATAAATATCGCGGTACGATTCTTTTATATACTGCGCCAGGATATACTTTGAGAAGGGTACTTTTGTATTGCTAACCTCCCATATCGAACTGTCATTCTCCCATTTATAAAGCACCTCTATATCGTCAGGTTCAAGTGGGCGGAGTTCAACTTTCCCGTATGTTAAGGAATCAGGCATCTGTTTTTCTATTTATATTCCGTAAGGCATTAAAAATTATCTCCAGGTCATTTAACAGGCTATAATTTCTTGCATATAAAATATTTAGCTGAAGCTTTTTTGTGTCGTCAAGTTTTATTCCGGGGAATAACTCCCCGGGGGTCAGGATACCCTCTTTCAAAACCGGAAGCTCATCGTGTGAATGTGGCCCCGGAATATAGCCAACCCATGATATTTCCCCCGAAATAGTCCTGAAAACATTCTTGAAAAATTGCTTTTTATTTTTATACAGCCAAATAATAAATGGAGAAGCAATAAGTGCCATTAACCCCAGGGTAAAGTCAAAACATCTTTTAACCACCCTGTTGCCAGGTTTCGAAATGGCATTTATGTTTATAACATAAAGGTCGCCTGCGGTGTGGATAGAATTACTTCCGATGATGCTCAGGCTTTCCGGCGGCGCAATTTTAAAATCAACTTTCAACTTTGACAACTCAAGCATTGCCTTTATTATTTTCCCGGAACTAATGTTACCGGCACAAAAAACCAGCTCATCGATCCTGTTGATTTTAATAATCTCCTGAATCTGTTCAACCGTCCCTATATACTCCCTCGTATCATCTGTATCAACTAATGAGACATAGCCAACCACCTCCGGCAGTATTTGCGTTTGCAGCAACAATTCTTTTACCCTGCCGGCCTCTTGCGGATGCCCGATAATGGCAATACGTTTGGGATTATTATTCTCAAACTGGAATCCTTTAATCCGGGCAAAATTAAACAGCAGCCTTAATGCGGATAATGAAAGGACAGCCCAGGCAGCACCAAGTAAAATAAGCGCCCGCGAGAACCTGTATTTTTCATCAATCAGGGAATATGCTAAAAGAATCACAACTGTCCCCCAAACAAGCCCTCTTATTATATACCATGGTTTTACAGGCTTTTTATATCCGCCCGATATAAGAATACCCCCTATCCAGATAAGGATATAAACAGGGACAGCAAACAAAAGGAACTCGGGAGGGTAATAATCAGGCATGAATTTTTGATTCTCCCAGTAAGGTGTTAAAAACAGGTAACCCATGAAAATTACCAATGCGTCCAGTATGGGCAGGTAAACCAGGGAAAACAACCTGCTCAGAATGGCTAAGGTTGCCCTGAAATAGATGGCAATATTTATTAATAGTGAAAAAGCCCTGGCTTTACCTTCTGAAAAATGTTTTTTTGCAAAAATAATCATGGCCTTGTAGAACACCCTGACATAATTGACAGACCCTTTTTTGGTGCTTTCGCCTTTGTAGTGGATGATGGTGGTTTCAGGGAAATAGTAGTTTTTGAAACCTCCCTGTGTGATCCTGTACGAGAGGTCAATATCTTCGCCATACATGAAAAAGGTTTCGTCCAGCAGCCCTACTTTCTCAAGAACCGATTTGCGCAACAGCATAAATGCACCTGCCAATACATCTACCTGGTTAATCTCATCGTCAGGGAGGTATGTCAGGTGGTATTTGCCAAATTTTTTTGAATGCGGGAAAAGGGCAGATAACCCAAATATTTTATAAAACGCCACCCAGGGAGTCGGCAACCCGCGCTTCGACTCAGGCAGGAAATTCCCTTTCCCATCGATCATTTTTACTCCAAGGCCTCCGGCATCGGGGGTGTTGTCCATGAAACCGGTTACTTTTTTTAATGTATCCTCTTCAACTACGGTATCAGGGTTTAATAAAAGGATGTACTCCCCTTTTGCCTGTTTTATTGCCTGGTTGTTGGCATACGAAAACCCGTAATTCTCATTGTTTTCGATCAGCAATACCTCCGGGAATTTATCTTTTACCAGGTTACATGAGCCATCCACCGAGTTGTTATCGACCACAAATATTTCTGAATCAATATCATTACAGGCCTTCTGAACAGAGTGGAGGCACTGTTCAAGGAAGTGTTTTACATTGTAATTAACTATGATTACCGAAAGTTTCATGCTAATTCATCCCTTTGAATTCGATTAATTCTGACTTGAAGTTAATACCTTATTGTTTATTTCCCAACCAGGCTCTCATAGTTTACCCTGTTTATCAGCGAACGCCCCAAAGTAAGCTCATCGGTATATTCTAATTCATCGCCAATAGAAACACCCCGCGACAAAGTAGTAATCTTCACGTCAAGGCCTTTTAATTTCTTAAAAATATAAAAATTGGTTGTATCGCCTTCCATTGTTGTGCTTAACGCAAGTACAACTTCAACTATCTCATGTTGTTTTACCCTTTTTATTAATGAATCGATTTCGATATCGGAAGGGCCGATTCCATCCATTGGCGATATTATCCCTCCCAGGACATGGAAAAGCCCATTGAACTGAAGAGTATTTTCAATGGCCATTACATCGCGGATATTTTCAACGACACAGATTACCGAATTTTCGCGTGAAGGGCTGGAACAAATATGGCAAACCTCGGTGTCGGAGACATTGTAGCAAACTTTGCAATGTTTAATTTCGTTGCGCAACTGTATCAGGCTGGTTCCAAATGCATTAACAACTTCTTTCTCCTGCCTGAGCAGGTGCAATACCAACCGCAGGGCACTTTTACGCCCGATCCCCGGTAATTTCGAAAACTCGTTTACCGCATTTTCCAATAACTTCGAAGGGTACTTTTCAATATTCATACAGCATTATTTTCCGGTATAAATTTAAACAACCCTTTGTAACTGTTAGGACAAGGTTAAAATAATCTGTTGATTTCTTTTTCAACCTCAATCGGATTTGGGTTAATATCAAAAATAAACGATGGCTTCAGGTAATGCAAATCCTTTTCCTGTTTAAATCGGTTTTCCCCACCTCCTGTAACATTCAGCATAATCAAAGCATTTTTATCAATCCTATTGGCTTTAACTTCGCTTACCAGAGTGGCCAATGCAACAGTTGCCGCCGGATGGATATCAATCCCCTCTGTTTCTTCAAACAGTTTTGCAGCTTTAACAGCTTCTTCGTTCGAAGCGGTTAGAACATCGCCTCCGGTATCTGCTAATGCATCATACAGCCCTCCTGTAACCGTGTACGGAGGTTTCCGGTTCGATAATACCTTGGCAATGATCTGCCCGGCCTGCTGCCGTGCAAGAGTATCTTTCAAGGGTAACAGTATTCTTGAACCTGCCCTCCATGAATCGTAAATAGGTATAAACGGAATATTCTGCGAAATCATCAGCTTCATTTTATTTTTCCCAAACCGCCCGTCATTAATAAAGCGCAGATTTGCTTCCCAGGCTGCAATGGCACCGGTGCCGCTTCCTACCGCCTGGAAATAATATTCAGGGATTTTTCCGATAGTTGTGACTGCGGAAAGCACAGTGGTGCCCATCCCATCGCGGCGGGCAACATTTTTTGCCCCTCCTTCGGCAATAAACCCATCCAGTTCCGAAGCCAGGTTGGATAAGTGGATGGCATCGAAGTAATCGCTGCCCAACCGGCTGCAAACCAATTTTACACAGTCGTTCAGTGGCGCGTCAAACCATAATGCATTAATATGGTCTTCGGGGACACATAAAAGAAGGGGAATATTGTTGGAAGAGCACACCTGTGCAAAAGCCCTTGCTGTATTTCCTGCTGACGCAACAACCAATATTTTATCCATTACAGGATTCATCCGGGCACAAACCGAATAAGCTTCAGTCTCTTTAAAAGAACAGGTCTTCATAATAGCCCCTTTCCCGGGCCAATAACCACTGAAAGTTATCCAAAGGTTAGTTAATCCAAGCCGTTCGGCCAACCCCTCGCTTTTATAAGTGACAGGGGAAGAGGAACCCTTTAGCATACGGTTGACAGGAAGCCAGTCGGCAAATTGGTATAGCCCGTATTCACTACCCTTTACATTAATTTGTGTTTCCTCATATTTTGCCCTTATAAGAGTAGGCTCTTTTTCTTCAGGTGCATCAAGTATCCAGCCTGTATCATGAAATATTTTCCCCGTTTTTAGTGACTCAAGAACATATTTAGTTTTAGAGAACTGAAGTGCCATATTTTTCCAATGTCGATTTTAAAGAGCACAAATGTAGTAAATTATTTTCCTATCCCCTGTGCATCTAAAACAGCTATTGCAACCATATTGACAATCTCCCGTACCGAGCTATCCATTTGCAAAATATGGATAGGTTTTTTCATTCCCAGTAAAATAGGGCCAATTGATTTGGCTGTACCAATTTCCTGAAGTACTTTATATAATATATTCCCCGAACTAAGGTTGGGGAAAATCAATGTATTGGCATCCATATTCTTCAATTTTGTGAAGGGGAATTTTTTCTGGCGGAGGGTTCCATTCAGTGCATAGTTGGCCTGCATCTCACCATCAACGATCAGTTCGGGGTGGTCGCGATGCAAGATTCTCACTGCCTCACTGGCCCTGACCGGGCTGCCCTTGCCTTTGTGGGCGCCAAAATTCGAATACGATAAAATTGCAATACGCGGTTCGATATTAAATTTCCTGACCTCGGCAGCCGTCAGGATAGTGGTATCGGCAATGACCTGCGCACCGGGGTCGGAATTAACAGTGGTGTCGGCAAGGAAAAGCGGGCCTTTTTTAGTGAGCATGATATACATTCCGGCAATGTGGTTGAATTTTTTATTAGTGCCAATTACATGAATTGCCGGGCGGATTGTATCGGCATATTTACGCGAAAAGCCTGAAATAAACGCATCGGCCTCGCCGGTTTCCACCATCATTGCCCCAAAATAATCGCGGTTGTACATATTCTCCAGGGCATTCTCGAAAGTCATCCCTTTACGTTTCCGCTTTTCATATAAGATGGATGCAAACTCCCCGCGTTTCTTTTTCGAAACATCTTTAAA
>JAADGO010000178.1 GCA_013152355.1 Chlorobiota bacterium
CCGTACAAATTACCAATGGCTCTGTACCAACCGGGCTGACCTTAACTGTTACTGCCGATGCCGATGCCGGAGCAGGCAAAGGTGCTGTCGGAACCTCTGCCGGGCTGGTTACCCTTTCTGCTACAGCACAAACCCTTATTTCGGGTGTGAAAAGCTGCTGGACCGGAAACGGCTCAAGTAAAGGGCATAACCTTACTTATAAATTGGATTTGACCTCGGCCGACAATTATTCGGACCTGGCCAATGCCGATACAGATATTACCATCACTTATACTTTAACTGACATTTTATAAAACAGGAAGAAATTCCAGGGAAGGTTAGAGCAGGTTTGCAGAGCGCAGGCCTGCTTTTTTTTTGTAACTTAGTTAGGAAATTTGTTTTTTAGAATAATTATAGCGGATTTTTTCTTCAAATAAAGGTTTTTTGAGGCGCATACCGGGTGGTACGTAACGAAAAAAAGCTAAAATTTGGTGGAAAAAGGCGCATAATAAAATAAAAGGATAAATTCCTAACAGTCTCTTACATCTTAATAATCTTTTTTTCCACTAAATCGCCTCCAAAATCAAACTGTAATACATAAGAGCCTTTGGGAAACTGGGATAAATCCAGTGTATTATTTGCCTTGGTATAACTGAATTGCTTTATTAACCCTCCATCTATTGAATAAAGTGAAACTTTCCGGAGCAATTTACCCGGAGGAATAGAAAAACCTATTTTATCATAGGTCGGATTTGGGAAAACCTTCACTACATCAGGCAATAGCAGTTCAGGGGTTTTCATAATCTGCCCTGTTTGGCTAATCAACCAGAGGTCAGGGTCTATTTCGATTCCCGAAACTGTAAAGCCGGGGTTTACCTCAAAGGGTTGCCCGTTATAAGTATGATTCAACCTAAAATCTTTGTATTGTGTACTATCGCTGTTCCATACTCTGACCGGCACCGGCATTTCAAAAAAATCTACGGAAGGATGCGTTGTTTCCTGAGAAAGTATTATTATTACTTCCTGGTCATTCTTTTGTTCATATTTAATCGAATAAACAGGAAACCCCTCTCCATAGTACCAATCATTGAAGAACTCTGCCAGGCTGGTATCTGCTGCTGCTTCCAAATGGTTAACCAATTCTTCCTGGCTGGCAAAGCCATTGGTAATCCCAGGGTCATTTACATATTCTTTTATTGCCTGGAAAAAGGTGCCATCGCCCATTATCCAACGCAGCATCTGTAGCAAATAAGCACCTTTCCTGTACGATAGCCTGCTATTGAAGATTCGTGACACATCGGTAGTATCAACGACATAAACCGAACCATCGGGGCTGCTTGTAACCGACCGGTGTACCTGCTCCTTCCAGGGCCTCCACCATACACCGTCAAGTAAACGTTCGTAAGTTAATCCTGTTAAATATGTCGCAAATCCTTCGTTGAGCCATATATCGTGCCAACTGCCTAATGTAATATAATCGCCAAACCATTGGTGAGCCAATTCGTGGGCAATCAGCTCAAAACTAAAATCACCCATAAAGCTCATGGTTTGGTGTTCCATCCCGCCCCCCCATCCAAACTGGGCATGGCCGTATTTTTCATTTGCAAAAGGATATACCCCAAACAGGCTGTTATACAATTTCATTATATCGGCAGTTTGAGGTGTTTTTTGCCGTGACGATTCTAAATCCTCCGGGTATACATAGTTTAATATTTCCACGCTATCGCCATTCTCCAAAACAAGGTAGTCGGAATAATCAACGTAATTGGTAACAGCAACGGCTACAAGGTAAGTTGCTATTGCATACCTGTGCCTCCAGTGCATTACACGTTGCCCGCCTTCCACTTCCTCGGAAACAAGCACCCCGTTGCTAGCTGTACGGTATTGCTCAGGCGATTTGACAATTACATCTATTGAGTCGATTTTATCGGCCAGGCTTTGTTTGCAGGGCCACCAATCCTTTGCCCCGTATGGTTCCGAAAGTGTCCAGATTACAGGAATCTCATTATGCTTGTCCTGGATAAACGACCCAAACCCTGACCCATTCGGCCTCCCCTGATAAAAAATTGTAAACGAGTCGGCCTCAGATAGATTATACTGCTTATTCAATTGTACCGTAAGTGTATTTCCCAGGTGTGTGTAATTAAGTAGTTGCCCGCCTCCCGTAATTGAATCCACAGAAAGTGAATCGTGCATATCGAACCGGATTGTTGCCAAATCCTGAACCATGCTTTTGAAATATGAAGTAACCGAGCCTTTAATATATACTACAGCCGGGTCTATTTGCCAATCCATCCGCTGATAAATAAGGTCATAATCATAATCTGAGTCTATTTCCCTAAAGGATGCCGATTTTAAGTATCTGGCAATTTCTGACCTGGATTTCTTATCGAGAAAGCCCTTTTCCGGTTTTTGTGCCAGCGAAGCAGTCCCAATTAAAATAAATAATACAAGCAATACCTTTTTCATTTCCTTCGCTTAGCGATAATATATCTATTCCTGTTAATCAAAATTACAAAACAGGCTTACATTTCTCGTATAGTCACCGTCTTTTTTGTTGAAGTTGTTTAAAGTTAAATTGAAAACCTGCGAGCAACATCTTGATTCCATTGGACTTCGGATAAAAAAAACGGATTCTCAAAAGAAAATCCGTTTTTTTGTGACTCTAAAGACTCCCTTAACCTTTTATTTTTGTATTTCTTTCCAGGCAAGGGCACTTGCTCCGACAATTGCCGCATCGCCGGGTTTTAGTTTCGATGGCAATATTTTTATTTTCCCCCTGAATATTGGCAAAAGGTGCTCTTCCATTGACTCTTTTACCGGTTTGAAAATATAGTCGCCGGCAGCCGTTGGCCCGCCAAATAAGAAAATTGCCTCGGGGCTCAGGTGGTGCACCGTATCAGCCAGCCCCTGGCCCAGGTATCTGCCGGTAGTTTCAAATACCTCCTGTGCGATTTTATCGCCTTTTTCGGCAGCCTCGAAAATCATTTTCGAATCCAGTTCATTAAACGATCTATCGGCTAACAAACTATCTGAGGCATTGTAGTGAGCCATCAGCTCAAAAGCCGTGCGTTTCATGCCGGGAGCCGAGCAGTATGCTTCGAGGTGCCCAGGTGTCCCGCAGCCGCAAATCCGCCCATCCGGGACAAGAATAGTATGCCCGCATTCGCCGGCAAACCCATCGTGCCCGTATACCAGCTCGCCATTGACAACAATCCCGCTCCCAACGCCTGTCCCCAACGTAAACATTACGAAATTCTTCATTCCTTTTGCCCCTCCGTAAATCATTTCTCCAATTGCTGCGGCATTGGCATCGTTGGTTAATGCAATTACCTCCAAATCATGGAAATTACTCCTGAGCAGTTCTACAAACGGGATAACGCCTTTAAAACTCAGGTTTGGTGCATACTCAACAGTCCCGTTATAGTAATTCCCATTGGGGGCTCCTATGCCGATACCCAATATTTCAATATCGTCATTCAAAAGCTTAACCGACTTTATTAACTCTTTTACGGCAACTGAGAGGTCACTAATATATATATCGATATCACCATGTGCAGGTGTAGGGATATTATCTTTTACGATTATATTCCCTTCTTTATCCACGATGCCAATGGCAGTATTTGTACCTCCTATGTCAATACCTATTGCAACTTTTTTCATACGTATTATTTATTTTTAATGAATATTCATAGCATATTTAAGCTCTTCGAATCCTGCTTCCTTTTACTGCAAAGAAGAAAATATACAGGTAACAAACAGCAGGGACTAAAAATGCCCATGTATAACCGGCACTGTCAGCAACCTTACCCATAATAAGCGGGATAATTGCACCACCAAAAATCAGGGTATTGATAATTCCTGATGCTGTACTCAATTCACCCTGGTCGAGGTCTTTGACTGCAAGGGTAAAAATATTCGGGAACATGATTGAATTAAATAACCCGATAGAGATGACTGTCCATAAAGCAACTCTGCCGGTAGCAAATGTTGTGACAATATCAAGCCCTGCAGCAACCAGTGCGAAAATCGCAAGAGACATGGCTGCTTTCCCGCGTCCTAATTGCATAATAACAAAGTTGGCAGCTGCAATGCCTAAGAAAGTACCTCCGATAGCCCAGTTCCAGTCTGTAACAAAAGACCCTGAAACGAAAGCCAGTACCAGTACAGGGAAAGCATACATAATTTTTTTAGAAGAAGGCATTTCTGAGAACATAAATGACCCGAAGAAACGGCCAATCATTGCCCCCCCCCAGTATATCGCAGCATAAATTGAGGCAGTTTCTGCAGCCATGGTATTGGTTTCTTTTAAGTAATTAACCAGCAACCCGGCATTACCGACCTCAGCTCCAACGTACATAAAAATTGCCAGTGCCCCTAGTAAAACATGCGGGTATTTCCACACACTCTTTCTTTCAGGAGTATCTCCTCCGGATATTTCAGGAAGTTTAATAGCTGTAATCGCCAATGCTATTAAAACAATAATAACACCCATAATCACGAATGGCATTTGCACCGTTTGTGCACTTTCTGCCGAAAGCATTTCGGATGCTCCTTTAAAGATAAAAATACTGATTAAATAAGGAGCGGCCATTGTAGCAATTGAGTTTAGGGCTTGTGTTAAGTTCAACCTCCCCGAAGCGGTACTCTCAGGCCCCAGTGCTGCCACATACGGATTTGCAGCAGTTTGCAGGAATACGACTCCCGTAGCCAATACAAAAGTTGACATCAGGAATAACCCGAAAGAAGGAATACTGGCAGCCGGGAAGAATAGGAAACTTCCCACAGCCATCAGCAATAATCCGATAATCAAGGCCCTTTTATAACCAATTTTTTTGATGTACAACCCAATGGGTATTGAAATGAACGCATAGGTTATAAAAAAAGCAAAGTTTAACAACTGTGCCTCAAACTCTGTTAGTTCGAATATAACTTTAACTTTTGCACTTAAGGTGATGATAAATGTGGTCGCAAAACCGAAAATAAAAAAGATGGAGCCGATTACCGACATCCCGATCATAAAATTGTTATTCTTTTTTTCCATTAGTTAGGTTTTAGTGGTTATTGTTTTTTCTTTTTTATGCCAAGAGTGAACAAATTTAAAAATATTCTTTATTCATAAAGGGGTCATGTCATCGAACAGGCAACTTTATTCCAATCCAAAATATTATTGCCAAATAAGAAATATCCATTAACTCCTCTGTCTCAGCAATATACGATTCGTAGACTCTTTGTTGCCACTAAAAGAATTTAACGAATTTTAACGAGTAAATATCAAAACTAATCTAAAATCAGGAAGTAATGAAATTTGAATATTCCTTATTGGGTGTAAAAAAATATACGAAGAATCAATGAGGCCTCTAAAAACTGGTATAAACAAGGAAGGCATTTTGCTTTGAATGTACCAGAAAAATAAAATTAAATACCAAGCTCATTTAACTGTACTCCTTACTTTTGTACAATGAAGTTGTTTAAAGTTAAAATGTAAAGATGATAAATATTGATTATCAGATAAATTCTGAAGACTTAAAAAATAAGCTGGCTCTTTTCTGGGAGCTTTCCGGAGAAAAGATCAGGCTTATCGATAAAAATTATGATGCTGTCAAAGGGTCTCCTGTTTTCACGGTCAATGGCAGGTACTCTACACGAGGGTGGACAGAATGGACTCAGGGTTTTCAGTTTGGTTCGGCAATTCTGCAGTTCGATGCTACCGGAGAAAACTATTTCCTCGAATATGGTAAAAAAAACACCCTTGAGAAAATGGCTCCACACATCAGCCACATTGGTGTACACGACCATGGGTTCAACAACCTGAGTACTTATGGGAACCTTCTCCGCTTAATGAAAGAAGGAAAAACCAGGTTTAACGAATGGGAAAAGAATTTTTATGAATTGGCCATTAAGATTTCGGGGGCTGTCCAGGCCTGCCGGTGGACAAAAACCAAAGACGGGGGCTTTATCTATTCGTTTAACGGGCCGCATTCACTTTTTGTCGATACTATCCGGTCGTGCCGCATTGTTATGGTTAGCCATCAGTTAGGGCATCTGCTACAAGGCGAAAATGATATTAAGATACCTCTTTTAGGACGTGCGTTGCAACATATCGCAGCAACTGCCAGTTACTCGGTTTATTATGGCGAAGGGCGCGACAGTTATGATGTTTGGGGGCGTACGGCACACGAAAGTATTTTTAATACCAACGATGGTAATTTCCGTTGCCCTAATTCCCAGCAGGGGTACACCGGTTTCTCCACATGGACAAGGGGATTAGCCTGGGCTATGTGTGGTTTTGCCGAAGAACTGGAGTTCCTGGATCAAGTCTCAGACTTAGAACTGGATACTTGGGGAGGAAGAGAAAAAAATACCGGCATGATGCTAAAAGCTGCAAAAGCAACCTGCGATTTTTACATTGAGAATACTCCGACAGACGGGATACCCTACTGGGATACGGGAGCACCCAATTTGCACAAATTAGGGGATTACCTTGAAAAACCAGCCGATCCATACAATACATGGGAGCCTGTGGATAGTTCGGCTGCGGCAATCGGGGCACAAGGGTTGTTAAGGCTGGGCAGGTACCTTTTAGGTAAAGGAGATACAAAAAACGGGGAAAAATACTGGCAGGCAGGTTTGACAATCATAAATACACTGTTCGAAAGCCCTTATTTAAGCACCGGCCCTTGCCACCAGGGATTGATTCTGCACAGTATTTACCACCAGCCAAATGGTTGGGACAATATCCCCGAAGGCAAAAAAGTTGCATCCGGCGAATCATCTATGTGGGGCGATTACCATGCACGCGAGGTAGCACTTTACCTTCAGAGAATAATTAATAACGAAAAATATTATACATTCTTTAACTGTGCCGTTTAACCATTTAGCAGGCGACATTGAGCCACTTGCTCAATAGAAACTAAAAAACTATGCCATCAGAAATAAATAATTTATCGAAACTCTGTATCCACACAATTACCACAAAACCCTGGCAATTGGAGGTTGCTGTTGAGAAATATGCCAAAGCAGGCGTAAAGGGTATTACCGTTTGGCGCGATGCTCTGGAAGGCCGGGATATTTATAAGTCGGGCAGGATAATCCGTTCGGCAGGGCTGGAGGTGGTTTCGCTATGCCGGGGAGGCTTTTTCCCATCTGCCTCGGCTGAAAAAAGGCAACTAGCCATCGATGATAACCTAAAGGCGATTGACGAAGCAGCAGCAATCGGTGCGCCACTCGTTGTTTTAGTTTGCGGGGCCGAACCTGCACAACCACTCGAAAAATCACGAAGCCAGATAAAAGAAGGGATTGCTAAAGTGCTGCCACAGGCTCAAAAATGCGGGGTTAAACTAGCTATTGAGCCGCTCCACCCAATGTATGCCGATGACCGTTCGGCTGTCAATACTATAAAGCAGGCAAATGATATGGCTGAAGAAATTAATTCAGAATATGTTGGTGTAGCTGTCGATGTTTACCACTTGTGGTGGGACCCCGATTTGGAGAAAGAGATTTACCGTTGCGGAGAAAACGGGAAACTATTTGCTTTCCATGTTTGCGACTGGAAAACCCCTACTACCGACCTGCTCCTCGACAGAGGGTTAATGGGAGAGGGTTGTATCAATGTCCCTCAAATACGTGAATGGGTTGAAAAAACAGGATTCAACGGATTCAACGAGGTTGAAATATTCTCAAATAAATATTGGGGGATGGGCCAGGATGAATTCCTGAATAAAATAATTCAAGCATACTTAAAACATACATAAAATGAGTTCAAAAGCTACAATTCATAAAATTGGGATTATAATGAACGGTGTTACCGGGAGGATGGGCACCAACCAGCATTTAATGCGGTCGGTTGTTGAAATTATCAAACAAGGAGGCGTACAGGTAAGCCCCACCGAATTTATTATGCCCGACCCTGTTTTAGTTGGGAGGAATGAGGTTAAGTTAAAAAAGCTTTCTGAGATGTCGGGGGTGAAAAAATGGACAACCAACCTGGACGATGTAATGAACGACCCGTCATACCAAATCTATTTTGATGCCCAAACCACAGGAAGGCGTGCCAATGCGGTGAAACAGGCAGCAAAAGCCGGGAAACACGTTTATTGTGAAAAACCAATTGCAATGGATACAAAAACTGCACTCGAATTGTATCAGGTTTGTGAAAATGCAGGGGTTAAACATGGTGTAGTACAGGATAAACTATGGCTTCCCGGAATGATTAAGTTAAAACGGCTGATTGAAAATGATTTCTTTGGGAAAATCCTTTCGGTAAGAGGGGAATTTGGCTACTGGGTGTTCGAAGGGCATACAATCCCTGCACAACGGCCAAGCTGGAACTACCGCAAAGAAGACGATGGCGGAATTATTATCGACATGCTATGCCACTGGAGGTACGTGTTGGACAACCTGTTTGGGGAGGTGAGAAATGTTTCCTGCCTGGGGGCAACTCACATACCCGAACGTATCGATGAACAAGGCAATCCATATAAATGTACAGCCGATGATGCAGCTTATGCAACATTCGAACTGGAGGGCGGGGTTATTGCCCATTTCAATTCATCGTGGGTAACCAGGGTACGAAGAGACGACCTGTTAACTATCCAGGTTGATGGAGCCAAAGGGTCTGCCGTTGCCGGATTGCGCGAATGCCGGACTCAACACTATGGCAATACCCCAAGGCCTGTTTGGAATCCGGATGTTGACCAGCCCATTAATTTTTACGATGGTTGGTCGGAAGTCCCCGGGCAGGAAGTATATGATAACGCATTCAAAGCACAATGGGAATTATTCCTGAAATATGTGGTGAAGAACGAACCCTTCCGTTGGGATTTATTAGAAGGGGCAAAAGGGGTACAATTAGCTGAAAAAGGATTGGAAAGCTGGGCAAAACGCAAATGGGTTGAAATAAACCCCCTCAATGCCTGATGCCTGGCAGGAATACCTCCCCCGGTAGGCAAAGTGGGCTTCATAATAAACTTTTTCAGGGGCGAAGGAGTAAAAGAATTAAAAAATAGCACAGTATGAATCAAATAAAAAGGAATACGGGAAAATCCCCACGAGAGGGATTAAAAGGGCTTCCTTCAGCATTAATAACCGGGGGTTCGCGTGGCATTGGGCTGGGCATAGCCAAAGAACTGGCAAAAGCAGGCTTTAACCTTGCCATAAACGGGGTGCGGAACCAGGAATCTGTCCAACCTGTTTTAGATGAACTGGCCGGATTTGGAGTAAAGGTAATTTATGCCCGGGGCGATATTTCCAAAAAAACAGACAGGGAAAATATCCTTAATGCTGTTTTAAAAGAGTTTGGCAGCCTGAATGTGTTAGTCAACAATGCCGGCATTGCACCTAAAGAGCGAAAAGACATCATGGAAGCCAGCGAGGAAAGTTTTGAGTATGTGTTGGGCGTAAACCTGCAAGGCCCTTTTTTCCTGACTCAATTGGTTGCCAGGCAGATGGTAGAGTTGAAAGCCGGGAATCCCGGATCGCCGTGTTGTATTATCAATGTTTCATCGGTTTCGGCAACAATGGCTTCTGTAAACCGGGGCGAATATTGCATCTCTAAGGCAGGTATTTCAATGGCAACAAAACTGTGGGCAACCAGGCTGGGCGAATTCGATATCCCTGTTTACGAAATACAACCCGGTATTACCCAAACCGACATGACCTCGGGAGTGAAACAAAAATACGACAAACTGATTGAAGATGGATTGTGCATCCAAAAGCGGTGGGGGTTGCCCGAAGATGTGGGGAAAGTAGCTGCTGCCATGGCAATAGGATACCTGCCCTACTCTACCGGGCAGGTTGTGCTTGTTGACGGGGGGATGACGATACCAAGGTTGTAAATTCAACATTCATAATAGAATTAAAACAGTTTTTTTGAAACGGTTCACAGCCTGTAAGAGCAAAGGAAGGTCAATTTCCGAGCCCGCCTGGCACTAGTGAAAAATTTTATTCTAAAACTTTCATAATCAATAATTTTTTGGGTATATTTCAGACAGGATCAAACAGCCTGGCAGCGTATGGGATATGCTTATGTATACAAATGTCAAAAATGTGGTTATGAAGAACATTTTAACCAGGGGCATGGTTTCCTTGTCCACCCTCAGTCAGTTGATGATTATTTCGCATTGAAAAAGAAATTATTCCATTACAAAACCCACAATAAAATCGTCAGCCTGTCAGAATCACATAAAAACCTCCAGATTAAAGCAGCATTCCAGGTTTATCTGTGCTACAAATGCAAATTGTTGTATGATAAGGTTGAAATTAAAGTTTATGATGAAGGGAAAACCTATCATAAAAGCAGCTTCAGGTGTACTGCCTGCAACAGGCGTTTAAAACTCACCAACATACACCGCCTGAACAGGGCAACCTGCCCAAAATGTAAAAATAAAACTTTCAGGCGCGACTCCTCGTATCGCAGCTTATGGGACAAAAAGCTATAACAGCCCCTAAAAATTACTGTTTATTACTGTTGTAACGCCCTCTCATTGCCTCCCTGAAAGCAGATGGCGAGTAGCCGGCCTTCTTCCTGAAAATACGGCTAAAATACGAGGGATCTTCATAATTCAGTTTATAAGCTATTTCTTTGTTGCTCAATTCAGAATAGAGCAGCAGCCGTTTAGCCTCAAGGATCAAACGCTTAATAATTATCTCACTGGCTGTTTCTCCTGTTACTTCTTTAACAGCCCTGTTGAGCCGGATAGGCGAATCACCTAAAAGCTCTGCATATTCCTTTACATGATGGATTTGATTGTGGTACTGGTCAACCAATTGATTGAAACGATACACTATTTGCTTTGTGCTACCCTGTGGGTTGCCGGTCGTTTTAACAAGCTTTGAAAAGTTCTGCCTCAACTTCAGGAAAAAAAGCTTCAGGTAGGCTATAATTATTTCCTCTGTGTCGGCATCATTATTCTCAAGCTCCTGATTTATATCTTCAATAATGTGATGGAATTTCTCATAACCTGATTTATCCAGTTTTAAAACCGGCCCATCAGCAAGGTGGGCAATAAGCGGGTAGCCCGGGATTATTTCCATATTCTGAAATCTCAAAATGAAGAATTCTTCAGAAAAAACGATCAGGTACCCTTTGTATTGCTCCCCTCTTCGGATTAAATGTACCTGCCCGGGTTTTAAAAAATGAATACTGGGAGCTACTATCGGGTAAGTCTTAAAATCAATTTCGTGCATACCCCCACCATCAGTAAAGAAGCATAATTCATAATAATTATGTTTGTGCGGTAGTTGTGTTTTGTGCGGGTAGTCCTTTCTGTTGATCTGTGCCCCCTGAACCCGGTATATTTTGAACGCCAGATCTCCCTCTTTCCCAAAAGGCAACTCGTAAATTGGAATTCTTTCCAGCATTTTTAAGATATTTATTAGCGTAACAAATATACAAATGCTATTCCAGAATTTGAAGTTGTTTAAAAAAGGTTAAGAATCATTAAATTTCTGACAAAAAGAACCCGTAAAAAAAACAATTTTAAAAATTTACCGTTATAATTTGAATTTGAAGGTTCAGAGGAGATGGTATTTAAATTATTACATGTAGCATTGCTGGCCTCTTTTAAATATATCCTCACAATTCCTTACGCCATGCTGATAGGATTGGAGTATAAAGAGGCATTACTGGCAGTTTTAGCCGGGGGCATTGGGGGGTTTTTATTCTTTTACTATTTAAGTGGCTGGGTTATTCAAAAATCCTATATTCTTTGGTCAAAAACCTGGAAGAAGTTCCCTGCTTCAATAAAATCAAAACTTCGTATATTGTTACGGTTTACGGGCAGGAAACGGCCAAGGAAGGTATTTACCAGAAGAAACCGGTTAATTGCCCGGCTTAGGAATAATTACGGGTTTTGGGGTATTATTATTGCCACCCCGGTTTTCCTGACCATCCCCCTGGGTGCATTCCTCACTAACAAATATTATGCGGGGAAAAAACATGTGGTTGCCTACATGGTACTTTCGATTACAGGATGGGCTGTATTGCTTACCACCATATTTCAATTATTCCCCGGCATATTAGGATAGATTCCCTCATCAATTCGGCACTTCTTCCGATTTAGCTTTCATTTTGGCAATAAATGCCTGCAATTTTTCATCTAACTCTTTACTCAGCTCATTTTGTTTATAGTTCCGGGTGATAATTGTCAGATTCCTCAGGTTGGAAATTTCACGGCTTAAATCGGTTTTTACAGAGCCTGAATAAACGGAAGGTACAGACAAGTAGTACTCGATATTATCAAAGCTGTTTTGTGCCATTGTGCGAACCATATTATCGCCTTTCTCCATTGCTCCGGCAGCATAATACTGTTCTGCAGCCGGGAAAGAATCATAAGCCCAGGGAATCCTTTCATTGGGTAATATCTCGTTAAGCCTGTCAATTACAGCAATTGCCGAGTCTTGCTTCCCTTCTTTGGTCAGTTGTTGCGCCAACCTGGCAAATATATACCGTGCCTGTACGATCCGTATCTCCCTTTCATTATAATCATCAATGTACACATCGGGGCTGGTAATATTCCCCCATACAAATTTATTCATCACATTATCGTATAGGATATCTGAGTCGATCCTTCCGGTAAAAATACCTTTATTCGTTGATTTAATGGGGACAAGCCTGTAGGCAAGCCCTTCGAGTTGCAGCCATGCTTTCACAAAAATATGGTTAGTAAAAATTAAACTATGGTCGAAATACATAGGCCGTTCCCAATTATTGGCTGCAATTATATTTAATACAGCCCATTCGCTCTTCGTCAGGTACGATTTGTTTATAGAAATCTCTATCTTATCGGCAATCAGCAAAGAATCTTTAGGTTTGACAGTGCCCGATTCCAATACTTTTTCTTTATCAACATTTATATAGAATTTTTTTGAGGGTAGGAAATCAACCATTTTCCCACTCATAACTTTTACTTTCGACCGCACATCTTCGCTTTGCAGGAACTTCATGGCTTCGCTCAGTTCCACAGGTTCTTTTGTCCTTTCCTGCAAAATTACAATGTCGCGCCTCCCCATGTAATATTTGTCTCTTTCGAACGAAAACGGGATGGGAGCCGACTCGTTCTGTGCCCAAGTTTGCTGTTCAATATACCAGTCCATACCCATGTAGCCGAGGTTAATAATCCGCACATCAGGCCTTACCCCTTCAACTTCCTGGACATACCATAAAGGGAATGTATCGTTATCGCCATAGGTAAACAACAAAGCATTCGGAGCACACGATTCAAGGTAATTTTTTGCAAAATCACGAGTCATATACCTATCCGAACGGTCGTGGTCGTCCCAGTTCTCCGAAGCTAAAATACCAGGCACCAATGCTAACGACACAAGTATGATAGCACCTGCAACCAATGGCCCTTTTGCTATTTTCCTGAAAAACGCATAAAAAGCAGGGATCGCCAATCCAATCCAGATTGAAAACGCATAGAACGAACCGGAATAAGCATAATCCCGTTCACGGGGCTGCATGGGCGTTTGGTTCAGGTAAATAACAATGGCAATGCCTGTAAAGAAAAATAGCAGCATGGTAACTGTAAACCCTTTTTTACCCGCACTACCCTGCCGGTACTGATAGAGTAACCCGATTATCCCAAAAAGCAGTGGGAGCAGGTAATATTTATTTGTTGACGGGTCGTTCCTCAACTCAACCGTTTGGTTGTCAATATCCCCCAATCTCATTTCATCCAGGAATTTGATGCCGCTTATCCAGTTCCCATACCGAGGCCCTCCCAGCCCCTGCACATCATTCTGCCTCCCGGCAAAATTCCACATAAAATACCGCATGTACATATACCCCACCTGGTATTTTAAGAAAAATCTGATATTCTCAAGGAAAGTAGGTTTGATAATAGTCTTCATTTTACCTCTGTCCCTCACCCTTATCTTCCTGCCTTTTACTTCGCCCCACTCTTTATACGCCTTTATATGGTCGCTGTTGCTACTATACATCCGTGGGAAGAAGGTGGTGAATTTTGAATTGTATTCAGTGCCCGATGGCGTAGTCCCGGTCTTTTTATATTTCCCGTCAACCTTGTTGTACACAGCTTCCTCTCCCGATATGCCGATTGAGGGGGCTGAATAATACTGCCCGTAAAACAGGGGCCTGTTACCATATTGTTCCCGGTTTAGGTAATACAACAACTTGTAAGCATTATCCGGATGGTTTTGGTTCATTGGCGGATTTGCCGATGAACGGATTAAGATCAGTGCAAATGTAGAGTAGCCGATCAGAATCACAATAATAGAAAGTGCAACGGTATTCCATAAATACATATTCTTTTCATGGGTATACCTAATGACAAAAACCGATAAGGCAATTAATGAAGCAATTAAAATCAAAACCCCCGAATTGAAAGGCAACCCGATAGTATTCACAAAAAAGTAATCGAACCCGAAAGCTACCTTTGCCACACCGGGGATTATAATATATTGGATACTCCCCAGTATTCCTATTGAGATCAAAAATGCCCCAATAGCCCCTTTCCAGGTTACGGTGTATTTTTTAAAATAATAGACAAATACCATGGCAGGGATTGCCAGGAGGTTTAAAAGATGCACTCCTACGGATAGCCCCATTAAATAGGCAATTAAAATAATCCACCTGTTGGCATACGGTTTATCCGCAGAATTTTCCCATTTTAAGATAGCCCAAAAAACAACAGCGGTAAACAGTGAAGATAAAGCATATACTTCGCTTTCTACTGCCGAAAACCAGAACGAATCGGTAAAAGTATAAGCCAGTGCCCCGACAAGGCCGCTACCCCAAACCACTAAACTTTCGGTAACAGACAATGTTTCAGCGGGGAACAGTTTCCTTGCCAGGTGTACGATAGTCCAGTAAAGGAACATTATTGTAGCTGCACTTGCAAGCACCGAAAGGCTGTTGACCATTAACGCCACTTTTGATGTATCCGGGGCAAACAATGAAAACACCCGGCCGAGGATCATAAAAAACGGCGCCCCGGGAGGATGCCCTACTTCCAGCTTAAAGGCACTGGTTATAAATTCTCCGCAATCCCACCAACTTACAGTAGGCTCGACAGTTAAGAAATAAACAGTTGCGGAGATTATAAATACGGCCCATCCAAGGATATTATTAATAAGGTTGTACTTTTTCATGATCCTGTTGTCTGTAAAAACACAAATATACGTTTAATGATTAAAATTAAGGAGTTGATTGTTTATGAAAAGAAAAAATTTATATTTTTGCACGGTCTTTAAAGAAAAGGCTTAAATGATTGACCCGTGGTGTAATTGGCAACACATCTGATTTTGGTTCAGAAGAGTCCAGGTTCGAGCCCTGGCGGGTCAACAAAATAAAAAATAAACAATGTGCAGGCTTATTCCTTTATTGGGTATCTGTCTTTTTGAAAAAAGTTCTTTCCCCACAACTTTCCCGTCTGATACAAAATATTTTATTACAACAACCAGCCCTTCCTTTTGGATAATTTGCATCAATCTGTGTTCGAATTAAAATTTTATTATTTTTGCATCAAAATTGACCTGTGGGTTAAAAACCTTATTTTTAAATATTGTCCTGTGGTGTAACTGGTAACACGTCTGACTCTGGATCAGAAGAGTCCAGGTTCGAGCCCTGGCAGGACAACCAAAAGGGAATC
>JAADGO010000138.1 GCA_013152355.1 Chlorobiota bacterium
TCGCCCTTACCATCAGAGTCGACAGGCTGGTGTTGTGTGATCCTCACAAAGTTGTTGTATATTTTACAGTTTCTTGACAACCGCCCTTCCAATTTGACCCCATGCAGTTCGATAAGCCTGTGGCGGAAAGGGCGTGTGCGTGCAGGGTAGTCGCTCAGTACCTGATGCCCCTGGGTGTCAATATAATTATTATAAAACTCAGTCCCTTCTCCGGTTAAATGGACTCCCCTCCCGGTCGATGTTATCCTGTTGTGGTGTACTTTCGCACCCGAACCCGGTGCAATTGCGTAACCATTTACATATTGTTGGTGGTGGCGTATGTCGTTGTGGTCTACCTCTACATTATGCACCGTACGGCTGAGGGCCTTCACAACGACCCCCCAATGGCAGCCCTCTGTCAACAGGTTATCATGCACATGGATATCACCGCCATAGGTATACACCCTTAAAAGCGCATTGCCCGGGTAATGGCGGCACTCAAGTTCGGTAACCCTGCTGTAAATGTCATTATGATGGACCTCCAGTTGTTCAATATGGGTAAAATTCATTGGCAGGGCGTCTTTCAGGTGTACATCCGTACTAATCCCACAAACCTCAGTCGCTGCAGGCCGCTCGAAAGTCCTGTCAAGACTTGCTACGGCTGCGCTGTAATCATACGAGCGTGCCCCTTGTACAATCTTCCCATTGGTTACCTTACAACTATCGCGGCTTATAATCCGCACCCCATAAACCTGTTCAGCCGTATCATCGCCAAAGGTCACAGTGTGCCCATCCAGGTCGAGAGTAGCCCTGGAGCCCTGGAGTATAAAAGCCGAACCACTGGTAGTAATATCCTTCGTAAGCACATAATGGGTATCATCTTTATCCAGGAGGTAAGGCGGGTTGCCCTGCATGTCGCCGGGGATATAAACAGCACCTTTAATCCGTTGTGGCGTCAACTGCAGCAACTCACTTTCCGTGCGTTTACCATCTGAAGGATTGATAACTACCATACGGTAATAATATGTTGCCCCGCTCTCCAAACCTGCCAGGCGATGGAAATGTGCCCACCTGGGTTTTTTGGTGGCAGGTGTCCGGCTACCGAGGCTTTCGGTTTTACCGTATTCCACTAAACTATTGGCTTCTTTACTAATATCATCAAGTTGCCAGTAGATTACCGCCGAAGTTTCCGACACATACAACCACCTACGTTGGAATAAATCGCTGTTTTGCTTTGTATTCGCTTTTGATTCCGGTGCTTCCTGCTTATTCTCATCA
The DNA here is from genome assembly GCA_013152355.1 of Chlorobiota bacterium. GTDB lineage: Bacteria > Bacteroidota > Bacteroidia > Bacteroidales > Prolixibacteraceae > JABMQB01. Next base: position 1,258 of record JAADGO010000138.1, read on the forward strand.
GAAGATTTTGTATAAGAGAACCCTCCAAGAATGAATAACATTACTAATGGAAGTATATATTTTATCTGATTCATAACTATTGTTTTTTCACAAGTTTCAGTAGATAAGGCAATAAAAGCAGGATTGGAAAAATCCATATAGCAATATATGAAAAATCCTCAAACCCGGTTTTCATATAATACAGATGGTTACCGTCTTTCCCATACATTTCCACAATGTCATCCGTATGCTTATGTTTTTTCAGATGGGCGGCATAAACATCATCCTGATCGGCATACCATTTCCGCGCCAGTTCAGGGTTTTCCTGTATTTCTTCTATCCCAAAGGGTACATACTGCCCATAATCCGGGTCAAGTGTATATTTAGTGCCATCGCCGAATGTAACATCAACAACTATGTGCCCCCGGATATCCCAAAGGTCGGCTTTTATCCCGTTGTCGTTCAACAGATATTTTAAAGCAATGCATGGTTGCGAACATATCCCCACCCCCCTTTCGATTGCTTTTTTGTAGTTGCGGAATTCATATTTCTCAGCACCTGTAACCAATTGTTTTAAGCTAAGGATATAATTCTCCCAAACCGGGACCTGCATATAGTACTTTTTAATTCCTTCATCCCTCCAGTAATGCGCCATGGCATTGTTTACAAGCGTACTGGCTCTAAGGGCGTACTCTTTTTCAGGTTCGCCATCTTTACGGCCCCATTGCTTTTTAGCTTCTTCAAACCGTATGGAGATATCATTCTTATATGGGGTAATTTCTGAATACAAATCCTCGTCCCTCAACGATTTAAAAAGCCCGGTGATATTTAAACCTAAAAGCAGGAGGCCAAGGATAAACAACAGTAATCTTACAGTTTTCATTGTATTCGGTTTATTAATCCTCTAAAGATAGAAATATCCTGCAAGGAAACGAAATGATTTGAAATTCAATAACAATATTAAGAAAGATAATCTCTTTACACACCATTGTCAATACTATTTATATACTGAAGTTGTTTAAAGTTAAATTTAAACAGTCTCTAAATATTTTACATATTTTTTTATAAATTTGATGAGACTTAGGTTTACTACATTGGAGTATAGCCCTCTAAACTTATGAAAATGAAAAAAACCAAATCCTCTTCAGTTTATTATCCCCCTCTTAGTATTATAAAAGCATATCTTTTAGTTTCCGGATTATTATTGAACTCCTTTGTTTGGGGAGGCAATACATCCAATGAGGTTGAGTTCAATTTGTTGCAAACACTTTTAGAAATAAAGAATGATTCATTAATAGTAAACGAAAAAGAAGATTCCTTACAATTGGAGGACCCAGGATCAACGGCTATCCCTATTGCATTTGGCATAAATAGGGATAACAAAGGAATTACTTATTCTATACAGAGACTGGACAACCCGCATGGTGGTTTGGAAACAAATTTTGTCAATCTTCTTACAGGGAAAATAGCAGGGTTACAAGTATCACGAACAGCATCAGGGACAGGTGGCTCACCAGCAGTAAGAATCAGAGGAGTAAATAATTTTATAGGCTATACTCAACCATTATATGTTGTAGATGGTATGCCAATAACAAATATGGAACATAGTTCAGGAGGTGTAAATTCCGGCGATAATGACTATGGCAGCAGTATTGACGACATTAATCCATGGGATATTAAATCAATAACAGTCATAAAAGGACTTAATGCAACTGCATTTTATGGTCAAAGAGCCAATAATGGTGTTATCCTCATAACTACAAAAACAGGAAATAATACAGACGGATTCAGTGTCGAGTTAAATTCAAGCCTTTCTTTTGAACAGGTCAGCCTTTCCCCACAATTTCAGAATAAATATTCTACCGGATACGAAGGCACCAACCTATATGGGAACTTGAAGGAAATCGATGGAGTTCTATATGAAACGTTAAATAACTGGCTTATAGATAGCTGGGGGCCACCATTGGACGGCCGAAGAATTGTTGTCGACCCATTTGTTTATCCAGAAGATAAAAATACAAGGACACTTGCCCTTTTACCACAACCTGCTAACAACGTAAAAAACTTTTATGAAACAGGGATCACTAATTCAAACTATGTAGCTATTACAAGAAATATCAGGAAAACAAACGCACGGTTTTCCTTCGGAAATTCATCAAACACAGGAATTGTGCCTAACCATAAAAACGAAAAACAAATGATTAACCTGAGGGTGCATACTCAGCTTTTCCGTAAATTATCTTTTGATATAAAAGCAAACTATATTCATTCTGAAGGGAATAACAGGCCTGCTTTAGGCATAGATTCCGATAATCTTGTTAAGGTTTTTTCATCAATGGGGAGATATGTACCACTACCCTGGCTTCAAAAGTATTATGGAAAAACCGGGGAATCGGGGAAATGGCCTGGCATCAAATACAATCCATATTATATAATTAATGCACTAAAAAATAACAACAATAGGGATCGTTTTATCGGATACGGCACAATAAGTTATGATATAACTAATTGGTTGAAGCTGACAGGCAGGTATGGAAGTGATTCTTTTAAAGAGAAAAGAAAAAATACCTGGCCTGTCGGGGCAAAGGGAACATCAAATGGGAAAGGTGAAATCTCTAATGTAGCCCTTGATGTTAAAGAACAAAATATTGACATTTTAATGAATATAAATAAAAAAATATCAAAAAGCTTTTCCTGTGACATATCCATCGGTTTTAATCGGTTAAATCAAAAGATGGAAAACGAGTATTTTTTATCAAGATTTGCTGAAAGTCCATACAATGGTATTTTCGACACATTAAGATCTAATCAAAGTATTTATGAACAAAAAACTTTATCACTCTATCTGGCAGCACAACTTGGTTTTAAAGACTATTTATTTTTAGATTTTTTGGGACGTAAAGAGAAGGGTGAAGACCTGAAAAATAATAAATCATCCTTTTTTAGCCCCTCCGCAGGTGTTTCTTTAATTTTAACAGATGCATTTAATATTAATTCAAATATACTAAACTACTGGAAACTAAGGGCTTCATATACTAAATCAATAATTAGGAAGGATTTACAACATATCTTGCTTATACCAACGGCAGAAAATAAAGATATTTTTATTGAATCATGGGAAATGGGCTCAGAGGTTATTTTATTAAAAAACAGATTAAGTTTTGACATAACTTATTATAAATCCCTACCTACCAACCTTGCAACCCATATAAGTGTTAATTCTAATTCGGGGTATTCTACCTTTGTAAAATACGATGGGAAAATTGAAAATAAAGGAATGGAAATCAGCCTCAACCTAAGCCCAATAAGTTCGCCTAAAGGATTCAATTGGGATATAAATGCAAATTATTCGCATAACTATTCCAAAGCCGTAGAGCTTGCCCCTGATATAGAATCATTGGTTATTTCTTCTGATGTAACTCCAAACCGCATTGAAGTAAGACGTGGATTACCTTACGGAAGTATCGTAGGCTATGCTTACCGAAAAAATCCAGACGGGCAACGGATAGTTAATAAAAACGGGAGTTATGAAAGAGAATCGAAACCAACCATCCTTGGCAACATTAATCCTGATTGGATAGGAGGATTGAATAACACATTGTCATATAAAGGTTTTTCACTGAACTTCCTTATTGATTTTGTACAAGGGGGTGAGTTATCTTCTACCACTAAATATCAAATGACTGCTTTAGGCACAGCTAAATTCACAGAAGAAGGGCGCAGGACGCAGGATACTGATGACGATGGGAACCAGTTACCTTATGTAGGGGTTTTACCCGGAGTAGTGGAAATAAAAGACACTGAGGGGAATGTAGTTGGTTATGCCCCAAACACAAACGCAGTCAGTGGCCAGGATTATTGGGCACAAAGGGCGTGGAACAAGATAGGCGAAGAATTTATCCTGGATGCAAGTTATATCATGCTCAGGGAAATAATGCTTAGTTACAATTTCCAGCCTTCGGTTTTAAAAAAGACTCCATTCAGACGCCTCACTATCAACCTGTTTGGCAGGAATCTATGGTATATAAAAGAACAGATGGAAGATTTGGGTATTTCACCTGAATCAGCACCCAATACTTCAGCATGGGCTCAGGGACTAGAGGTATTTTCACTACCGCCCACACGGACTTTCGGAGCTAGTATTAATGTTTCTTTTTAAATAGGTAATGCAAAGCTTACAGCAGTTAGCTACTTAAACGGCGTAGTCATATACCCTTCAATATCCGTCCAGTGTTTAAGCATTATTTTTCGTTTAAGCTTTAACTGCCCGATTAGGTCAGGGCCTAAAAGGAAAGTATCTTCGTATTCCGGGGTGTTGGCATGGCATATAAAATCCATTCCGCCGTCCTCCAGTACATCAATCAGTTCAAGGGTATTGTCAAGTTCATCGCGCATGATGGCATTGAACTTTTGCAGGTCGGGGCTTCCTTCCCATGTAGGCGTTTTATCAGGGCGGTGCGGTGCCATACTGAGCTTTTCTGCATTGCGCCCGCGAATTTCCTGAGCTTCCGCAAAATTCCCGATACTCCGGAAAATACTGGCATGTATTTTTAGTGCTTTTACCATATTTTGGATAAATTCTTTTTCCGGGGCATCATCATTTATTCCTTCCATCAACCTGATTGCCCTGTTTACTGCTGCGACATAATTGCCTGCTACCCCGGAAGGAATTGTCCGGTGAGCCCCATGGATATCAGTATAATCCATCCTTGCTTCTTTTTCGGATGGATTAAATATATATGGCATAAAATAAGCCTCTTCATTTTCAGATAACCTGTCGGGTGCAACTACCAAAGGGCGTGTTATATGCCTGGCTGCTATACCCCAGTTTATCCCGGACACCCTGTGTAAAGCTGCTTTTTTATACTGGCTTGCCTCATCTAACTGCACAAAAGCATTGAACAGCTTATCGGCAGAGCTTTTGCCGGCCCATTCCAGGCAAAGTTTATGCAATTGCTCTAATTCGGCAATTTGCCCGGCAGCCGGGGGGTTACCCAGGGTTTCAACCAAAAGGTTTAAAAATTTACCGATAGCATCCAGCCTTTCGTAACCCCTGTCGTACGATGCGCGGAAACCTATAAATACCGTATTTGCAGTACCGCTTCCAATTGAATTGATACCCCTCAGTATTTCCAACGGGAAAAACAGTCCCCTTACCGGGTAGTTGCTAACAATCATACTGTTTATACCCTGCACCTTATCGGAATTATGGCTTTGGAAATAACAATTATCCGGAAGGTGGCTATAAATATCTTTCTTTTCTTCATCGGAAAACATTGAGCCGGTCAGGTAAATTGAAATATCCTGCCCTGCCATTGATGCCCCTTCCTTAAAAGAATTCATTAAGGTTGCCACCCGTTCGCCCATGCTGCGGTTTTTGCAATGTGTTGGGCCGTTGGGGCCTGTATATTGCCAGTCGGACCAGCAAATACCGGAGCCGGAATCGTTGGTTTTAAAAAAGAAGGTATGGATTTCGGGCACATTGGAGAGAAGTTCGGCAACCATATTTTTAAACATTTCCTGTGTCCCCTCCATGCTGACGCAGGGGGCAAATGCAGGGTAATTCCCCCTCCTTGGGTGGTCGACCCGTGCCCCCATCAAATGCGGATAAGCCTCGAAGAACTTCCCGGGTAAAAAATTAGGCTCATAGCTCCAGAAAGCTGCCCCTAAACCATATTCACGCAATATTTTTGCTTTTGCCAGGATCATTTCACGGTTTTTCTTAACAAAAGCGGCCGGAATAAAGGGGGCTATCTTTTTGTCAGGGAAAAACTTAAACGGAGTGGGGTTATAACTGGCATATTCATACCAGAAATTCCTTCCTGCAGGGATTTCATGGAACCCTTTATCGGCCAGGGTACTGACATTGACCTCTACCCGGCCATACGGTTTCAGCCTGGCAGCCTGTTTCGCCAATTCACGGAATTCAACCAGGTTCCTGATAGGCGCATGGATAACAAATACTTTTTCACCGCCCTGCCCCAATACTGTTGTTGATTCCCCGATTACAGGATGAAAAGCCAAAACTTTAAATACAAAAAGGGAAAATACTACTATTGGGGTTAAATACTTCATAAATACTTTAGCAACCATAAATTTAATTTTTCTATTGTCCTTTGAATTATTTTTTACTCTTCCTTCCCAACAGTGATAGTGAATACCCCCCAGGTGACATTCCTTTTAATAGCCTTCCACTCTTTCACTTCATAACAAGCCAGGAATTTTATTTGATGGCCAATAGGGCAATCCTCAGAAATATGGATTATAGACGACAGTGCATACCCATCGCCCCATTTGTCTGGTTGCAAATCCACATGTATCCGCTCACCATCAATATAGGGGTCATCGTAATAAAGCCTGGTACGGTGGCTTACTTCATAAATCATTACCCACTCTCCTGGTTCTGCAATGTTGTTGCCATTCCCGCTGCCAAATATTTCACTATCGCCGTCATCAATCCCAATGTTCGAAAACACGGGGACATCATACATTACCGGGGCTTCGAACTCATCCTCCCACGTATTTCCATTATCAGTAATAATAAGGTGGAATTTCACCCTGAATGGTGCGCCATCGGCAGTTGGCTTATTTGATGCTGTAACTTTAAAATCAGCAGGTATCCATTTAAGGCCGCCAGGTTGCAGATTATTAACCTTTAATTCCGGCTTTTCAATTTTTACGTTTTTATTAAAAGTGCTCAGGGTAACTGTAGCTTCCTTACTAATACTGCCCCCTCTGTTTAACAGGCGGAGTTTCAGGTTACATTCTTTTTTATGGCTGAGGAAAGTTCCCTGCCCATCCACATTGTACCCGGCAAAAACTATTTCAGCCGGGCCATTTGCCTTATATATCCCTATCTGATGGCTTTCGTGGTTCACAGAAAACCGGATACTCCCCTCTGAATCACTCTTTACCGTTTTCACCTCTGTTTGCCCCTGTGTTTCATTATAATCAAATAAAGAATATATTGTGCCAGGCTCATAAACCGGAGGGGTTTTCACATTGATTTCAACACCAGGGATAACCCTGCCATAAGGCTGCCACTTTTTTGTCGTAATACGCATCCCTCCTGTGGTAACTCCTTTCATTTCTATAAAGCCCGGTTCATTAAGGTTGCTGGTTACTTCGTAGCCCCATATTTCAAAATTGGGGTACAGGTCGGCATGGTGCCAACGTTTGGGTACAGGCGATGGATCTTTAAACGATGACATTACAAAATTAAATGCATCGGTAAACTCTTTGGGGGTTAAACTATGCCCTCCTTCATATACCTGGTACTCATACTCCAGCCCTCCTTCGTGGAGTGCCCCCTGGTTGACTTCATTATTCAGGTAAACCAACTCGCCAACTGTACTATTGTGGAACCGGAGGTTTACGCCATGAAGGTTTTTAAACATATACCTGACAGGGTAAAGTGTATGGTTATCAGGGTATCCGATAAAAAACTCAGGCGACCCCTTTGAATTCACGGCAGTACCGATCATAGAAGGGTACTTCCCTGCAATAAAGAATGACATAATCCCGCCCATGCTGTGCCCTATTACCGCCCGGTTTGAGCGGCCTGCCAAAGTCCTGTAGCCCGAATCGATATGCTCAACCAATTCAGGGAAATAATCTTTAAACTGAGCCTCGTAATTAATATTAGAATGGAAGCCGATATTGTAAGGGCGTATATCGGAATCAACCGACCGGCCATTCCAGGCAACCATGATCACCGGGTTGCCTTTCACTAATTGTTCCATTGTAGCAGACAACCGTGGGATATGGCTTCCTTTATTCCCATGGAAAAAATAGATTACAGGATACCTTTTCTGAGAGGTATAATAATCCTCCGGCAAGAAAATACGGTAAGGTTTTTCCCTGTTGAAGACTTTACTGAAGTGGGTGTGGTCTTCCTGCGAAAAAGAATTGGATGAAAATCCCGTCATTAGCATTACAGCTAACATCTTTACAATCAAGTTATTTACCGTCTTGCTTTTCATTGTATCAATTATATTTACTTAATATTTTTAAACCACTCAATCGTTTGTTCCCTCCAGTAAGATGGGCTACCATGGCCCATATTGTAAAAGTTTTCTATTTTTTTCTGGCCTCTAAGCATATTATAAGCTGAATAGACATTCGCCGGACGGCAAATATCATCAATAAAACCAACACCTATTAATGTAGGTACGTTAATCAATTCGGATGCCAATGCAGCATCGTAATTTAACATGGTGTTAATAAACTGCTGTTTTTGCCTATCTGTCAGAATATCCGACCTCCCGGCATCTCCCGGTAGGCGGTCGGTATTATCACAAAACCCGGGTACAGTTGCAACAACAGCTTTTATCCGTTTATCAATAGCAGCTGTAAGCAGGCTCAAACCACCACCCTGGCTTCCACCAAAAACAAAAATCTTACCGGTATCAACATCAGCCCTTGTACATAGGTAATCAATTGCCCTGATTGCACCTTGCAACGACCTACGGTGGTAGTACCTGTATGGGTCTTCCTTTCCTAAACTATGGTAATCTTTCAAAATCCCATTTTGAAGCTTTACGAAATTTCGAATAACATCATCAACAGGAGTAACCCATTGTACCCCACCAATAATTTCACTTTTCCCTGGTTTTAGTCCATGTACCTCTATTGCAAAAACTGCAAATCCGGCTTCAGGGAATCCGGCAAACCTACCTGTCCTGCCAACACCCGAACCTGGGATTGAAAGTATTGTTGGGAACGGGCCATCACCTTTAGGCAGGTGCAACCAACCAAAAACACGAGTGCCGTTTACATTTGCCAGGCTAACTTTAAACCTTTTTGCATCTCCCGGGCCTACTACTTCAACTTCTTCCAATTGTGCATCGATTGGGATTCTTACCAATTCAACTTTTGCTTCATCCCAGAACCGTTTGAAATTTGCAGGCAATTTACCCTTCGCATGAATCTCTTCAACATTAAACCCGCATCCGCAAACAGCTTGTAAGGTATCATTCCCTACTACGCAGGTTACTTCGCACCGCAAAAAGCCCGGTTGCCCCAAAGTACCGGTGACAACCCCCTTACCATCAATCAAATTTACTTTTCCTTCCCTGATTGTTTGGACTCCATTCCGGGTAATTTTATATGAAACTTCAATTTTTTTAATTCCTGTTGGAGAATTAAGGGATATATTCATTAAAACATTTTCTCCAATGCTATACAAATATTTTTCATTTTCAGGAACAATATGAAGTGATTTTTCTTTAGGTTGCAAACTAAAAGATTCTATAATACCTATGAATAACAGTACTGCCAGTACTAATAAAATATTAAAAATAAACCGTTTACGTTTAATCATATAATTATATTTTACCCTTTTATTTTAGTCATACTTATCTTATTGCCCCCATTAGCATAAGCATCCAAGAACCTTCGAAAGTTTACGAATATAACAATACTCCTTTCTTTTTATTTCTTAAGCAAATATAGGGTATTATTTTTTCTTTTTATTTGCAATTTAGCAAATCACCTCGCAGCAGGATTCCATGGTTTTAATACTGCAAAGGTTAAGCCCTTAAAAAACAATAAACAAAGATTATTGAAACACAAGAGATTAAAAAAATACCCAATAAAAAACAGATAGTCCTAAGCCTCTTTCTTTGTAGATTTATTATTATATATTACTTTTGATAATTTTAAATGTAGCCTTATTATTTAGGTTAATTACACAAAACTTACGAAAGCTTATTTTTAAACAGTTAATTTTATGAGGAACAATAAAACTTATACTACAGTGCAGCTTGTTACCCTGGTTGCATTACGGTTTCTGATTGGCTGGCATTTGTTGTACGAAGGATTTTCAAAACTCCTCAGCCCCAATTGGACATCAGCAGGGTTCTTAAAAGAATCGCAGTGGATTATGGCTGGATTTTCCCAGTGGGTCATCTCGAACAGTGGGGTTTTAAATGTAGTCGATTTCCTGAATACCTGGGGGTTGATTGCTATTGGCGTAGGATTAATAATGGGACTGTGTACGCGGACAGCTGCTATTGCAGGGGCACTCCTTCTTTTCATGTATTATTTAAATAACGCCCCTATTATCGGCATTGAATATTCTATCCCATCGGAAGGTGACTATTTGATTATCAGTAAAACACTGATAGAAGCAGTTGCGCTTTTCGCGTTGGCAGTATTCCCAACCGGTTCAATTATTGGCCTGGATGCTATAATTACCCGGATTAAAGGCAAAAAAGATATAAAATAAGGGAGGAAATATAATGGCAAAAGATAAAGGACAAACACAGCAACCCGAAGAAAAAAATTCGCAGTCGCGCAGGACAATGTTAAAAGCCCTGGCCGGGATCCCTGTATTGGGGGTGTTTGCGTATGAGTTGATGGAAAAAAGGTCGTATGACCAGCTAAAAAAAACAAGGCTTATAAAAGAATTAGGGCTTGACGATATACCGGCTCCCACTAAAATCACAAATGCAGGGAAAGGCGACCTGCTCCGTATCGGGGTAATCGGTTTTGGCAACAGGGCTGTTAATTTAGCAAAGGGGCTTGGGTTTATGCACCCGGACAACATAAAGGAAGGCCGTAAAAATGGAAGCCTTGACGATTGGCTGGCCCAGGAAAATTTGAATGTAGCCATAACCGGGGTTTGCGATGTTTTCGACCTGCATGCTGAGAATGGGCTTGCAATTGCCAGGAATGAAGCGCAAACAGGAGGGGCAAAACCTTCAGGCCTGCCGGTAAAACGCTACCGGACTTACCAGGAACTGTTGCAGGACGACTCAATTGATGCAGTAGTTATAGCAACCCCCGACCACCACCATTCACGTATTACTGTTGACGCAGTAGAAGCAGGCAAACACGTTTATTGCGAGAAAAGTATATGCGTTACAGAAGATGAATTATATAGGGTTTACGATGCGGTTAAGAATAGCGACCGGGTATTCCAGCTAGGGCATCAGATTACACAAAATGTTGTCTTCCAACAAGCAAAAGAGGTTATTAAGAAAGACATACTTGGTAAAATAACCTTAATTGAAACAACCACCAACCGCAATACAGCAAGCGGGGCATGGATCAGGCACCTGGATGCGAATGGCAACCCCAAGCCGGGGAGCCTGAAAACAATCGACTGGGCACAGTGGCTGGGCGACCGCCCGAAGGTGCCTTTCACTATCGACCGTTATTATAACTGGACTAAATTTTTCGCTTATGACACAGGTATGCTCGGGCAGTTGTTTTCCCATGAGTATGATGCGGTAAACCAACTCCTGCGCATTGGCATCCCAAAATCGGTAGTTGCATCGGGTGGTATTTATTACTGGAAAGACAACCGTGAAATACCCGACCTCCTCCAGGCAGTATTCGAATACCCTGAAAGGGACTTAACACTGTTGTACAGTGCAAGCCTGGCAAACAGCCGCCAACGCGGGCGTGTATTCATGGGCCACGATGCATCAATGGAGCTGGGGGGTAGTTTGAGCATCACAGCCGACTTCGATTCGACACGTTATAAGAAAAAAATTGAAGAAGGGGTTATTGACACCAACAGCCCGATGATCACAGTTAGCCCGGGCTCGGGGAAAATTGATGCTGTAACATCTGCCACAGAAAAATATTATGCTTCCAGGGGGTTAACTTCCACCATGATAAACGGGAGGCGTGTTGATGTCACCCACCTCCACTTGCGAGAATGGATAAACTGCATCCGCAATGGCGGCGAAACAAGTGCAAATATCGAACGTGCATTTGAAGAAGGGGCAACCATTATGATGGCGAATAAATCGTACCGCGAAAAAAGGAGGGTTGAATGGGACCCGGTACTTAGGAAAATTGTTTGATCAAAAAATGTTATATAATAAAAAAGTGATGTCCCTGATTTTGAGGGCATCACTTTTTTATTTGAAGGAAACCGGCTATTTTTACCTCAATTGGCAAGCGTTTATCCCGGAAAGCCCGGATTAGGCATTTTAAACAACCTCTGATTAGTTACAATAAATATTGATAATAATAAATAACAAAAACCGAAGACTATGAGCTTAAGGAATTTATTATACCTGTTTGCAATTACAATTATTGCTTCCTGCAATAATCCATCCGGCAAGGAAGCGTTATTCACCTTCAAAAAAAACAGTGCCGGTGTTGAATTGTTTGAGAATGGCAGTCCGGTATTCTTTTACCAACAGGCACAAAAAAAATTGGGTGGAGAATACGTCTGCAATAATTATATACACCCTTTATACAATTTGTATGGCGATACGTTGACAGAAGAATCGCCGGCCGACCATCTTTACCACAGAGGTATTTTCTGGGCATGGCACCAGGTTTACATCAATGGGCAAAGTATTGGCGATGGCTGGATAATGGAAGATATTTCGCAGGAGGTGGCCGGTTTAACAACTAAAGTTGAGGAAGGTAGTGCAATACTGGGCTTAAAAGTACTTTGGAAATCGCCGAATTTTGATAATAATAATTCTGCTTTTATTGAAGAACACACTACTATCAGGGTTCATAAAAGCCAGCCGGGTATCAGGTTAATCGACTTCGACATATCGCTAAAAGCACTGACTCCTGGGGTTGAGATAGGTGGTTCTGACAACCCAAAGGGCTATGGAGGTTTTTGTACACGGATTAAATTACCCGCTGATTTAAAATTCGTTTCAGAGATTGGGCCGGTTACTCCGCAAAAGCTTCAAATAAAAGCCGGCCCCTGGATGGACTTTTCAGGCTCGATAGGAAAAGAGGGCAGTATTACAGGATTATCCATATTGTGCCACCCAACTACCCCCAATTACCCGGCACCATGGATATTAAGGTCGAAAACCAGCATGCAAAACATTGTTTTCCCCGGGCAGGAAAGGGTTGAGGTACCCACCGGAGAACCATTGGTTTTACGCTACCGGTTGGTTATACACAACGGAGGTGCCAGTGATATTAATATCGCACAATTGCAGGAAGAATATGAAAAAATGAAGCCGGATTAATTATAAAATAATCCCCTTTAATGTTTTTAAGAGTGAAGGCCCGACCCGGTAGCCGGCATTGCTCCTGTTAAGCAACATTGGTATATATGCGATATAAATCCCTAAAACCACTATTGTAAGGAATAGCATATTTACCTCAACCCCTATGTAAGCAAGCCAGAATGCAAATGCTGTAAATAGAGAATTCATCAATATAATCGTAATAGTAGCCTTCAGATGGTGGTTATTATATAGCTTAAGCAGATGATGGTGGATATGGTTCTTGTCAGGAGAGAAAGGCGATTTCTTCTGAATTATTCGAATGGTAAATACCCGTAATGTATCAATCAATGGTGCAATAATAATTGCAAAAGATATAGCCGGCGAAACTTTTGAGGTGAACTGCCCAACATGGAGGATATTGTACTCATTGATTTTTATAATCAATACTGAAATTATTACACCTATAATTAAAGCCCCTGTATCGCCAAGGAATATTTTATTCTTATGCCCGAAAACGTTGTACAGGAAGAATGCGCAAAGGCTTCCTGCCAAAGCAAAAGATAAAATTGCGTAATTCAAATGCCCTGATAGCAGAAACCATATTCCCAATACCGTTGAAGCCTGGATGGCAATCCCTGATGCCAGGCCGTCAATACCATCAATTAAGTTGAAAGCATTTATAATGACTATAATAATAAACAATGTAATCGCCAGGCTAAAAACATAATTTAGCTTACCAATCCCCAGTATACCCTGTAAGCTTGTAAAACGGATATCAGCCAAAACAATTAGTAACAGGGCAGCTAAAACCTGGACTACAAGTTTTTTCCATGCCGCTATAATCAAGATGTCGTCTTTTAACCCAATAAAAAACATCATTATAACAGCTACCAACAATAATTTGATCTCTGAGAAAAAAGATAAATCAGAAACGATTAAAGTACTTATCATAAAGCCGATGAAGACCGCAATGCCCCCTAACGTAGGAATAGCCCTGGTATGCACATTCCTGCCGCCGAAGAGGCAAACAAAGTTTTAGCATTCGAGACCTCGATAACCGGAGGTATTGATATAAGGGCCAGGAAAAAACTAATTGTAAATGCTACTATTATAAATACTATATTCATTGGCAAATTAACACTAGCGGTAATTTCTATATTACAAGAGGTTTATATTAAAAAGAGGAAAGTATCGGGGCATAATGTTTAACCTTAACTCCCCGGAATCCCGGAAAACAAAGTTAGCCCCTAATCCAGCACATTCCAAATCAACAACTAAAGGAAACAACTGAAAATAGCCCCATATACAATAAGGCGATGCTAAGATTTAACCGGGGGCATTTTAAACTAAATATTATTATGACGCCTGTATTTTGCCGTCAGATTAACATATATTTACTCTATATTGTATAAAAGGGGCGTTATATTTAACAAATACACTGTAATATCTAACGAAACAATTAAAAAGTGAAACAATTAAAAAGTACCAACTAATTCATTAACTTAGTTGCAAAAACTAACTACTATGAAATCCCCAGTAATTAAAGTTCATATTGTAGATGACGAGCCTGATAGCTGCAACGGGTTAAAAAGCTTATTGGAGCTTTACACGGATATTAAGGTGTTGAGTATTTCAAATTCGCCAAAAGAAGGATTACGGGCTGTACTCGGCTCTCCCCCCGATATTCTATTCCTCGATATCCAGATGCCCCAAATGGATGGCATTGAATTTTTAAAACGGATTGCGCCCCTGCTAAAGCAACTTAGCGTTGTTGTGATTTCGGCCCATAAAGATTATGCCATTGCTGCTTTACAGGAGTCGGCATTTGATTACATCCTCAAGCCTGTTGGCAATGAAGACATAGAACGGGTACTGATGAAATACCATAGTAGGGTATCGGAAACAAATAACAACCCTAAAATGCCGGAGAACCACCAGTATCAGAGCAAATTCATAATCCGTACCAACGATGGGATGGAAATCATCAACCTGCCTGATATTATATATGTGGAAGCTGATAAGAACTATTCGTATTTCTACCTGTCCTCGGGGCAACGTAAAATAAGTTGTTATAACATCGGCAAACTGGAAAAGCAATTATATAATGCCTGCTTTAAACGTATAAGCCGTAAGCATATTATCAACCTTGCCCGGTTAGATTCGATTGATGGAAGGAAAAAGGTCTGTATTATGAAGGCCGGGCCAAAGGTTATTTCCTTAAAATACTCAGTCTCTTTATTCGAAGTGGTTGATTTGATGGCTAATAATTTCCCGCTATATAAAATACAATGAAATGGGACCAACTTCTTTTTAGAATGAAGGGGAAGCTATCGATTACTTTATTGGCAGGCCTTGTTATTCTTGTAATTACTATTTCCTTAGCAGCCATCCATTTCAGGTTCCTTAATAAAAGCCGTTACCAGGCTGTGATCGTAAAAGAAGAGTTATTCGATGGGCGGTTCAAGTTTTATAGCGACCTGGACAACAACGGCGATTCGGAATTTATCGTAGCCGGGGATAAGGACGACACGTGCACCTTTTTAGAATTCTTCACTCAATCGTCTGCATCTTTTGGGAAGATTACCGTTATGGGCAAATTGATATGCTCAAATCCTTCTGACAATATTATTTTTGAAGATTTTGACAATAACGGGCAGAAAGAGGTTTACCTCATTACATACTGGAAAGGTTCAGTCTTTATGGATGTATACGAACCAAGCACAAAGCGGTATATACTCAAACACTTTTTTATCGACTCTTTAAATATCCCGAAATCTGAATCAGACATTAAATATACAATTAACAGCCTGTCCGACATCGATGACGATAATTTCAAGGAGTTGTATTGTACCATAAGTGCCGGTTTATCATTACAACCCAGGAATATCTACATGGTAGACCTAAATGACCGTACCGTCAAAAAGTCGCCTCTGTCGTATGCCACACCTTTCGGCTTCAAAATATACAACACCGGCAACAATGGGGAGAAAGAGATCCTTGCGGGTTCTTACTCGACCGATAATTGCCCTGAAGATTACCCATTCTCAGACCATTTTAGTTGGTTGTTTGTGTTCGACAGCCAGTTAAACCTCCATGGAAAACCAATTAGGTTCCCGCGAAAAGTAGAATATATTAAAACAATAGTTATTAATAATGGTAAAGAGAACCTTATCCTGGTACTAAATGAGATGCGCAGCTCTTCCCTTTCCAGGAGCAAACTACAAATACTAAACTCAGGGCTTAAAGTTATAAAGGAACGTATACTCCCTAAAGCACTGCACAACTATAAACATGACATTTACCCGCTTCCTGACAAAACACAATTCCTGCTGATGCTTTCCGATGGCAAAAAATGGATACTTGACTATAACCTGGACTATCAACAAGAATTAAAAAAACTAGGGGATTTGCCCCTAATCCTTAAAGGCAATGTAACAATTGACGGGTCTAAATTGTATATATTCAACCAGCCAAACTCAGACAATTTCTTTTTTACAGATGAATCCTTTTCAAGAGTATCCCGGATCAACATCCCTTTTATAAGCCTGGTTACCAGTAATATATCATTGCAGAAAAGAAAAGGGCAGATACCTTTAATATTTATGCAACAGGGAACCGATACTTTTTGGATTGAATATAAAAAGAACAAGTTATTTTATGTCCAGCTCACCATTTTTTACGGAGCATTATTAATAGTTGTCATTATGGTTTGGGCATCGATTAAACTGTTATACGTAAGGAGGATAAAGGAAGTCCTTACTGAAAAACAGCTTATTTATTTTCAATTCCAATCATTAAAAAACCAATTAGCCCCCCATTTTATTTATAACACCCTTAATGTAATCGGCAACCTCATATTATTAAAACAAAACAACAAAGCCTATAGGTTATTAATAAGTTTTTCAAAATTACAACGTGCCCTTATCGAAAACCCCGAGTCAAATGCCAGGGCACTGGAGGAAGAAATCGATTTTGTCAAACAGTACCTGACCATACAGGAAATCAGGTTTGGAGGGCGATTTAAAACACATCTTAAAATCGCACCTGATGTTGACCTGGGTACTCCTGTGCCAAAGCTAATCCTGCAAACCTATGTTGACAATGCCATAAAACACGGGCTGTGGAATACCGATTCGGGAGGGGAAATAACTATTACGATAAAAAATGAGGATAAAAACAGGTTAATACTAAGGATAAAGGATAATGGGATAGGCCGGGCAGCAGCAGCAGAATATAAAAACGGGACGGGTAAAGGCATAAATATTATGGAAAAATATTACCGCATATTTGAAGAGCATTTCGGGTATGCTATCAACACATCAATCGTTGATTTAAGAGACAAACAAGGCAAAGCCTGCGGGACAGAGGTTATTATCTCGATTGAAAAGGTAAAAGCCCCCGGGAAGACTAAGAGGAAAAGGAAACGATTAGGATGAGTGCGCATATATAGAAGTTGTTATTTCCTGAAAATCCGGACGACATTTAACATCACCCCTACCCTGCCACCGGATAAATTACCAATATCGACTCCCGCAGACAAGGACAGTTCAACAGGTTTTGCATCAGGGGCAAATTTCACCTCGCAATATGATAAGAATTGTTTTTTTGCCGGTGAGAAAGGGCTTCCGTATGTACCAAAATTTTTTGTAGACGTTAGTAATACCTTCCACTGAAGGCCGGGACTGAAATTGCCTTTAGCACCCAGGTGATGGGCAATTACCCGGTTATTGGCAAAACCGGCAGCTACCCCTTCATTATTGATTACAAGAGGAAAAAAAAGAGGTGAGCTCATGGCAAAACCGCGATAAGTAAACCCTGAAGCATAAACCCCGTGGTTAAAATAATTATCCAGTCCTCGCATCCTGCTGCTTTTGGGGCCGGTAACCACATGCTTCCCGCCACTTTGTTGTTTTGTAAACAGGAATTCATATATAAAGCCTTCAAAAAAAGACTTCGGGTCATCTTTGAAGTAGCCTATCCCGTATAAATTATCAGATAAGTTGTCAAATTCCATCCCTGAATGGTCTTCAAAGGGGTGGCTCACATAAAATTTCAATACCCCTCCTTTAACCGGTTTTGTTACAAGAATGGAATAGTCGCCCAGCTGGTTACCGGCAACATTCACATCAGTTGCAGGAAAATCAGTATTGCCAGGCTTACCCAAAATATACAAAAAATAATCTTTTATACCATCAGGGAGTTGCCCGTAAACCGGCGAAATACCACCCCAAAACACATAATGGTTCATTCCTGCTTCAACCCGGAGGCCCGAAGAATTGCTATATCGTATAAAGAATGATTTGTGGTGCAGGCGAGGGCGTTTTACTACCCTGGGTTCAAATAAAATCCCCTCATCGTATTCTGCTTTGAACGATAAGCTTCTTTTCAGGAACGGGGCAGGTATAAAACCATTGGTCGACAACCTTATTTTTGGGTAGGGGCGGGCATTTACAGACCGGATAATACTTCCATTTGAAGAAGAAAGGCCTGCAAACAAAACAGGGTCTGCGAAAGCCCCCACTCTGAGTACAAGCCTTTTACACCTAATCCCCAGGTACAATTGGTTTAGCTGCCCCACTAATTTACCCGAATATGAAATATTAGCATCCAGGCCATAATCGACCCGGGCCAATGAGTGAAGCGGGTAGCTCCCACGAAACCCTGTTTCCAACAACTGGTAAGTACCCCCCTGCTGCGTATATTTCCCGTTTTGATTATGGGTAAACCAAAAGGGCAGTGTCCCTCCGCGGGATACCGATGAACTGAAACCTGCCCACCCGGAAATTGAACCGTCCTGGGCAGAGGCAGGGTAGCAAAAGGTGAAAACAAGGAAAGGCAATGCTAACCCTTTAAATATTTTCACAAAGCAAATGGCATAATGAAGTTGCTTAAAGTTAAACCAGGGGTTATCTGAATGAAAAACCTATTATAATGATTCAAAAAAACAAGGAGGTTTCTAACCTGCTTGCCGGAATTCCCTGAAAAGGAAGAGGCAGGCGGCTACACCAGCTGCGACCCCTGCAATATCTGCTGCAATGTCGCCTACTGAGAATGAACGCCCGGCACCCATGGTTAATTGAACGACTTCTAACAAAACCCCAAAAACAGAAAGGATTACAAATACAAAAACTATCATCTTCCTTTTCAGCCCTGGGTTAAATGCCCATAAAGCCAGCCATGACAAACCTGAATACAAAAAGAAATGGATCAGTTTATCAGCTCCGTAAAACAAGGGTATGGAAGGCAAATCTTTTGAAGGCAATAATGAGACGAAGACAATCCCTGATAAATAAGTCACAAATAACGCTTTGCGCAACAGTAACGGGGCTGTATATATCATTTTTAGCATATAATTAAGCTATTTGACAATTCTTAAATTATTAGTGTCAATTGCCCCTCCTTCTCTAATCAAATCCAGTTTCTTCAACACCAGTTCCTGCAAGAGGTATTTAGACAACATATTCAAATTGCCAATAGTATCAAGTACCTGGTAATAAGGCTCGGCTGCTTTCAGGTCGTCTTTTTCAATGAAATAATCTAATAATAACGTGCAAAACTGAATTACATCAGACTCGCTATATTTTTTCCTGTGAGGGTATAATTCTTTCAGGCTGAATTTATTCTCAAAAATCTCAGGTATTTTATCGTAATTGCCATTTTCTATTTGCATGGAAGCATATAAACATTTTACAGATAAATTATCAGGAAAATGATTATAAAGGCCTTCATAATCCTCAATTAAGTCATTTTTATCTTTTTTTGCGATATTCATAACCAATGACAATAGATAAATTGGAACTGAACCGGGAAATTCGGTCTTTCCTTCCTCTAAAAGTTTATGCGCTCCTTCATTATCGCCTGCCTCAATCAATTTATCAACCTTTTTTAATAATCGCTCCTCTTTTTGGGGTAATTCTTCCTGAAAAGACTCAGAATATATTGCATCTCCCAGGACAATTTCAAAGGCATCAAAATCAGCATCAAGATAACGTTCGTAACTGATACTGTCGGCAATATACTGAATGACACGGAAAGAAGAATCTTCAGGCTTCCTGCTAAAGAAAGTTTCCCATTCTTTTATATCCCAGTCAGGCACACCCATTTCTTCAATGTCATCGTCCCAGCCGGGCATAATATCTCCATCTCCATCCTGCCATTCTTCCTCGTATTCTTCATCTTCATCCAAATGAACTATACGGTAATTTCCACGCCCTGCTTCTTTTTCAAGTTGTGCAATCTCTTTCAGCATTGGGTTTTCAGAAGTGGCAAAAATGGCAGGTAAGCCATCCAGCCCGAAATCAATATCAATTAACGGGATATTTTCGTCATCTTCCTCAAGAATATATTGGCCTACAGAAAAACTCTTATGAGGTTTGAAACCATAATCATCGGCATACTCAATAGCCCCATAGATAATATTATGTACAAGGTTGTATTCAACTTTTATAAAATGCCCGGCCTTTAATTCATTCGAATTCTCTATTATCTCATTAAACCGGGATTCAGGCTCATTAAACTGGTAGAAAACATCTTTTACGCCTAAAAGTGCCAGGTCGACAAGGAAAACCCCATAAGTTATGCGCCCATTAGTGTGTTTACGTGAAACTATAATATTAGCCTCACGGGAGTCTTCCCATTCAGATGACATATAACATTTATACAATTCCAGGTTCCTGGCGCGTGCCCTTATTAAATTATCAGTAGATGTTGGGAAGTGAATAACCTTTTTTTTCTTTTTTGCCATTATATTTTCTGTAAAAAATAGAGTAAGGCAAATATATTGAAGTTTAAAGAATAAATTGCAAGGGGGCAAATACTTATTATAACTTTTTACCAGAACCCTCCGCTCCATGGTGTTTTTTGTAGTTTCCTGCGTGATTTCCTAAACCTGTTGTATAAACTGCTTTTCCTCTTTTGAGTATTCAGAGTATAACTGGCTCCAACCATCATACGTGAATAAGCCCCCATCAATCGCAACCGTCCGCCCGAGGGGGAATAATTATGTACCGCATCAAGGCTGTCATAATTGTCAATATTTATATCTACAAGAAACAATAAACCCCATTTAGGGTTATAATCGAAACGAAGCCCTGCCCCCAGTGAGTATTGGGCATTTAAACCAGGTAGCGGCTGTACCCCTTTGCCTTTTACAAAAATCGGAGGTTCTTCCGGCTTATACCTGTACTCGAGACCGGTAATTAAGAAAGCGGCACCTAACTTTACCTCAACAAAATAATTGAGGTAGTATTTTTTCCTTTTGGGCGGAAGGACATCCTTAAAATTATACCTGATATAAAATGAGGGTACAATTAATTGCGTAGAGTATTTAACGGGTTCGGTTACAGGGTTGCGGAAATGGTATTGAAAACCATTGGCTGAAAAATCAGGGTTGTTATTATAACCGTTAAACGTTGAGAACTCCAGTGAGACCCCGGGTTCTATACGGTTCTTAAATATGCGGGAGGCAGATATATTGGCAGTAAAGCCGGGCAGGTGGATTAACTCAGGTTTTAATACGGATAAGCCATGGCCCAATTCTGCTGTAAAAAAAGCAGTGCCAATACAGGAAGACAGGTTCCATATCTTTTCTCGTTTCTTCTTCAGGTCTACCTGGGGGTAACTGCTTAGGCTGACAAGGAAACAGGCCAACAGTAAAACAAATTGTTTCATAATGCTTTAAACTTCTTAGAAAACTATATATTTTTCAAGTGCCTCTTATAGGTACTAATTAATAAAACCTTTTTAAACCCAATTTGAACGAAGCAAAATGCAGCCGGTACCAATCCCATTCTTTCAGGCGGTTAAAAAGGGATTGCCGGATTTCTTTAATGAAAAATGCTTTGTAAATTAAAATCACATAATCAGCCACCCTTCCTGACAGGTATAGCAAAACAACATTGAAACTGGCCCATTTATGGTATCGGAGGTTCAGGTTCAACCGGACACAATAAACCCTTGAATAAAAACCACTTACCTTCCTCTGTTCTGCAAAAACAGTAGATTTTACAGTATGGTAGGCATTAAACTTTTTGACAAGGGGCACAGGGATCTCCTCAAGGCGGGCATTGCCCCTTTCCTCCAACAGGTGTAGGTCGTAACAATTACGGAGTGAAACAGTACCGTAAAACTGTGCTTTGTCATTCAACTGCCCGTGAATAAAATTCTGTATAATTTTATGTGTATCAGAAGGTACAAATGCTGCCCCTAAGCCCTTTGATATTATTTTACAGGAATCGATCAAATTAAAATTGAAATATTTTGTAAAGGCTGTATTTACAGGCTGCCGATGCACCTCAACAGCAGCAATCCTCCCTTCCTTAACTAACCGGGGGTAGTGTTTTGTGAAAGAAATATCCCCACTTCGGAATGGTATTTTGTTTGAATAACCATAACTTTTTAATACATCAACTGCCCTGAGAAAAGCATAAAGCATCATCGCCGGCCAGTAAATCAATGTCGCCAATCATTCGTTCACCTGTGCCTGCATAAAGCCCATCCAGCAGGCAGGCTGTGCCTTTCATAAAAACCGGGCTGATATTATTTTGTAATAACAGGGCATTCAACTCCTTAACCTGGTGAAGTATATTATTGTTCCGCTCCTTATTCAGCCTGTACACATCTTCCAGGTAGGTTGACAACCCATCCGGGATAAACTGCAGTAAACGATTTTGGCATAATTTCAAGTATAAAGCCGGGAATACCAGGTGGTTGCTGGCTACCCAAACTACTTTCGCCCACTCGACCTGACGCTGTTCAATCTGTTTTCTAACAGCTGCCCGGTTATCCTCACGCAGTCCAAGGCACCTCCCCACAAAATAAAAAGCCTCTTTAAAGTCCACTCTTAAAAAGTTTTTCAACTGCTGAAACCATTTTACTATTATCAGAATATACCATCTGGTAACAGGGCATTTCAGCAAACCAATCTAAAAAACGTTTAACATTCTCGCTTAGTGGCGACAGCCAGGAATCAGGGATTAAATTTCGGAAAGCCATACCATGGGGCAGTAATTTTAAACTGAACCCGCTATTTTCTTCATATTTTGTAAAAATGAGGGCTTTAACAGGGAAACCATGTTTATCAATAGCCTGTTTACCCAAAGGCGACAGGTAGCGCACCGTTTTATTGGGAGCTGTATCCCTGTATATTTTAGCTTCCCCCAGTTCAGGATATAAAGCCGCCAATAATGCCGTAGCCGATTCTTTCACAGATATGGCTGCGGGGAAGTGCATTACATGCCCGGTACGTGCTTCTACAGGCACAAAATCATCAGCCAGCAGGTAGAACCCATTAGCCAGTAAAAGTGCAGTAAGCGTACTTTTACCACACCCCGACTGCCCGGTGAACAGCAGGCAACTTTCCCCATAGCAGACTGCTGCTGCATGAAGCACGCACATCCAGTCCTCCTCCTGCATCTGGTAGGCATTGTTTAACAGCTCCATGAACAGTTTCCCTTTGAAAGAATGGATATCATCAGCCTCCCATTGCCCGATTACCCCTCTGGTATTTTGCAATACGAATTTTTCACCCAGCCTGTAAAGGTAATAGTGTGCCCCGCCAGAAATATGCCCTGTTTCCAAATGTTTGATAAGCGGGTGGAACAGTAATTCTATTTCCACTGTTTCGTAACGAAAACAAAAACAGGCTCCCCTGAATTTATACTGCCTCACAGAGTGGAACTCCTGTGGGCAGCTGATTGAAGAGCCCTCCTTTGTGTGAGCACCCTCCTTCTTCCTGTTTTGCTGTTTAATAACCCGGTCGATTTCAACAACAAACTTTTTTGCCTCAATACCAGAGAGTTTATACCTTGAAGCAAACCATCCGGCTGCTTTGCTTACCGACATACCTCCCTGTAACAATACCCAAACAGAATATGCCGGTGCTTTCATCAGGAGGTAATTATTGGCCGGTTCAAACCACACAACAGTTTCGTCCCCCAGTGCTTTCACTATTATACCCTGGTCACCGTGCTGCATCTTTGATATTTGATTTTAGCCTCCATGAAGGTAGCAGACTTGGGTTTCCAGAACTTGCCTGTGATTCTTTAGGGCTTAAAATAGTCAGCATGGAAGCTGCTGTGAAAGCAGCATATTCCCCTGCTTTCTTTAATGCTTCTTTCCGGGATATTTTTTCATTGCCGGTTGTTTGTAAGGGTTGTACTTCTTTTTTCATTTATTTCTTTTGTTTGGTAAGTCAAAGACTGTTTAATAATGTACTTATTTTATTTTGAACAACTTCATTTTAAAAGCCAGATAAATTTTTCACGTATGGGGTAAAAACCATTATCAATACAAATAATGTAAATGCCATTTAACTGATTCCTGAAATTTATATTGTTTTCTCCTGTGTGGACTAATTCTGAAGTTGCAACCAGCCTTCCTGTTAGGTCGAAAATGCGGGCAACAGAACCATATTTGACCTGCCCCGATATACAAACCTCCCCAAATGCAGGACGCGTGATAATGCTGACATTACGAAAAGGGTGCTGAATAGCGGCCAGGTTATTTTTTCCTACATGCAGGTAAAACCGCCCTTTATTGTTAGTATTAAGCGTGGCGGAATAATAGCTTTCTTTTTCAACCAAGGGTGTGGAACTACCTGTAACTTTATCTTCCAGTACTACTTTGAAACCATTGGGCAAACCATTATTCTCAGCAGAGAAGGCTACCTCTGTACCCGGCAGGGCATCTATCCCCAGGGGAATAACCAGTTTCCCTGTATCAACTATTGGCAAACACTGGATGGCAAAGTCAACTCCGTTATCTTCGCACAGGTTAGAATAAAATGCAAAATCAGGATTGCTCTTTAGCATCCCGGCATCGTACCCTATATCAAGGCCTTGTGTCATACCCTCCCTAAGGTATAAAAGAGTACTGCTTTGGTTTTCACCCGACCTGGCAATCAGCTTTACCGAAGCCCAGGGCGCCTCTTCCGACTTTAAAGGGGTAGTTGCCTGGTGTACCCGCATTGCAGTGGTAAAATCAACTGTTGATGCCCCGGCCTTCACTTTAATAAAAACCCCCTGCCCTGCCTGGATAAAATTCTGGTTTAAAGAGCCGGAACCGGCATTATTTATAATGGCATAATGATTTTGTGAGCCTGAATACCCCGCTTGTTCATCCCACAAATAGAGGGCAGCATAACTTGGGTCAAGGCTATTGGTATTGACAGTCAGGAAGTTATCAGTTGCATGGGCACTTTGGGTTGCATTTATTACCGAAGGGTATGGATTGCCGGCCAGATTCCAGCCATTGCCTTCAGCAGAAACAGCAACCTGGACATTTAAAACCGGGACTGCCCCGGTAAATGAAACCACCCCATCTGAAGACCTGCGCAGGCTGTACCCTCCCCCGGAAGTAAACCCCCCGGCCGTAGCAGCTGTAAAATAGCTGTTCCAGCCGTCAGTGGCAGTATTATAATCCATCATGGCATACTCCGTGGCATTTGCTGCAATACTATTTTCGGAATCGGTTAAAAAACCGGAGATACTTTGCCCCGTTACCGGAGAAGAAACCAAATGCCACCTGGCACCTGTGAGGTAGCGTTTGTAGGTAACTGCGCCATTAATTGTGCCATCTGCAATAAGTGAACCGCTATTGGAAGCATCCGACAAAATGTACAGGGTGTCGTAACAGGTCAATGACTTCGAAGCATTCACCATTAACGAAGCCCCGCTTGCCACCACCACACTGTCGCCGGCACAATCGGCAGTAACCGTCACCGAATGGCTAATAGTAACATCGGTAACCTTCCCCGGGATGCCATTTATTGCATCCCATGTGGCGGTATTGCCCCAATCGCCGGAAGAAGCTGTATTTGTGGTTAATGGGTAGCCTAAGACATAAGAGGCGGTATCGTTTAACACCCAATTCGAATTATTATTTACCGAAGCCAGTATCTCACTTTTAGTTCCTTGCGTAATAGTATTATTATATTTAGAATTATCCTTTTCTCCCTCAAAATGCACCCAAATGGCATTAATACCATTGGTAAGCGAATCTGGTAAATCTGTTTCATTGGAGGATGTTGAAGTACTATCAATGTTATCCCAGTTGAGTTCATCTACAGAAGATGAATTATTCATCTGTATCCCGGCAATAAAACCGGGGGTATCATTTACCGGGTCGATTGCCTGAAATGCAAATACCTGGTCGCCAACAGTTGATAGAGAAAAAGTCCCGCTTACCTTTTCAAATGTACCTTCTCCCTGCACAATCAGCCACCCACCCGAATTGCTAATTACAACCATATCCCCTGATTGCAATCCGGCAGAAGGGGCCGTATATTTCAAGATACCTTCAGTAGTAGTCCAGCCTGGCGGACTTTTTTCATCCGCATAACCCCGGTCAGTAAAATATATAACTTCGCCACCTGAGATAACA
>JAADGO010000154.1 GCA_013152355.1 Chlorobiota bacterium
TGGTGTTTGAAAATAAAGTAAAGGGAGGCAATATCCCGAAAGAATACATACCTTCAGTAGAAAAAGGGTTTAAAGAAGCATTGAGCAATGGCCCGTTGGCAGGTTTCCCTGTCGACAGCCTGCATGTAACATTATTGGATGGTTCATTCCACCCGGTCGATTCAGACCAGCTCTCATTTGAAATATGTGCAAAACAAGCATTTAAACATGCATCAATAAAAGCTGCCCCTAAATTACTTGAGCCGGTTATGAAACTCGAGATTGTTACCCCTGAAGAATACATGGGGGATATCATAGCCGACTTAAACCGCCGGCGTGGTACTGTTGAAGGGATGGAGTCAAAATCAGGCGCACGGGTAATCATTGCAAAAGTACCGTTATCCGAGCAGTTTGGCTATGTTACTGTTTTGCGTACGCTTTCGTCAGGAAGGGCAACCTCATCAATGGAATTTAGCCATTACCAGGAAGTACCAAAACAGATGGCAGTGAAAGTATTGGAAGATGTTCAGGGAAGAACTGATTTATTATAGATAATTAACAGAATTCTCATTATGAGTCAAAAGATCAGGAAAGCTAAAATCGTACGATCACAACCTAGTTGACAAGTCGGCTGAAAAGATCGTAAAAACTGTTAAAACTACAGGTGCAGTGGTAAGCGGGCCAATCCCCCTTCCTACCCACCGCAGGGTTTTTACTGTTTTGCGTTCAACCTTTGTAAATAAAAAATCAAGGGAACAGTTTCAACTTTCTTCATACAAGCGTTTGATTGACATTTACAGCTCAACAGCAAAAACCATCGATGCCCTGATGAAATTGGAATTACCAAGTGGCGTTGAGGTTGAAATTAAAGTGTAATAAAATAATTAAAGTAGTCGAAAAAAATGGCTGGAATTATTGGAAAAAAAATCGGAATGACATCCGTATTCAGTGTTGAGGGGAAGAATATCCCATGCACTGTGATTG
Organism: Chlorobiota bacterium; assembly: GCA_013152355.1. GTDB lineage: Bacteria > Bacteroidota > Bacteroidia > Bacteroidales > Prolixibacteraceae > JABMQB01. The sequence goes on from JAADGO010000154.1 coordinate 964, forward strand.
AAGCCGGTCCTTGTGTGGTAACGCAAGTTAAGACCAAAGAAACTGACGGCTACGATGCGCTTCAGTTAGGCTATGGCGAAAAGAAAGAAAAAAATACGTCAAAAGCCGAGTATGGCCACCTGAAAAAGGCAGGCACTACTCCGAAGCGGCATCTGGTAGAGTTTCGAAACAACTTTGAAGGCGAGTACAAGCCCGGCGATACTATTAATGTTGACATCTTCCACGAAAACGATTATGTTGACGTTATTGGCGTTACTAAAGGTAAAGGTTTCCAGGGCGTTGTGAAAAGGTATAACTTCCGGGGTGTTGGAGACAGTACACACGGGCAGCATAACCGCGAAAGGGCACCGGGTTCACTAGGGGCTTCTTCATACCCTTCACGTGTCTTTAAAGGGATGAGAATGGCTGGCCGCCATGGTGGCAAAGCCGAAACTATCGAGAACCTGTTGGTTATTAAAATTATCCCTGAATCTAACCTGATTGTTGTAAAAGGTTCGGTTCCTGGTGCGAAAGGGTCTAATTTAATTATTAGGAAGCAATGGAAATAAATGTATTAGATATACAAGGAAAAGAAACCGGAAGAAAGGTTAGTTTAAACGACCAGATTTTCGGGATTGAGCCCAACGACCACGCTATTTACCTCGATGTAAAACAATATATGGCGAACAAGCGTCAGGGGACACATCATGCAAAAGAAAGAGGAGAAATAGTAGGTAGTACCCGGAAGATTAAGAAACAAAAAGGTACAGGGACTGCTCGTGCAGGTAGTATCAAGTCGCCAATTTTACGAGGTGGCGGCACTATTTTCGGGCCACGCCCCAGAAGTTACTCTTTCAAACTAAACAAAAAGGTAAAGATACTGGCCAGGAAATCGGCACTCTCTTATAAAGCAAAAGAACAAGGTATTTTATTACTGGAAGACTTTAGCCTGGAAGCACCGAAAACCAAGGATATTATCGCAATTAAAGAAAATTTGAAAATTGCAGATAAAAAGTCACTTTTCGTTTTACCAGAAGAAAATAAAAACATATATTTGTCCTCCAGAAATTTACAGGATGTTTCGGTTGTAATTGCCTCTGAGTTAACTACTTACCAGATATTAAACGCCAAATCACTTGTTCTTTTGGAGGGATCTTTGAAGAAGATCGAAGAAGTACTTAAGCTTAAAGACGCAGAATGATGGATATTTTAGTAAAACCAATAGTAACCGAAAAGATGACAGCACTGGCTGACCGGTTCAACCGTTATGGGTTTGTTGTTGAGCGGAAGGCAAGCAAACAACAAATAAAACAAGCAGTTGAAAGCTTATACAAAGTGAGTGTCGTTTATGTGAATACCATGGTGTATGGAGGTAAAAGCAAAACCCGGTTTACAAAATCAGGAGTTATTACCGGTAAAACCAAATCATATAAAAAAGCCATCGTCACATTAGCAGAAGAAGACAGTATTGATTTTTACAGTAATATATAATAAATAGATAATGGCAGTAAGAAAATTAAAACCAGTAACACCGGGTCAAAGGCACAAAATAATAGGTGCTTTTGATAGCATTACTGCATCTACACCTGAAAAATCATTGTTAGAGCCCCTTAAGAAATCGGGCGGCCGCAATAACCAGGGCCGCATGACAATGAGGTATAGAGGTGGGGGACATAAGCGTAAATACCGAATTATCGATTTCAAACGCGATAAAGATGGTATGAACGCAAAAGTCGAATCGATTCAGTACGATCCGAACCGTACAGCACGTATCGCTTTACTAATCTACGAAGATGGTGAGAAGCGGTACATCCTGGCTCCCAATGGGTTGCAAGTCGGGCAGGTTGTTGTTAGCGGAAAAGGTGTCGATCCTGAGATTGGGAATGCCCTCCCGCTAAAAGAACTACCTCTGGGTACACTTGTCCATAATATTGAGTTCCATCCCGGGCAAGGTGGTGTAATGGCACGTAGTGCAGGCGCTTATGCGCAACTGACCTCTCGTGAAGGTAAATACGCAGTATTAAAATTACCTTCAGGCGAAACTCGTATGGTACTTACCACTTGTAGGGCTACAGTGGGTACTGTTGGAAATACCGAACATAACCTTGAAAAGTCGGGTAAAGCCGGGCGTTCAAGGTGGTTAGGGCGGCGCCCACGTGTCCGTGGTGTGGCAATGAACCCTGTTGACCACCCAATGGGTGGCGGCGAAGGCCGTTCTTCAGGAGGGCATCCCCGCTCACGTAATGGTATCCTGGCTAAAGGGTATAAAACCCGTTCGAAGAAAAAAGCTTCCAATAAGTACATTTTAGAACGAAGGAAATAATTTAAAGGGAAAGAATCATGAGTCGTTCATTAAAAAAAGGTCCATATATCGATTTTAACCTTGAAAAGAAAGTGTTTGCCATGGTTGACAGTGGCAAGAAATCGGTAATTAAAACCTGGGCCAGGGCATCAGTAATTTCTCCTGACTTCGTAGGCTATACTATCGCCGTTCACAACGGGAATAAATTCATACCGGTATATATTACCGAGAATATGGTTGGGCACCGTTTAGGTGAATTTGCGCCTACACGCACTTACAGGGGGCATGCTGGTAAAAAAAGATAAGGCATAATTGCTATATAACATTAAAGAAAGTAATACAATGGGTGCCAGGAAAAGGCTTGCAGCTGAAAAAAGAAAAGAAGAAAAAAAACAACAATACTTTGCTGTTTTAAAAAATTGCCCTACATCTCCGCGGAAAATGAGGCTTGTTGCCGATATGATACGTGGGATAGAGGTAAATAAAGCACTTGATATTTTAAAGTATTCTTCGAAAAACGCATCTCGTAATGTTGAGAAACTATTATTATCAGCCATTGCCAATTGGCAGGCTAAAAACGAAGGTGTCAGGATCGAAGAAAGCCAACTTTACGTGAGTAAAATTATGGTTGATTCGGGGCGTATGCTAAAACGCCTGCGCCCTGCTCCGCAAGGACGGGCCCACCGGATCAGGAAAAGGTCGAACCACGTGACAATTTACCTTGATAGTGTGCAGGAAAACATTGAAGAAAACCTTAATTAATAGTACATGGGACAGAAAGTAAATCCAATTTCAAATCGCCTGGGGTTCATCAAAGGATGGGACTCCAATTGGTTTGGTGGTGACGATTATGGCGACAAACTGGTTGAAGACCATAAGATCAGGGAATACCTGAATGCCCGTTTGGCTAAAGCCAGTATATCAAGGATCGTTATTGAACGTACCCTGAAGCTGATAACTGTTACCGTGCATACTTCCCGCCCGGGTATTATTATTGGGAAAGGTGGACAGGAAGTTGATAAACTGAAAGAAGAGCTGAAAAAAATCACAAATAAAGAAGTACAGATCAATATCTTTGAAATTAAACGCCCTGAACTGGATGCACGGATTGTGGCAAACAATATTGCACGCCAGATCGAAGGTAAAATAGCTTACCGCAGAGCTACCAAAATGGCCATAGCGTCAACCATGAGAATGGGAGCCGAAGGCATCAAGGTTTTGGTATCAGGCCGTTTGAACGGTGCCGAAATGGCCCGGTCGGAGATGTACAAAGATGGCCGTACTCCTTTACATACATTACGCGCTGATATCGATTATGCACTGGCCGAGGCTTTAACAAAAACCGGGTTAATCGGTGTGAAAGTCTGGATTTGTAAAGGAATGGTCTATGGCGACCGGGATTTATCTCCGAACATAGGGCAGAAACAACACCGGGGTGGAGGAAAAGCACGTGGTGGAAATTCGAGAAGAAGGAGATAGAGGTATAATACTCAGAAAGTAAAAGGATGTTACAACCGAAGAAAGTAAAATTCAGAAGAGTACAAAAAGGGCGGATGAAGGGTAACGCACAACGCGGCAACCAACTGGCATTCGGATCTTTTGGTATAAAAGCGTTAGAAGAAGCCTGGATCACTGGCCGCCAGATAGAAGCGGCAAGGGTTGCAGTTACCAGGCACATGCAACGCCAGGGGCAAATATGGATAAGGATATTCCCCGACAAACCTATTACCAAAAAGCCTGCGGAAGTACGTATGGGTAAAGGTAAAGGTGCTCCCGAAGCTTTTGTAGCCCCTGTTACACCAGGACGCATTATTATTGAAGCCGATGGTGTTCCGTTTGAACTGGCTAAAGAAGCTTTACGATTGGCAGCCCAGAAGTTGCCTATTACTACCAAGTTTGTCGTAAGGCGTGATTTTGTTGAATAATCAAAGAGCATAATTATGAAAACGTCTGAAATTAACGAATTGACGAACAAGGAAATTATAGAACGGATTCAAGCTGAAAAGGAGAATTTAGTTCGTCTGAAATTAAATCATGCTGTATCTCCGCTGGACAACCCACTGAAGATTAAAGAAAGCCGCAGGGATATTGCACGGTTGAAAACAATACTCCGTAGCAGGGAATTAAATGAACAAAAGAACTAATTCAGCAATGGAAGAGAATAAAGGAAGAAACCTGAGAAAGGAACGTATCGGGATTGTCGTAAGTAATAAGATGCAAAAAACCATTGTGGTTGCCGAAAAGCGTAAAGAAAAGCATCCTATTTACGGGAAATTTGTGAACAAAACAACCAAATTCCATGCACACGATGAATCCAATTCATGCAACATTGGCGATACGGTTAGGATTATGGAAACACGGCCACTCAGCAAGACAAAATGCTGGAGGCTAGTTGAAATTTTAGAAAGAGCTAAGTAATCATGGTACAACAAGAATCAAGATGTACAGTAGCCGATAATAGTGGCGCCAAAGTAGTATTGTGTATCCGGGTGCTTGGCGGTACCCGCAAGCGTTATGCCTCATTAGGCGATACCATTGTGGTTACTGTGAAAAGTGCAATCCCAGGTAGCGAAGTAAAAAAAGGCACCGTTTCAAAAGCTATTGTTGTCCGGACAAAAAAGGAGGTACGCCGTAGCGATGGTTCGTATATCCGCTTCGATGACAATGCCGTTGTTTTAATGGATAATGCAAACGAAATGCGTGGCACACGTATTTTTGGCCCGGTGGCCAGGGAATTGCGTGAAAAGAATATGAAAATTATTTCGCTGGCGCCCGAAGTACTATAACAAGGAAAAAGCAGAGAAATGCAAAAAAAATTACACATAAAAAAAGGTGATTCTGTAGTGGTGATTTCAGGCAACTACAAAGGCCAAAAGGGCCGTGTGCTGGAAATTATCCGTAAAACCAACAGGGCTATCGTGGAAGGTGTAAATATTATTAAAAAACATACGAAACCTAACGCAGAAAGCCCACAGGGTGGTATTATCGAAAAAGAAGCGTCTATCCACATCTCCAATTTAATGTTTGAGGACCCTAAAACAAAGAGCCCTACTCGCATTGGCAGGAGATTGAATGATAAAGGCAAGTTAGTTCGTTATTCCAAAAAATCGGGAGAGGAGATTAAATAATGGCTTACGTACCAACTCTTAAAAAGAGATATAAGGAAGAGATTGTGCCTGCACTGATGAAAGAGTTCAGTTACTCAACAGTAATGCAGGTGCCTAAGTTAGAGAAAATAGTTATCAACCAAGGGGTTGGGGCTACTATCGCCGATAAGAAAATTATCGATACTGCAACCGAAGAAATAACTTTGATTGCAGGGCAAAAGGCAGTCCAGACAAAATCGAAGAAAGATATTTCTAACTTCAAACTAAGGAAGAAAATGCCTATCGGAGTACGCGTCACATTGCGTCGCGACCACATGTACGAATTCCTCGACCGCCTGATTGCAGTTGCCCTGCCACGTATCCGCGACTTTAGGGGTATTGAAAGCAAGATGGATGGCAATGGGAACTATACTTTAGGCGTTCCTGAACAAATTATTTTCCCTGAAATAGTTATCGATAAGATAAATAAGATTAATGGGATGAATATCACCTTTGTTACTTCTGCAAATTCAGATGAAGAGGGGTTTGCACTATTGAAAGAAATAGGGTTACCATTTAAAAACGTTAAAAAGAATTAAGCATGGCTAAAGAATCAATGAAAGCACGCGAAGTAAAACGTGCAAAATTAGTTGAGAAATATGCTGAGAAAAGGGCCAAGCTGAAAGCAGAAGGCGATTGGGTTGGTTTACAAAAGTTACCTAAGAACTCGTCAAGGGTACGTTTGCACAACCGCTGTAAACTTACAGGGCGCCCTAAAGGATATATGCGTCAATTTGGTATTAGCAGGATTAATTTTAGGGAAATGGCCTCAAACGGCTTAATACCTGGTGTTAAAAAAGCAAGTTGGTAATAGATAAACATTGAGAAATGAGTAAAATAACAGATCCTATAGCAGACTATCTTACCCGGGTGCGCAATGCAATTATGGCTAAACACCGGGTTGTTGATATACCTGCCTCAAATATTAAAAAGGAGATAACCAAGATCCTTAAAGAAAAAGGTTATATCCTGAACTATAAATTTGAGGATGATGTAAATTACCAGGGTAATATTAAAATTGCTTTGAAATACCATCCTGAAACAAAAATCCCGGCAATAAAAACGATGAAACGTGTTAGCAGGCCGGGTCTACGTCAGTATTGTGATGCAACCTCAATCCCCAGGGTGCTTAATGGTTTGGGTATTGCAGTTATCTCTACCTCTAATGGTGTAATTACCGACAAAGAGGCCCGCGACCTGAATGTTGGTGGAGAAGTCTTATGTTACATTAGTTAATTAAAGAAGGAAAGACTATGTCAAGGATAGGTAAATTACCCATAGCAATGCCGTCAGGAGTCGAATTTAAGGTCAACGATGAAAACGTTGTTACCTTAAAAGGCCCTTTGGGTGAATTAAGTCAGAAAGTTGATACAGATCTTGAAGTATCTGTAGAAGATAATATTATCAGCCTCAAAAGGCCGAGCGACCAAAAAAGGCACAAGGCTATGCACGGTTTATACCGTTCGTTGTTGAACAACATGGTTATTGGCGTTTCTAAAGGCTATGAAATTAAACTTGAGTTGGTTGGAGTAGGTTATAGGGCCGAATTGCTTCCTAATAATGTACTCGACCTCACATTAGGTTATTCACACCATATTTTCGTTCAACTCCCTCCCGAAATAAAAGTGGAGGCAAAATCGGACAAAAGAAAGAACCCGGTAATTACATTACAAAGCAGCGATAAGCAATTAATTGGCCAGGTAGCTGCAAAAATCAGGTCGTTCCGTAAACCAGAGCCGTATAAAGGTAAAGGTATTAAGTTTGTTGGCGAAGTGCTTAGGCGTAAAGCAGGTAAAGCCGCTGGTGTTAAATAGTAAATAAATTTGTATTATGGCTTTAACGAAGCAAGAAAGACGAAAAAGAATAAAGCAGCGTATCCGCAAGATAATTTCTGGTACGGCTGACCGTCCTCGTATGAATGTTTTCAGAAGTAACAAACAGATCTTTGTCCAGTTAATCAATGATGTTGAAGGTAATACCTTATTGGCTGCCAGCTCCAGGATTAAAGATATAGCTGAAAAAAAAGCAACTAAGTCTGAAAAGGCAGCCATGGTTGGCAAATTAGTAGCTGACAAAGCACTGGCTGCCGGTATAACCGAGGTTGTTTTCGACAGGAATGGTTATTTATACCATGGTAGAGTTAAACAATTAGCAGATGCTGCCCGTAAAGGCGGCCTTAAATTTTAAACACTATGTCAGGAAATATACGAAACGTAAAAACCAGCGACCTTGATTTGAAAGACAGGTTGGTAGCTATCAACCGTGTAACTAAAGTTACCAAAGGGGGGCGTACATTCAGCTTTTCAGCAATAGTTATTGTAGGTAATGAAGACGGCATTGTTGGCTGGGGCCTTGGTAAAGCAAGTGAGGTTACCACGGCAATTTCCAAAGGTGTTGAAGCTGCTAAAAAGAATTTAGTGAAAGTGCCGGTGATCAATAAAACAATCCCGCATGAACAATCTGCCAAATACGGCGGTGCTAAGGTTTTATTAAAACCAGCATCTTCAGGTACTGGCGTTAAAGCCGGTGGTGCAATGCGTGCTGTACTGGAGAGTGTTGGGATTCACAACATACTGGCCAAGTCAAAAGGTTCTTCGAACCCACATAATTTAGTAAAAGCAACAATGGCAGCTTTACTCGAATTAAGAGATGCTTATACCGTTGCACAACAACGTGGTGTTTCGTTGCAAAAGGTATTTAAAGGATAGAATCATGGCGAAACTAATAATTACACAAGTAAAAAGTGGCATTGGTTCCACAAAACGCCAGAAAGCGACACTTGCTGCACTGGGATTAAAGAAATTAAACCAAACTGTAGAGCATAAAGCTTCTCCTGAGATTATCGGGATGGTCAATAAAATGAAGCACCTGCTAAAAGTTGAAGAAGTTAATTAAACTGAAATATTCTTATTATTATGAATTTGAATAATTTAAAACCTGCACCAGGTTCGGTAAAAGCAAGGAAGCGTATTGCCAGGGGTACTGGCTCTGGTTATGGAGGTACCGCTACACGTGGACACAAAGGCCAAAAATCAAGATCTGGTTACTCAAGGAAGGTCGGTTTCGAAGGGGGGCAGATGCCGTTACAACGTGTCGTACCTAAATTTGGGTTTAAAAATATTAATAGGGTTGAATATAAAGCAATCAACCTTGAAGTATTACAAGGTGTTGCTGAAAGTAAAAAACTAACTGCCATAGATGTTCAAAGTTTGATTGATGCTGGTATTATTTCAAAAAAAGATAAAATTAAGGTGCTGGGCGGCGGCAGCTTGCAAATAAAGCTTGACGTAAAAGCCCATGCTTTCTCAAAAAGTGCTAAAGAAGCTATCGAAAAACTTGGAGGAACCACCGAAATACTTTAAACCGTAATGAAACAATTTATAGAAACCCTAAAGAATATTTACAAAATTGAGGACCTAAGGGTCAGGATAGGGACAACCTTATTATTTTTGCTAATTTACCGATTAGGGTCGTTTGTATCTCTCCCCGGAATAGATCCCGCCCAATTAGGTGCTTTGAAAAGTCAAACATCTGACGGGCTGCTTGGGTTGCTGGATATGTTTTCGGGAGGTGCCTTTTCACAGGCATCCATTTTTGCTTTAGGGATTATGCCGTATATTTCTGCCTCAATTGTAATTCAGCTATTGGGTATTGCTGTACCCTATTTCCAGAAATTACAGAAAGAAGGCGAATCAGGGAGAAGGAAAATAAACCAGATAACACGTTATTTAACCGTGGTAATATTAATTTTCCAATCGCCGGCATACCTGACAAACCTTCATTACACTTTACCCGAAACCGCTTTTGCATTAAAAGGTACGATGTTTACAATCTCATCGACCATTATTCTAGCTGCCGGGTCAATGTTTATTATGTGGTTGGGTGAAAGGATTACCGACAAAGGTATTGGTAATGGTATTTCACTTATTATTATGATTGGTATTATCGCGCGTTTGCCACAAGCTGTATTCCAGGAATTTGCATCGCGTATAAACCAACAAGGAGGTGGGCTCGTGATGTTCCTCGTTGAATTTGTCCTGTTATTCATTGTATTTATGGGCTGTATACTGTTGGTACAGGGAACCCGCAGAATCCCGGTACAGTATGCTAAAAGGATAGTGGGAAACAAACAATACGGAGGCGTCCGCCAGTACATCCCCCTTAAAGTAAATGCTGCAGGAGTTATGCCGATCATTTTTGCCCAGGCAATTATGTTCGTACCTATTACCCTTGCCGGATTTGCTAATTCAGAAAGTCTTGGTAAATTTGCGGCTGCATTTGCCAACAATACAGGGTTTGTGTATAATTTTACACAATTTATAATGGTTATGGCTTTTACATATTTTTATACAGCTATTACCGTTAACCCTACACAAATGGCTGAAGATATGAAGAAGAACGGAGGTTTTATACCTGGCATTAAGCCGGGGAAACGCACCGTTGAATTCCTTGATACTGTGATGTCGAGGATTACATTGCCAGGTTCTATATTCCTTGGTTTTGTAACAATTCTTCCTGCTTTTGCCATGATTATTGGTATTAATACACAGTTTGCCTACTTTTATGGAGGGACTTCATTGTTGATCCTGGTAGGTGTTGTACTTGATACATTGCAACAAATAGAAAGCCACCTGTTGATGCGCCATTACGATGGGCTGATGAAGACAGGGCGTATTAAAGGGCGTACCGGCGGAGGGCAGGCAATGTATTAGCCTGGTTGATTCTATGATTTACCTTAAAACACGTGATGAAATAGAGTTAATCAGAGAAAGTTGTTTATTAGTAAGTAAAACATTAGCACTAGTTGCTAAGAATATTCAGCCCGGGATAACAACGAAAGAGTTAGGCCGGAAAGCTGAAGCGTTCATTAAAAAGAATGGTGGTTACCCTGCTTTCCTGGGGTACGAAGGGTTTCCCAACACGCTTTGTATCTCTGTAAACAATGAGGTGGTACATGGAATACCTTCCGGATATAAAATCCAGGAAGGCGATATCGTTTCGGTTGATTGCGGAGTTAAGAAGGATGGTTTTTATGGCGATGCATGTTATACTTTTTTGGTCATGGATGTTTCCGATGAAAAAAAAAGGCTATGCAACATTACCAGAGAAGCATTGTATAAAGGAATAAAAGAAGCTGTTGAAGGGAACCGGGTAGGTGCTATAGGAAACGCAGTTCAGAAACATGCCGAGAAAGCAGGTTTCTCAGTAGTCCGCGAAATGGTTGGCCATGGAATAGGTAAAAACCTCCATGAAGAACCGGAGGTCAGGAACTACGGGAAACGGTGGAGGGGCAAAAAGCTGGTAGCCGGGATGGTTATCGCAATTGAACCAATGATTAATGCAGGGGGGCGTAGAATTTACCAGTCGGATGACGGATGGACAATTAAAACAAAAGATGGAAAGCCTGCTGCTCATTATGAACACACAGTAGCCGTAGGTTTTGAGAAAGCGGAAATTTTGTCGGATTTTGATATTATTGAAAAAGAAATAAATAAAAATAGATTTTTATGGCAAAACAGCCTTCAATAGAGCAAGATGGGCAGATAATTGAAGCATTATCAAATGCAATGTTCCGGGTAGAACTGGAGAACGGGCATATCATAACAGCCCATATCTCAGGTAAGATGCGGATGCATTATATAAAAATATTACCGGGTGATAAGGTGAAATTAGAAATGTCTCCTTATGACCTGACAAAGGGACGAATAACGTTTAGGTATAAAAATTAAAAGGCTTTTAGATGAAAACTCGTGTTTCTGTAAAGAAAAGAAGTTCCGACTGCAAAATAGTACGCAGGAAAGGGCGTTTATATGTGATTAATAAAAAAAATCCGAAGTTCAAACAACGTCAGGGATAATCATTAACTTGAAAAAAAAATATTTATGGCACGTATTGTAGGTGTAGATATTCCGAATAATAAACGAGGTGAAATTGCCTTGACATACATTTTTGGTATCGGACGTAGCAGGGCTAACACAATCCTTAAAGAAGCAGGTGTTGACAAGAACCTGAAAGTGTCTGAGTGGAGTGATGACCAATCAGCTAATGTCCGTCGTATAATTAACGACAATTTTAAAGTAGAAGGCGAACTCCGTTCGGAAGTACAGCTAAATATTAAACGGTTAATGGATATCGGTTCATACCGTGGAATCCGCCACCGTATTGGTTTGCCGGTACGCGGGCAAAGTACTAAGAACAATGCCCGTACACGTAAAGGGAAACGTAAAACTGTAGCGAACAAGAAAAAAGCCACCAAATAAGGAATTTGAATTATGGCAAAAAAGACAGGATCAAGCAAGAAAAGAGTTGTTGTCGTTGAATCTAACGGGCAAGCTCATATACACTCTTCTTTCAACAATATTATCATCACCATTGCGAATATGAATGGAGATGTAATTTCATGGTCATCGGCAGGTAAAAAAGGATTCCGCGGGTCAAAGAAAAACACTCCATACGCAGCACAGATTGCATCGGAAGAATGTGCAAAAAAAGCCTACGACCTTGGGCTACGTAAAGTTAAGGTATTTGTAAAAGGGCCAGGGAATGGCCGTGAATCTGCAATAAGGGCATTGAATACCATTGGTATCCAGGTTACCGAGATTATTGATGTGACTCCTATGCCACACAATGGATGCAGGCCACCGAAAAGAAGACGTATATAATATTTAAAAGAAATAGGTAATGGCAAGATATCGAGGACCAAAATCAAAAATTGCAAGGAAGTTCGGCGAACCAATCTTCGGCCCGGATAAAGTTTTTGAACATAAAAATTTCCCTCCTGGAATGCATGGAATGTCAGCCAGGAGGAGGAAAAAATCAGAATATGGGCTTCAATTAAAAGAAAAACAAAAGGCAAAATATACTTATGGGGTCTTAGAAAAGCAATTTAGAAATCTTTTCAAAAAGGCATCATCTTCTAAAGGTATTACCGGTGAAGTGTTACTTCAATTACTGGAATCAAGGCTCGACAATGTAGTATACCGTTTAGGTATTGCTAAGTCTCGTGCTGCTGCACGCCAGTTTGTCGGGCATAAGCACATTACAGTAAACAATCAAATAGTTAATATTCCTTCGTACCAGGTAAAACCTGGCGATATTGTAGGAGTTCGCGAAAAATCAAAATCGCTGGAAGAAATTACCTCTTCACTGCATTTAAACCGCAGTAACCGTTACGAATGGCTTGAATGGGATGGAGACCTTATGGTTGGTAAATTCCTGAATCTTCCTGAAAGGGAAGAAATACCTGAAAATATTAAAGAACAACTTATCGTAGAGTTGTATTCCAAATAATAAATTTACTTAAGGTTATTATGGCAATATTAGCGTTCCAAAAACCTGACAAGGTGATAATGATTGAATCCAATGATAAATTCGGTAAATTCGAATTTCGCCCATTGGAACCAGGTTATGGTATTACAATAGGTAATGCCCTTCGTAGAATCTTATTATCTTCCTTAGAAGGCTATGCAATAACAACTGTTAAGATCGAAGGAGTTGACCATGAATTCTCTACGATTAAGGGAGTTATTGAAGATGTAACCGATATTATTCTAAACCTGAAACAGGTTCGGTTCAAGAGAGAGGTGGAAGATTTTGACAGTGAGAAAGTTACTATATCAATTACAGGGCAGGAAGAATTTACTGCCGGCGACATTAATAAGTTTATAACCGGTTTCAGGGCATTAAACCCCGAACTTGTTATTTGCCGTATGGAGCCTGATGTAAGATTGCAGATAGAGATGACTATCAACAAGGGGCGTGGGTATGTCCCCTCGGTAGAGAACAAGCCGGTAGAGACTGAATTCGGAGTTATTCCTATTGACTCAATTTATACTCCGATAAAACAAGTTAAGTACTCTGTAGAGAACTACCGTGTAGAACAAAAAACCGACTACGAAAAACTTATTATCGAAATTACGACAGATGGTTCTATCTTTCCAAAAGATGCGCTAAAAGAAGCTGCTAAAATCCTTATTTATCACTTTATGCTATTCTCTGACGAAAAAATCACCCTTGATTCGGACGAGAAGCTTGCAAACGAAGAGTTTGATGAGGAAGTATTGCACATGCGCCAACTGCTTAAAACAAAATTGGTCGACCTCGATTTATCTGTCAGGGCACTTAACTGCCTGAAAGCTGCAGATGTTGATTCATTGGGAGACTTGGTACAATACAACCGAAATGATTTGTTGAAATTCAGGAATTTTGGTAAAAAATCGCTTACCGAATTAGATGATCTGTTGAATGGGATGGGGCTCAACTTCGGGATGGATATTACTAAGTATAAATTAGATAAGGAATAGAGGTAATGAGACACAATAAAAAATTTAATCACTTAGGAAGGACCAGCACTCACCGTAAAGCAATGCTGGCAAATATGGCAAGTTCTCTTATCGCACATAAGAAAATTACTACAACCGTAGCCAAAGCAAAAGCCTTGAGGATGTATGTTGAGCCTCTTATTACAAAGGCTAAAGACGATTCTACACACTCACGCAGGGTTGTATTTAGTTATTTACAGGACAAACATGCCGTGTCGGAGTTATTCCGCGAAGTAGCATCAAAAGTTGCCGACCGTCCGGGAGGCTATACCCGGATTTTAAAAACAGGTAACCGTTTAGGCGATAATGCCGATATGTGTATTATTGAGCTGGTCGACTATAATGAAATAATGCTTGCTGCACAGGCCGAAGGTAAAAAACCGAAAAAACGCCGTTCGCGCCGTGGAAGCGGGGCTAAAAAAGCAAGTGGGGCTATTGCGACTGCTACTGCACCACCTGCCGAGGACAAAACGGTTGAGGTTATTTCTGATGCCGAGATAGTGGAAGAAACAACAAGTGAAGCCACAGAACCTAAAGGAGAGGCTACTAAAGCTCCTAAAGATAGCAAAGGGCCAGATAAGGAAGAAAGCAAATAATTTGATATCATAGACAAAAATAGTTGGTGAAAACATCTGAAATGATTGTTCTCACAATACTTACAAGGAAGTTAATTGAAATGCATTTCAATTAACTTTTTTTGTTTTCAAAAAGATGGTTAAAAACGTCATGTTGGGCATGTAAAAGTTTAGATGTAATTGGCTGGGGTTTCCAAAATGGGAAACAGCGTTTTCAATGTAAAAATTGTGGAATTTATTTTACCAGGAAGAAGAAGAAACCCGCAACCCACAACATAAAATTATTTTCCGTTTTTAACTACCATAATAGCCCCTGCCAGCAAGGTAAGGGCTCCTACTATTGATAAGAAAGTAAAATGCTCGCCTTCAATCCACGGAATATTCATATAGGTAAGTATCCCCATGGTAACAAATGTAATTAACGGATTGAGGAAGATGATAATACTTACTTTATTGGCATGAGTATACTTTAAGGCAGCCGCCATACAGGTATATGCAATTAGGGTATTGGCTCCCAGGAAAAATATCAACAACCACCATTCCCAACTTAATTTAAACAGTGGCGCCACATCAATAAACGGCAGGTAAATAAGTATCGGAAGCCCGAAAATAAAAAGGTTTAATGTGTTGACAGGGTATTTTACGACCAGCTTTTTTTGTAATGATGCATACAATGTCCAGGCCAGGGCTCCTGAAACAGTAAAAAGTACGCCATAGTTATATTTTTCCTCTGTCCCAATAAAAGCTTTTATTTGCTGGCTGTAAAAAAAGGCTAACCCTATGATTGCCAGGAGGAAGCCTATTACCTGGTATTTGCCTATCTTTTCTTTGAAAACAGTAATTCCTACAACAGCCAACGTAAGAGGCCCGGTTTGAATAAACATCTGGGCATTACTTGGTGTGGTATAGTGGATTCCCTGCATAAACCCCATATAGTTCCAACTTAACCCTAATGCAGCCAATACCAATAAAAGAGGTGGCTTGTACAGTATTTTTAGTTCTCGCGGTTTTTTTATAATATGCCAGCCTGCCAGAAATGAGAATGCAATAACAAAGCGGAACCATACAATGGTACCCGGGTCAACTTCCTGAACGGCAACTTTTAAGGCAATAGCCAGAAAACCCCAGAAAAAGGCTGTGATGGAGGCATATACAATTCCTTTGGTGTGGTTTAGCATAGTTAACTTGTTTATGAAGCCGGCAAGGTAAATAACCTGGCCTTTTAGAATAGTTAAACAACCTCATTATCCGGTTACGCATAACAGGGATGAACCTTCAATCGGATATTGCCCATTGCCCCTATTTCCTGACCTGGGCACCAAGTTCTTTTTCAAACCGTGAAATAAACTTCTGCATAACCTTGTCAATCTGCTTGTCTTTCAGTGTTTTGTTATCGTCACGTAAAATAAAGCTTACAGCATAAGATTTTTTTTCCTCGGGGATACCTTTGCCTTCATAAACATCAAAAAGGCTGACTTCCCTTAACAGTTGCTTTTCAACTTTACAGGCAATGTCTTTTATACTTTTGAATTGAATATTCTTGTCGACAAGCAATGCCAGGTCGCGCCTTACAGCAGGGTATTTTGGCAATTCGGCAAATGCTATTTTATTATTCTTTTGTTCGAAAAGTACTTGCCCCCAGTCGAAATCAGCATAAAAAACAGGGTTTTCAATATCGAACTTTTTCAGCCATTTCGTGGCAACAATACCTACTTCCAGTAGTTTTATATTTTTGCCGGGAAGCGAATATGTAAGCCCTTCAGAGAATAATTCATTCTCCGATTCAGTTGTGTCGAAGCCTTCTATATTGAAACCAAGCCGCGACAGAATATTTTCCGAATATGTTTTCAATTGGAAGAATGAAGCCTGTTGTTCGGGCGTAACCCAGTTGGCAACCTCTTTATTCCCGGTCACAAATAACCCCAGATGCTCCTCCTCCCGGAAATTGCCGGCCGGGTTATCTTCGTATTTTACCCCTTTCGAGAAATAACAATTCCCAAACTCATAAAACCTGAGGTGGGGGTTTTGCCGGTTTGCATTGTAAGCAATGCTCTCCATCCCGCCAAAGAACAATGTCTGGCGCATCCCGTTCAGGTCGCTGCTTAGCGGATTATATAGTTTTACCGTCCGGTTCTCCGAATAATCCTTCATTCCCTCATAAACCGATGCTTTTGTAAGCGAATTCGACCAGATTTCATTAAAACCCTGCGAAGTGAGCATCTCTGCAATAGTATTCTTCAGTTTATTTGGGTCTGGCTTCACCGAGGTTTGTAACGAAGACTTTACCGAAGCCGGGATTTCAACATTATTGTAACCATATATCCTCAATACCTCTTCAATTATATCTACTTCCCTCTTCACGTCTACACGGTACGGAGGCACCATTAGCGACAGGCCCCGTTCGTTTTCCGACTCAATTTTTATTTCCAGCGAGGCAAGGATGCCTTTTATTTTTTCAGCACCTAAATCTTTGCCTATTAACCTGGTAATATTGTTGTATGTAACCTCAACTTTGAAATCGTTAACCGGGTTTGGGTAAATATCTACAATTTCCGAAGAAATGGTTCCCCCGGCAATCTCTTTTATTAAAAGTGCAGCACGTTTAAGTGCATAAATTACACCATTCGGGTCAGTACCTCTTTCAAAGCGGAACGATGCATCGGTGTTCAACCCGTGGCGGTGTGCTGTCCTACGGATAAATACCGGGTCGAAGCAGGCACTTTCCAGGAAAATATTTTTCGTTGTATTTTTCACACCCGACCTTACTCCCCCAAAAACACCGCCTATACACATCCCCTCTTCGGCATTGCAAATCATCAGGTCTTTTTCGTCCAGTTCGCGTACCACTTCGTCAAGGGTAACAAACCTGGTACCTTTGGGCATTGTGCGGACAATTACTTTCCCTCCTTTAATCTCATCGGCATCAAATGCGTGTAATGGCTGCCCTGTTTCAAATAATACGTAATTAGTTATATCGACTACGTTGTTAATGGGAGTCAGCCCAATTACTTTTAACCTGTTTTGAAGCCAGCCCGGAGAGTCTGCAATTTCGATATTGCTAATGGTAACCCCTGAATAACGCGGGCATGCTTCAGGGTTTAAAACTTCAACAGGTATGGTAAGTTGCTGATTATCCGGCTCAAACCCCTCAACCGAAGGGCGTTTGTAAGCTATGTCTTTTGTTTGTTTCAGGAATGCAGCCACATCACGGGCAACACCAATATGCGAGGCGCCATCAATCCGGTTGGGGGTAAGGTCTATTTCTATCGCGTAGTCGCTTTCTAAGTTGTAAAAATCTTTGGCTTTGGTTCCACTGACTGCATTTTCGGGTAACACAATAATTCCACTGGTATCTGTCCCGACACCTATTTCTTTTTCAGAGCAGATCATCCCTTCCGACACTTCGCCCCTGATTTTAGCTTTTTTTATTTTAAATTCTTTATCGCCGTCATACAACGTAGCCCCAACAGTGGCAACCACCACTTTCTGCCCGGCAGCAACGTTTGGTGCACCACATATTACCGGTAGTACACATCCTCCTCCAATATCAACAGTCGTTTTACTCAAATGATCCGAATCAGGGTGAGGTTCACAGGTAAGTACCTGCCCTATAACCATTCCTTCCAAACCACCTTTAATACTTTCTACCTCCTCAATACTGCTAACCTCAAGGCCGGTATCCGTTAATACTTCAGCTAACTCCTCAGGGCTCAAATCAATATCGATATATTCTTTTAACCAGTTGTAAGAAATTTTCATACCTAAAAAAACACTATGGATTAATTAATCGACAAAAGTAAAGATTTTATGTTGAAAGGAATCAGGATTATAAACTTCTGTTGCCAAAAAAGGAAAATAAGTTGCTTTAGATATTCCCCTAATGAAACGAATCGCAAGGCAGAGGAGGTTTGCATGGCCGGTTAAGTGCCGGGCATAATAAACAGCCAGGGTACTTTCTGGAAAAATGTATTTTTTATTTATATTTGGTTCTGTTTCAACATAAAAATAAATCATTATTAATGAATTATCTGGAAGGGCTCAGGGCAGGGAATGAAATTGTATTCACGCTGATCATGGATAAGTGGTATTCCAGGTTATTCAATTTTGCACGGGGTTACCTCAACAATGAAGAAAATGTGAAAGAGGTACTTCAGGATGTTTTCCTCCAGTTGTGGGACAACAGGCAGAAACTGGCAGACA
The DNA here is from genome assembly GCA_013152355.1 of Chlorobiota bacterium. Classification (GTDB taxonomy): domain Bacteria; phylum Bacteroidota; class Bacteroidia; order Bacteroidales; family Prolixibacteraceae; genus JABMQB01. Next base: position 19,487 of record JAADGO010000154.1, read on the forward strand.
ACAGTTCGTTGAATGCCTACCTGTTTGCTTTAACAAGAAACCGTTGTGTCGACCTGATACGCAGAGAACGGGTCGTGCTGCAATTCCAAGCCGATAAAAAAGATGAATATATCCGGTTAACCGAAAACTACCATGCACTATCTGACCATATCTTAGATGAAATATTTGCTTCGGAGCTTCAAACCGAAATTGACAATATTATCAATAAATTGCCTGAGCAATGCAGGAGGGTTTTTACAATGAGCCGTACCGGGGGGTTGAAAAACAGTGAAATAAGCCAATCCTTAAATATCTCGGTAAAAACAGTCGAAAGCCACATTACCAAAGCGCTGCGGTCGATCAGGCAAATTTTAGAAAAAAAATTCCCTGGCTCTATCAACCTGGTAATGATGTTCTTAATGGAATAATAACATTTTACAGGAAGAAAAACCCTAAAATGACTCAGGGTATATACCGGTATTTACGTTTTATAGCAGGAAGCCCGACTAAGCCTCCCTAAACCAGGGTAGGAAGAATGAGGAGGGATAATATATTTAATTACATAATGTTATAAAATAATAAATGCTGTAAAATGACAGACGAGTTATTATTCAAATATATTACAGGGCAAGCAGGCAGGGATGAGGTAAAATACGTACAGGATTGGAGCAGCTCCTCCGAAATGCGAAAAGAAAAACTCGCCCGCATAAAAAATATATGGATACTTTCCGGATTAGGCAATAAGATTGACCCTGCGATAAAAGAGGCAGAAATTCAAAAGATATGGGCGAAGGTCAGGGAGCTGAACAGGCAGGAAAAGAAAAAGTCACTTCAGTCACGTTGGGTGAAATATGCTGCTGCCATTATTTTGTTGATTGGTATTTCAGGGGCGGCAGGTATGTTCATTTCCCAATACAATTCTGCATTTCCCCCAAAATATGCCGAAATAATTGTACCAAACGGCGAACGGTCGACCATCGTTTTACCCGATGGCTCTACGGTGAAGTTGAATAGTGGCTCTCGACTAAAGTTCCCCTCTAACTTCAGTTCCGGTAAGCGGCAGGTTATTTTACAGGGAGAAGGGTTCTTCAATGTAACACATGATAAGTCCAGCCCCTTTATTGTTGTTGCCTCCGATATCCGGGTCGAAGTGTTGGGTACCCGTTTTAATATTAGCTGTTACCCCAACGATGAAATAATTGAAACATATCTTGAAAGTGGCAAAATAAAAGTTAACCTGGATGATAAAAAACATGAAAGTATCCTGATGAACCCCTTGGAGGCCCTTAAATTCAATAAAACTACCGGTAAATATTTGAAATATACTCTAAAGG
>JAADGO010000007.1:0-225 GCA_013152355.1 Chlorobiota bacterium
GCCCCGAGCCCTCGGGGAACTCGCGGCCTCTTTTATTTTTTTTGCCCATTAATAAGTTTAAGGTAAAACCTGGTATTTTTTTGTTTTTTCAGGAACCTCTCCCGTTTAATAGCACCAGTTTTTGATTCAAACCTTTCAAAATAAACTAACTCCCATGGCATCTTCCTTGAAGTATACCTTGACTTCCCGGAATTGTGGTATTCCAGCCTTTGCCTGATATTTGAC
>JAADGO010000007.1:254-15237 GCA_013152355.1 Chlorobiota bacterium
GTCAGCCTGGCTTTGCAGTATGTAAACACAATATTCCATCGTATGGGAATAAAAAAAGCTGCCCGGTTTACAAGCAGCTTTTGCGGTGACGACGAGACTCGAACTCGCGACCCTCGGCGTGACAGGCCGATATTCTAACCAACTGAACTACGCCACCATTTGAAATATCTTTTACTCTTATTAATGTAATAAAACCGATATTTTATTTTTAACCTCCCAATAAATTCAGAACTTTTTTTGCGGTGGCGACCCCGAGCCCTCGGGGAACTCGCGACCCTCGGCGTGACAGGCCGATATTCTAACCAACTGAACTACGCCACCATTTGAAATATCTTCTACTCTTATTAATGTAATAAAACCGATATTTTATTTTTAACCTCCCAATAAATTCAGAACTTTTTTTGCGGTGACGGCCCCGAGCCCTCGGGGAACTCGCGACCCTCGGCGTGACAGGCCGATATTCTAACCAACTGAACTACGCCACCATTTATCTCAATATTATATAAGAACCTATAATCTTTTGTTTCTAAACCCCTCCTCCTCGGGGGAGCTTAATGAGCTTCACAACCCCGTTTTCAAAGGTGATGCAAATATATGTTTTCTTTTTTTTCCTGCAATAGGAAAACGAAAAAAAACACTATAATAATTCTGAGAAACAGATTTCATACAGCCTCTAACTCTTCTTAAGAGGAGCAAAAAAAACTGAAACAGACATTCCCATAACTCCTTTGTTCCAGGAAATATTCATGTTCGTTAAAACTGGCCCTTTTGGAGTGTTCCAGTATAAACACGCCTTTTTCTTTTAATATAGTCGAAGAGAGCAAAATATCAGGGATTTCCCCCAAATCAGGAAGGTCGAAGGGCGGGTCGGCAAATACAATATCGAAGGATTCAGTGCATTTTTTAATAAATTTAAATACATTCCCTTTTACCGGTTTTATGGAGCTAATCTTTAATTCCGAAATAACTTTATGAATAAATTTGAGATGGTTATAGTTTAGTTCGACCAACGTAATATCCAGGCTGCCCCTGCTGGCAAATTCATAACTTATGCTTCCTGTGCCTGCAAAAAGGTCGAGTACCTTCAATTCGCTAAAATCATACCGGTTATCTAGGATATTGAATAAACCCTCTTTAGCGATATCGGTAGTCGGGCGAGCCTTAAAATTTTTCCCCGGTTTAAATACCCGTCCTTTGTATTCCCCGCCTACTACCCTCATCCTATTGGGTTGATTACACTAAAAAACTGATGCTTTGGTACGGACTCAAAAGTATAACTATAATGATAATCTGTATTGAATCCGATAAAATTCACTTTGTGGAAATATTTTTTCAACAGTTGATGCACATCTGAATGCTCAGCAACCAGCCCATTCAGATGCACATGTACATCATCGGATTTTAGCTGCAATGTTTTAAAGGCCGTTACAATAAAGTAAATTATATCGTGCCCATTCTGGTAATTAAAAGAATTAAAGAAAAGCAACCGATTGCCTTTTGTAACAATTAAATTAAAATATTTATTATTTATTGTGATGTATGCCTGGACTACCTTTCCTTCGATCTTTTTTATTACCTGATTAAAAACCGGTTCTAATTGGTGCGTAAAAGTACATTCCGGATAGATGGATAGAAAAAATGCTTTTAGTTTTTCGGGGTACGAAAAAAAAACAGTACCTCCCAAAGGGACTACATCGAAAGCCCCGGTTTCGTTATTGGCAGCTACGTTATAATTAAGTTTCACCAGTTCATCGGGGGAGTTTGTAAAACAGGGGAGTTTTGGGGTAATCGTACATTGAGGAGTAACATACAATATAGTAACGCTTTTATAGGTTTTCTGAAGAATGTCGTTTTTTTGAATAACCTCATTAGCTTTCCGGGCTAAAAACGACTGGTTTTTAAAATTATAAGGGAAATGTCGAAACACCACAAACTTTTTCCTTATATCGTCAAGAATAGAAAAAGAAAATCCATCCAGGCCAACCTGGATGGATAATTTATATTCTATCGTAAAATTTGGGTCGAATGTTTCATCGGTACAAATCAATTCATGCATTCCATTTACTCCCAGTTTCCTGAATTATTGTTAGCTTCTGTCAATGACCCTACTTTTAACCCCGGATACCTTTCCTGTACCCTCCTTTCGTCATTCAAATTGATAACCAACTCACGGTCGAGGCCCGAAAGAATAACATTATTATGGGCTTTTGCTTCAAATATTGGCACCTTAATGCCTGAACCTGTAGTAAAAATTGTTGCCCCCAGATGAAACTCCGATACAGTATCGGGTACGGGCACATACTTCAGTTCATCAATCGGGTAGTCCTTATTGAAGATTGTCGTCAATACACTTTCCCGTATCGTATCCCTGATAATAAGGCCTAACCGAAGAGCTTTCTTTTCAGTAATCCCTGCTTCAATCATACTATCGGTTAACATACCAATTTTACGCACCAATTTTACGGAATCATATTTTACAAAATTAATTAATGTATCCCAACTCCCTGTAAACACACCGTAAAGGTCTTTATACGCCAGTTCCGCTTTGCGAATATCTTTCAACCTTTCAATAGTTGCTTTGTACCTCTCATTTTTTGCCTTTTGAAATTCAATTGGCCGTTGAATACTTTTGTAGATAAAAAATGCCAAAATCAGTGCAACAAAAAATAGGGCGATCTGAATTATTGTTCTCATTGATATAGTTTTAATAAGTTTATCTTGACAGATTGCAAATTTATAAAAAAAAATAAATTACTTTCCCTTCAAGAATGTTATTTTAGCTTATATGATAAAAAATCACATCGAGGCTGTTTTAACAAAACAATTAAACTTTACCCCTACTGACGGGCAAAAGCAGCTTATAGGCCGGCTGGCTGCATTTATTGCATCAGGTGGCAGTAATCCTGTTTTTATTATTAAGGGTTATGCAGGGACAGGGAAAACAACCATGCTGGCCCTCCTTGTACAGCTTTTTAACACGCTGGAAATAAATTCTGTTTTACTTGCCCCCACAGGGAGGGCAGCCAAGGTACTTGCCGGCTATACCCGGAAATCAGCTTTTACTATCCACAAAAAGATTTACCGCCAACAGTCATCGTCAGATGGCATGGGGAAGTTTGTACTTGACAAGAACCTACATAAGAATACCTTTTTTATTGTTGATGAGGCATCAATGATCTCGAATAAACCTGCGGAGAACAACAATTTTGGGTCAGGCCGGGTACTTGACGACCTTGTAGAGTATGTCTATTCAGGCGAAAATTGCCGGTTAATTTTAGTTGGCGATACAGCCCAGTTACCTCCGGTAGGGGTGAGCCTGAGCCCGGCACTGGAACTTTTTGAGGTTGAACAATACGGATTTGGTGCTGAAGAATTTGAATTGACAGAAGTCGTCCGTCAATCAAAGCAATCGGGTATATTAGCCAATGCAACCTATATGCGCACCCTGATTAGTTCGGGGGAAGCCCATACCGGGTTCTTCCCAATTGATTGCCAGGCAAATGAGGATGTCGAAAGGGTTTCCGGCGAAGAACTAATTGAGAAAATATCGGATTATTACGACCGGTATGGGATTTTTGAAACCACTGTGGTGACCCGCTCAAATAAACGGGCAAACCTGTACAACAAAGGTATCCGAAACTCTATCCTTTACAGAGAAGAAGAGATATCAAAGGGCGATTTACTGATGGTAGTTAAAAATAATTATTACTGGGCAAGCAAAAACGAAGAATTGAATTTTATTGCCAATGGGGATTTAGCCGAAATTGTTTCAATTCACGGATTTGAAGAACTTTATGGTTTCCGGTTTGCTGATGTTTGCCTGAAGTTTGTTGATTACAAGGATGTTGAGATTGATTGTAAAATTTTCATGGATACATTAGACATTGAATCAGCTTCATTGCAGAGTGATGATTACAAGCGGTTATTTGAAGCTGTTTCAGAGGATTATATGGACATTAGGAATAAACAGTCGCGTTGGAAGAAGATACGGGAAAACCCTTATTTTAATGCACTACAGGTAAAGTTTGGCTATGCTGTAACCTGCCATAAAGCCCAGGGGGGGCAATGGAAAGCCGTTTTCATCGACCATGGGTATTTAACCGAAGAAATGATCAATACTGATTACCTCAGGTGGATGTACACTGCCTTTACGCGCCCCACCGAAAAACTACTACTGATAAATTTTGACAAACGCTTTTTTGAGAAGGATTAAAAGCGGGATTACATTATTCGAGGAAGTTTTTTCAGTTAATAGTATTTCAGGAAAGTTGTATCGAATCCATTATTAAAAATTCATTAACAGGGATGCCGAAGCCTCCAATAAAACAACCTGAATAAACTGCCGTGGCTCATCAATCAGTCTTTTGGTAAGTATTTGTTTATGAATCCGTTCAAATCAAACATGGTTTGCAAATTGCTCAATACACTGCGTAAAATTATTCAACATCTTCCTGTTTAGTAAATCAGGCACTGAAATTCTGCAGGGTAAAAGTGAGGGTTTCACTTCGAGTGAAGCCCTCACTAAAATGGAAAGTAATGCCATAAGTTTACAATAAAATTTAGACAGCTTCTTAGTTTTTAATTCAAAACTTTATGTAATTCTGGAATTAAATTCCATTTTTACATAAAATGATTAAAAGGCAGGAAAACAAATCTAAAATAAGGAATCAGGAATGTGAAATCAGGAAGTACTGAGACTTGGGTATTCCTTTACCTACAGGCAGGCTTATTCTTTATTGGGTGTTTGTTTTTTTGAAAAAGTCCTTTCTCCACAACTTTCCCATGTGATCCGCAAAAGGACATAATGGAAGAGGAGCTACTACAATCTTGCACTACTCATCAGGTGACCTCAGTCCACCTGCTGAGTATGAAAATTGCCTCTAAAATCATTACCAGCCAAATTAGTTTTTTTTTCACCGTTAAAATATTATTTTCGAAGGCTGAACCAAACGTTTTATCAATGAAGATAATCGAGGTAAACGACAACCGATCTTTAAAAGCTTTTCACAATGTCCCCCGGATAATATATAGCGATGATAAAAACTATGTTACTCCTTTGCGGCGTTCTATTGAGGAAGTATTTAACCCTGAAAAGAATACGCAGTTCAGGAACGGCGATGCCAACAGGTGGGTTTTAGTTGATAATAACAACAACCTGTACGGGCGTATTGCCGCATTTTACAACCTTGACACTGCATCACTTGATGCCCAGCCAACAGGTGGCTGCGGTTTTTTCGAGTGTATAAACAACCAGGCAGCGGCAAACAGGCTTTTCGATGTGGCAAGGAATTGGCTGAAAGAATTTGGCATGGAAGCTATGGATGGCCCCATTAATTTTGGGGAGAACTTTTTTAACTGGGGGGTATTGGCTGATGGTTTTGTCCAGCAAGGGTACGGAATGCCTTATAATAAAGAATATTACAAAAGCCTGTTTGAAGGATATGGGTTTAAAACCTATTACAAACAGTATACTTATGAGCTGGATATAACCGACCCAAACCTCCCTAAGAGGTTTTGGGAAATAGCTGCCTGGGTAGCAAAAAAACCAAACTATAAATTTGAACATTTTACGTTTAGCGGGCAAAAGAAATATATTGCCGACTTTATAACAATTCACGAAAAAGCCTGGAAAAAGCACGACAACTACAAACCAATAGACCCCGATGACCTGAAAGAGTTAATCGCACAATCAAAATTTGCGTTAGAGGAAGATTTTATTTGGTTTGTGTACCATAAAAAAGAACCTGTGGCGTTTTTTATGATGATCCCCGATATCAACCAAATCTTAAAACGGTTGAATGGGAGGATGAATTGGCTCAATATTATCAGGTTCTTAAATATGAAGAGGAATAAAGTTATAAACCGTGTACGGGTATTGGTGATGGGGGTAGTGCCTCAGTTCCAGAGGTCGGGGCTTGAGTCGGGTATATTTTGGCATTTACGGCAAACATTACTCAAAAAGCCCTGGTACAATGAAATGGAATTGAGTTGGGTAGGAGATTTTAATCATAAAATGATCTCTCTTTTTGAAGAAGTAGGAGGGCACCATACAAAAACCCACCATACCATGAGGTATCTTTTCGACAGGAATAAGGCTTTTGAAAGAGCTCCTGTTATCTCCGACTAATTTTATATAGGTTAGTCCATTCTTAATTTATTTTCGTAATTTGAATAATTATGCAAATCTTTGAGGTTAATAACAAAAAAACGAGGAAGGCCTTTCATAAAGTCCCTCATATTATATATTCAGGCGACTCTAACTGGGCATGCCCGATTGAGGGTATGGTTGAAAATATATTCTCCACAGAAAAAAACCCGGCATTTAAGAACGGTAAAGCTATCCGTTGGGTACTGACGGGCGAAAAAGGGCAGTTGTTAGGCAGGATAGCAGCCTTTATCAACTTTGACAAGGCATATACCTACGAGCAACCAACAGGAGGCTGTGGTTTTTTTGAATGTATAAATGACCATATAGCAGCTAATAAGTTGTTTGATACTGCACGCAACTGGCTGAAGGATAATGGGATGGAAGCAATGGATGGCCCCATCAATTTTGGCGAAAATTATATGAATTGGGGATTGCTGGTCGAAGGGTTTATGCCCCAGGGGTATGGGATGCCATATAATCCTCCGTATTACCTTGAATTGTTTGAAAATTACGGATTTAAAATATATTTTAAACAATACAGTTACCACCTTGATTATTCAGTCCCTTTCCCCGAGCGTTTCTGGAAAATCGCCGAATGGGTAGCCAATAAACCAGGGTATAGCTTTAAACATTTCAACTACAAAGAGTCTGAAAAGTTCATAAAAGATTTTTGCCATATTTATGATGAAGCATGGCACTCCCATGAACATTTTAAACCGCTGGACTCCGATGATTTACGTGACTTCCTGAAAACATCAAAAGCTATCCTTGACCCGGAAATGATTTGGTTTGCGTATCATAATGACGACCCTATTGCCCTATTTGTCATGATCCCAGACTTAAATCAGATATTATCTAAGTTGAATGGGAAAATGAATATTATTAATATCCTTAAATTTTATTATTATAAACGAAAAAAAGTAATGACACGTACCCGTATTTTGATAATGGGGGTAGTATCCAGGTTTCAACGTTCGGGTATTGAGTCGGCCATTTTTTGGCATCAGGATAAACTCATGGTGAACAAGCCTCAATATAAGGAGGTTGAGCTCTCGTGGGCAGGCGATTTCAACCCTAAAATAATTTCTTTATATGAGTCGGTTGGAGGGAAACAGGTTAAAACGCATTATACAATGCGCTATTTATTCGATAGGGGAAAACCGTTCCACAGAGCTCCGATTATTGGGGCAGGCGAATCCAAAGAAAAAAAGCAGGAATTGAAATAGTAAAAGTTTTTGGAATTATCTGAAGTATAACTATATTTGCAATCCGTAAAAAACAAGGTTTAAGGAGCAATAAAATGAAAAAAGGAATACATCCCGAAAATTATAGAATGGTAGCCTTTAGGGATATGTCTAATGGGCACACATTTTTAAATAAATCAACTGTAAAGACAAGAGAGACAGTTGAAATAGATGGAGTTGAATACCCGTTGGTAAAATTGGAAATATCAAATACTTCACATCCGTTTTACACAGGTAAGGTTAAACTTGTTGACACCGCCGGGCGTGTTGATAAATTCATGAGCCGATATAAAAAGCACATGGATGAAAGGAAAAGATAATCTGTATAAAGATGGCAGATAGATATGAGCTCCGTAAAAACGGAGCTTTTTTTGGCTATATGGTAATCCGGGAATGAGCCAAAAATGGAAAGTCTTTCCATTTTTGACAGTGCTAAATTATTCTAGGGCTATATATATAGTTAATAACCAGCAATTTACTTGTATGGCACAACTATTGTAAAACCAAGAATCACAATTCAAAATTAATTAGAACAGACATACTGTCATTATAAACAAGGCTAAATGGGTAAGGTGAAGGACATAGGATTCCAAGATATTATTTTTTCAGAATTAGTTGATGATGAAGCAGAGTTTATTCCGATTATTGCAGATGGGGATGAAGCTGATTTAAGGGATGTAGATGTCCCGGACGTATTGCCGATTCTACCCTTGCGTAACACAGTTTTATTCCCGGGTGTGGTTTTGCCAATAACCGTAGGGCGTAAAAAATCATTACAACTAATCAAAGACGTAAATAAAGGGAGCAGGCTGCTGGGAACCATTGCCCAAAAAGATTATAAAATTGACGACCCGAAAGGTGATGAGCTTTATTCTATTGGGACTGTTGCCCAAATCCTCAAAATACTGGAAATGCCCGATGGGTCAACTTCTGTTATTATTCAGGGGAAGCGGCGTTACAGGATTAGGGAATATGTTGCTGAATACCCTTATTTCAAAGCAAGTATCGACCTGTTGGATGATATCCTTCCGCAAAGTAACAGTAATGAGTTTAGTGCAATAGTCGGGTCATTAAAAGATTTATCCATAAAAATTGCACAGTTTGCTGCCAATGTCCCCCCCGAAGCAACATTCGCCGTAAAAAATATTGAGAACTCTACTTTTTTGATCAATTTTATTTGTTCAAATACGGATATCGATGTAAAAGATAAACAAAGCCTGCTTGAAACAGATGAATTAAGGGAGCGGGGGGTGCAGGCAATCAGCTACCTGGTAAAAGAGGTTCAAATGCTGGAACTGAAGCACGACATCCAGTCGAAGGTAAAAACCGACATGGACAAGCAGCAGCGCGAGTTCATGCTTCACCAGCAAATGAAAACCATTCAGGATGAGCTTGGCGGAAACCCTGTTGACCAGGAGATCAATGAGCTTAAAAAGAAGGCAAAGGATAAAAAGTGGAGTAAGGAAGTGGCTGCCTTTTTCGACAAAGAAGTACAGAAGTTGAACAGGTTGAACCCTGTGGCAGGTGAGTATTCGGTACAGTATTCATTCTGCCAGACATTACTTGATTTACCATGGAATGAGTACACCAAAGATAATTTCGACCTGAAACATGCCAGCAAGGTATTAGATGAGGACCATTACGGATTGGAGAAAGTTAAGGAACGGATACTGGAACATTTAGCCGTGCTGAAGTTGAAAAACGACATGAAGTCGCCAATACTTTGCCTTTACGGCCCTCCGGGGGTTGGTAAAACATCCCTCGGCAAATCAGTAGCAAGAGCCCTGGGCCGTAGTTATGTACGGGTAAGCCTCGGCGGGTTAAACGATGAATCGGAGATACGGGGACACAGGAAAACATACATCGGTGCAATGCCGGGACGGATTATTCAGAATATTAAAAAGGCAAAATCATCGAATCCTGTTTTTATTTTAGATGAACTTGATAAAGTCTCAAAACAGTTTCATGGCGACCCTGCTTCTGCGCTATTGGAAGTACTTGACCCGGAACAAAATTATGAGTTCCACGATAATTACATTGAGGTAGATTACGACCTTTCAAAAGTGATGTTTATTGCTACCGCCAATACGCTCAGCACCATTGCCTCTCCATTGAGAGACCGCCTGGAGCTGATAGAAGTGAGCGGTTACCTGGTGGAGGAGAAAATGGAAATCGCCAAAAGGCACCTTATCCCAAAACAACTGAAAAACCACGGGCTGAAAACGGGCGATGTTACATTCCCGAAGGAGGTAATAGAATATATAATTGAACACTATACCCGTGAATCAGGGGTTAGGGAATTGGATAAAAAAATCGCAAAAGTCATCCGCCGGATTGCAAAAAAAATCGCATTCGAGGAAAAATTCAATAAAAAGCTGACTAAAACAGATATCCACGAATACCTTGGGGCAATCGAATACACAAAAGAGGTTTACCAGGGGAATGATTTTGCCGGTGTGGTCACAGGTTTAGCGTGGACCGCCGTAGGAGGTGAGATACTTTATGTGGAGACCAGCCTCAGTAAAGGGAAAGGGACACTTACGCTCACAGGAAACCTGGGCGATGTGATGAAAGAGTCGGCGATGCTGGCACTTGAATATTTGAAATCACATGCAGAAAATATAGGGTTGAAGGCTGAAACTTTTTCGGAATGGAATGTGCATGTGCATGTCCCTGAAGGTGCAATACCTAAAGACGGGCCATCGGCAGGGATAACTATGGTAACATCATTGGCTTCGGCATTTACGCAACGTAAAGTGAAAAAAGGCATTGCAATGACCGGAGAAATAACCCTGCGTGGCAAAGTGCTCCCCGTTGGTGGCATCAAAGAAAAAATACTGGCTGCCAAACGGGCGGGTATCAAAGAAATTATCCTGTCAGAAAATAATAAAAAAGACCTGGAAGAAATCAAGAGCATATATTTGAAAGGGTTAAAGTTCCATTTTGTTAAAACGATTATGGATGTCCTGGATATTGCGCTCTTAAAAGCAAAAGTGGATAAACCGATTAAGATTTAGATATTCCCTGTTCCTTATTGGTATTTAAAAATGAATAAAGCCGGTACGTTTGTACCGGCTTTATTCATTTTTAATATATCTCAAAACCTCCCTTCCGGGGATGTTCGGATTGATTTATTATTTCTTGTATACTTTTTTGTACCCATAAATGGCATTGCTTCCCAATTCTTCTTCGATACGAAGCAATTGGTTGTATTTAGCAATACGGTCGGAGCGGCTTAACGAACCGGTTTTGATCTGCCCACAACTGGTAGCAACAGCAATGTCGGCAATAGTTGTGTCTTCAGTTTCGCCCGAACGGTGTGAAGTAACTGTAGTATAACCTGCACGGTGGGCCATTTCAATGGCATCCAGGGTTTCAGTTAACGTACCAATCTGGTTTACTTTGATAAGGATGGAATTAGCAGCACCCAATTCGATACCTTTTTTCAGGTACTCAACATTGGTTACAAAAATATCGTCACCAATCAATTGGCAATCGCCCCCGATGGTTTCATTCAATATAACCCATCCGTCCCAGTCGCCTTCGTCCATTCCATCTTCAATCGCATCAATTGGGTATTTCTCAGCCAGTTCGGCTAAATAAGCTACTTGTTCTTTAGAAGTACGCTTTGCGCCACCTTCTCCTTCAAATTTTGAGTAATCATAAATACCGTCAATGTAGAATTCTGAAGCAGCACAGTCTATTACAATCGAAACATCGCCACCATCTTTTGCACGGCCCGGTTTGTAACCTGCATTTTTAATGGCTTCTATAATGCTGTTCAATGCATCTTCAGTCCCTTCCAGTTTAGGGGCAAAGCCACCTTCATCGCCAACCGCAGTGCTTAGTCCACGGTTTTTTAATACCTTCTTCAAATGGTGGAATATTTCGGACCCCATACGCAGCCCTTCGCGGAATGAAGGAGCACCAACAGGGTGGATCATAAATTCCTGGAATGCAATAGGGGCATCAGAGTGGGAGCCGCCATTAATGATATTCATCATTGGCACAGGGAGGTATTTTGCATTTACCCCGCCAATGTAACGGTAAAGAGGAAGGCCTGTGTATTCAGCAGCAGCTTTTGCAACTGCCAGCGAAACTCCTAACATAGCGTTTGCCCCAAGGTTCGACTTTGTTTTGGTACCGTCCAATTCCAATAGTTTGTTGTCAATTGCAACCTGGTTGGTAGCATCCATTCCAATAACCTCTTTTGCAATAACAGTGTTTACATTTTCAACAGCTTTTAATACTCCTTTTCCAAGGTAGCGGCCTTTGTCGCCGTCACGGAGTTCTAAAGCTTCGTTCTCACCGGTGGATGCACCTGACGGTACAGCAGCACGGCCAACAATACCACTTTCTAAAATTACTTCAACTTCTATGGTTGGATTACCACGGGAATCAAGGATTTCTCTTCCGATTACATTGTTAATTAACATTATAAATTGTTTTATAGTTAAACTTTTCAGCTAAATAAACAGCTGACTACTATCTGATTTTTTTACTGGTTCCGAAAAACCTAACCAAAGATAGTAATCTTGTTTAAAAAAGGCTTTAGAATAACTATATGAACAACAATAATTCATATAGATTTAAAATGAATTGAACTGGATGTATTTTTCTCCTTTCCGGTACATTATAACCTGGAGTGGTTGCAGTGTAACCAACCCGCCTTTTTTACTTAATTCAAATAATTCATTGACCTTATCAATGAATTTTTGCAACTTTTCTTTTTTATCGATGACCTCAATGATAATGGGTAAGTCGCTCGACAGCGCAAAGATTTTCATGGTATGTATGGAGTGGCTTGCTCCATACGACATTAACCCTTTAGTCACGGTGGCTCCGGCAAGCCCTTTTTTCCTGGCTTCAAAAACTATTTCTTCATAAAGGGGCCTTCCGTTAACTTTGTCCCCTTCTCCTGTATATATTTTCAGCAACCATGCACTTCCTTTAATCTTCATAGTTTTTAATTTTATAAAATTACTCTTATGAGGATAATCCCCAGGTAAACAGCAAGGATGCCCAGGGTAAGGCTCCCGCCGATGTTCAGTAGCAGATAATAAATAGAATTATCTTTGAGCATATTCAGGTTATTATAAGCAAATGCCGAAAAGGTTGTAAACCCTCCACAAAACCCCACTGTCATAAAAATACGCAATTCGGGATTCAAAATGTCACCTTTTTCCGCAAGGGCAAACACCGCTCCAATTATTAAGCTACCCAGGATGTTAACGATGAATGTACCTAATGGGAATGTACTATCCTGCCACTTTTCTACCAACACCTGTACCAGATACCTTAAGACACTGCCTGTGAAACCACCGGTTCCGACGATTAAAATTGTTCGAAGCATAAATTTTTATTTTCTTTATTGCATGAAATTACAAACTTTTTCGCTTTTAATAACAATCTTCTTTTCCCATTTATGCTTTGGGCAGGAAATAACATCAAATTGCCTCAATAATTTTATAAACAACCCTGCTTATGCAAACTCAGAAATAGGGCTTTTGGTTGTTGATTTAAATACTGAAGAAATAGTACTTGAAAATAATGCTCATACTTCAATGGTGCCGGGATCCATACTGAAGCTGTCCACCTCGGCTGCAGCACTTGAGATATTGGGGGAGGGTTACCGGTTTAAAACAGAGCTGGCATATTCAGGCGATATTGACCCTGAGTCGGGGAAACTGGCTGGCGACCTGATTATTATCGGAGGGGGCGACCCAACATTAGGTTCAGAATATTTTAATAATTACCCCCCCAACTACAACTTCCCGGAGGCCTGGATAGATTCTGTTGTTGCAGCCGGAATAAGTAAGGTTGATGGCAATATTGTTTTGGATGGCGCAATTTACGAAGGACAAACCATCCCTAATACCTGGATTTGGGAAGACATTGGCAACTACTACGGAGCAGGGGCAAGTGCTATCTCCGTATACGACAATATGTTTCGGATAACATTTATGTCGGCATCAGCCGGGGAGCCAACCCGGATAATCAGTATTAGCCCCGAGGTTGACGGTTTAGAATTGGTTAATGAAGTTATTTCTTCGAATGACACCCGTGACCTGGCTTATGTGTTTGGTAGCCCATGGGTTGGGAAAAAAATAATCAGGGGTACAATCCCTGAAAACAGAAGCAAGTTTACCATCAGGGCATCTATGCCCGAACCCGGGCTGGTATTGGGGGATGATTTAATTAAGAGGTTGAGGGAAAAAGGAGTTGAGATTAAAGGCAGGGTAGTAAAAGGCAAATCTGATAATAAGGTGTTAAAATTACTTTTGGGACAAAAGTCGCCACGTTTATCGGAGATTGTCAAAGTAATGAACCACGAGAGCGTAAATTTATTTGCAGAACACCTGGTTAAGCAAATTGCTTATGAAGAAACCGGGCGTGGGGCCACCGAAACGGGAGTTGAGTTAATTAAACAGTTTTGGGCAGGCAAAGGCATTGATACGCACGGGATGTTCCTGGAGGATGGCAGCGGCTTGTCGCATTTTAATGCAATTACACCCAGGCAGGTGGTGGATATATTGCTGTTTATGAAAAAAAACAGCACTCATTCCCGGGTATTTGAGAATTCGCTGCCATCGCCCGGCAATGGCACACTTTATGTTTTCGACCCTGATAATTTCCCCAATGGCAGCCTGAAATGTAAAAGCGGGTCGATGACGAGGGTAAGGTGTTATGCAGGATACCTGACTACCGATTCAGGCAGGGAACTGGTATTTTCTTTTATGGTGAATAATTTTGAAGGCTCTCACCAAAATATTATTTCCATTATTGAACAGGGTTTAATTGGGTTACGGGAAGATTAAATTCTATAAATCACCTAAAAGTTTACTGTAGAGTACATAATTCTCCACATCGAACACACAAAAAATAACTTCCTTTATTGATGGATGCCCTGAAAGGAATTTTTTCACATTCCTGATGGCAATTTCAGCAGCTTCCTGTTTAGGGTAGCCGTAAACCCCTGTGCTGATATTGGGGAATGCTATTGTTTTCACCCCATTTTCAACTGCCACTTCCAAACTGCGGCGGTAACAGGATGCCAGTTTTTCAGGCTCATTGTATTTACCGCCATTCCAAACAGGGCCAACTGTATGTATCACGTATTTAGCCGGGAGGTTGTAACCTTTGGTAATTTTTGCATCTCCGGTTTGGCAGCCGTTCAGTGCCCGGCATTCGGCAAGTAGCCCTTCCCCTGCAGCCCTGTGGATTGCCCCGTCAACACCGCCGCCGCCTAAAAGCGATGTATTGGCTGCATTTACTATGGCATCAACCCCGAGTTTTGTGATGTCGCCTTTGTGAAGTACTATTTTACCCATAATTAACAGTTTTGTAATTAGCCATTAAACGGTTTCAGCCGCTTAGTGGTATATCATAGACAAAATTATAAATTGACCTGGTGTTATTCAATTAATTTTTTCATTAAAACAAAAACCCGGCTTAATAAAAGCCGGGCTCCTCTAATATTTTTGATACTGATTTACTTTCTACTTACGACTTTTTACTTACGACTTTCTACTACATACTCTTTATCTCGGCAACAAGTTTTTGCAACGAGTCTTTAGCATTGCCAAACAGC
>JAADGO010000006.1 GCA_013152355.1 Chlorobiota bacterium
TCCTCAAGCCTAATCAAAGCTATCCTATAATCTGAATCTGTTTTTATTGGTTTTATATCCATCTCATATAACTATTAAATTGTATTTGCATGCGCCTAATGTCAAGTCAAGCATAACCTTTAACACTAGTGAGGGCTTCACTTTAAGTGAAACCCTCACTAAAATGCTGTAATTGCTTTTACCGTGCCGGGCATCCGAAAGCTTAGTTGTATTGTATTCCGTTTTAACCGCATCTTGAATCTTTCCTCAAACCCAGAGGGTTTGCATATTTATAGCAAGGTAGGCAATGTTGCCAAATGTTCGACCCCGGCCGGGGTCGCATACCTTTGTATTTGCCTGTTTCTATAAATTTGTAATTATTGACCCAAAGAACCTGCATTCGCCAGTAAATACTCCTCAGCTTCAACACTCCATAATCCACTGTGGGCATCACATATTTCAGCCAACCTGGCATACACCGGGTTTTCCCCACCCAGCACTGCAAAATCCCCGATCGCAGTAAGAGGCATCTCAAGGTGGTTGTATATCAATTTTTTGCCACCAGGTATATTGGGCAGGTCCAAGGTGGTGCCGATCACCGCATTTATCCCTCCGATATGGGTAACCAGCCCAGCCGGGTCAAGCCCTTTACTCATTATTCCCAGGGCTTCTTTCATATCATCAGTATTCCCCCCACTGGTGCCTACGATATGCGTATATGCATAGTGTACATTATAAAAGTTCAACTCTGCTTTGAAACCGGGGTCGGAAGGGCCGGCAAAAAAGTTCATGCACCCGTCAAACCCTAAAATGGCATCAGCCTGCTCAACAACAGGGGCAACAGGGGCAAATACAAACACATCATCGTAACCGCCACCACCTGCAATTTCTTTTAACCCCTCAACAGGGTCGGCCATCAGGGAGGTGTTGACATAGCGTAAGTCTATTCCCTGTGTTTTTGCAAATCCTACTGTATAAAGGCTGGCAGCCCGGTCGAGGCGCCTTTGGTCAATGTCGGTAACTACCAGTAAAGATGGCTTGCTGCCTTCCCTGTTTAATACATAATTGATGGCAGCCAGCCCCATCGGGCCTACACCTGCAAGGATTGCCATTTTACCGCCACCTAAAATCCCCATTTTATGAATATACGACCCCGGCGTGGTGTGGTAATTGGCATACATTGCCCCAATAACGCACGACAAAGGCTCGGAAAGTGAAGCAGGGTAATAACCCGGGCCGGAATAGGGTAGCAAGCACCCTAACTCCATAACTTCCTTAGGTATAACCACATACGTTGCATCGCCTCCTATATATCGGTAGGAATACCCCGGTGCGCTTAAAACCCCTACAGGCCCGTCTTTAAAATTTATCGCGGGTTGAATTGAAAATTTACCTCCCGTTTTAAACTTCCCCGCCCATTTTGCCCCAACTTCTACCAACTCGCCTGCAAATTCATGCCCGATAATCACCGGATTCTTATCTACGTCATTGGGGACACGTTTGTGCCCTGCCCCCTGGTTGGCAGCTTTGTATGACGACATGCAAATGCTGTCGCAAACTACTTTTGCCAATATTTCATCCTCTCTGATGGCCGGTAATTCAAACTCTTCCAACCGCAAATCTGCTTTCCCGTATAACCTTACTGCTTTAGTTTTCATAAATTCCTCCTGTCCTCCCCAAAAGGGAGGGGTTTCGTTAATCTTTTTATTTCAACATAACCTGCCCGCCGGTAACCGGCAATGCCTGCCCTGTTTCATATTCCTGCTCAACAAGGTATAAAACTGCTTTAAGCACATCGCCCGGGGAACAACCTCTTTGCAAAGGCACCTGCCCCATATAATATTCCCGCACATCGTCAATAGTTTTAGCACCGGGTACTTTCCCTGCTGCCAGGTATTGTACAAACAACCCGTTTTCGGGGTCGGACCAAAGCGGCCCTTCGTAATAATTACCCGGGCAAATTGAATTGACTTTAATCCGGTAAGGAGCCAGTTCCAGCGCAAATGACTGGGTTAAGCCAATCCCACCAAATTTGCCCCCTGAATATGCAAAGTTCCTTTTACTGCCGCTTAACCCCGATTTCGAATTGACCTGGATTATATCGAAAAACAAGCCCTCCTTATATTTACTCTGAAGCTGCATCACCTTAGACGCTGCTTTGGTGCTGTAAAAATACGCATTGTAGTTGATTTTCGTAACCAGGTCGAATGTTTCGGGAGTCATTTCATCCAGCCCGCCGGCCCTTAAAATACCTGCATTGCTGATGAAAATATCCAATCCGCCAAATTCACAAACAGTTTCAAATATAAGCCGGTTCAGCTTCTCCATATCCGAAACATCGGTTTGTACAAAAATTGCTTTGTTACTGCCTGCTCCTTCATTGAACGAAGCAACTGTTTTAGCACCTACTTCGGTATTGAGGTCGGCAACAACAATGTTTGCACCTTCATTTATCATCCCGCGGGCAATACCTTCCCCAAACCCCCGGGCTGCACCTGTTACAATGGCAATTTTGTTTTCCAGCCGGCCAGCCGAAGCAGTTGCCGATACTTTCCTGCGGTAATTCTCCACCTCCCAGTTGTCAATAAAGCTAACCTGTTCAGGGGCCATGAAATGAGGCCCCCCAAATGATTCCGACAACCATGAAATCTTCATCATGTCTTCAAATACGTCAAGGATAATACCTGTTTCTGATGGATTTGAACCGATAGCTACCAAACCAAGCCCTTTTATCAGGGCTACCTTAGGGGCATAACCATTGCTATTGGTGAATGTTTTATATTCTTTCTCAAATTGATTAATAATATCTTCGGAAGAAGAAACATTGTCAATAAAAATGTATTTCGATTTACAATAAACAATAATATCCGGGGTGAACGGTTTGCTGATCTTCTCAAAAGATGCCGGGCCTTCCGTAAAATGGGCCACCAGGCTGTTGTTCCTGACCTTTAAAGATTTTAAATCATATTCCGAAGCGATCATTCTCAACGCCGGTAAAACTTCTGTTACCAACCTGCCGACAGGCAACTCTTCAACTACCGGTTTATCTTTGATTGCCACTTCGATATTCGCAAAAACCCGGTTGTAAACAGCCTTAATTTCATCTGTGGTATCCGCACCTACAAATATCCCGTGGTTTTGAAGCAGGATAATTTTTGGTTCTTCTCCCCTCTCTTTCCTGAACCGGTTTATTTTCAGGCTTATTTCCCTGAACAAAAGGTATCCAGGGTCAACATAAGGGACATACAGTGCATCTTCACCAAAGGCCTGTGAAACAAATTCTTCGGCATTATTCCCACACATCACTCCATTCACCAATGTAGGGTGCAAGTGTACCACAAAGCTGAAATTCATCAGGTTGTGCAGCGAAGTTTCAACCGAGGGCCTCCTGTGTTTGGTAATATTTGCTTCAGCAAGGTCGTCTTTCACCTGCTTTTCACGCTCCACCGGGTCTGAGCTGTACTTTTTCTCAGCAATCACCTGCAATTTCTTCCTGTCGAGTACGGCAAAACCTTCTTCAGTGATGGTTGCAAGCGCATGCCCACTGGATTTTACCCATATCTTATCTTTGTCTTTGAACGAAGTATTCCCTCCTCCGGCAATTACATATTGACTTTGTTGCCCGTAATACCTTGAAATACCTATCAGTTCCTGAATCATCTCTTTCATAACGATTTTTTTACGGAATTTAAGCCCTTTATATTTTAATTCTTCCCCCTGGCAGGGTTAGAAGGGGCTTTTTTAATAACCTGCCTGATGAGTGCATCCCCTAACTTTTCATATTGCCCCCTGGTTTCCATGCAGGGCTTTCCATCCTCATCAACATAGCCTTCGCCTTCGGTTGCATAGAGGTATTGGTGGGCGGCAATTACAGATGCCCCTTTATAATTTATTTCCATCAACCTTTCACTAAGTTGGGTTTTGTTACGTGCATATAGTGTGATTGGTTCCATTGCCGGAGTGTTGTGCTCGCTTCCAAAGGTCACTATGAATCCTGCATTGTACAAGTATCCTGCATATTTCTCAAGTACCTCCGGACTGTTCCGTGACGGGATAAACTCGGCCGAATAAATACCCCTGGCTTTTAAAATTTCCGTGGCCTTGCCCAAATCCTCTTCAAAATTTGTAAAGTTGCCTGTTGCATCGTCTGCCAGGAATGGGTAGGTTGGAATTCCCCCTGCCTTTAAAATGACCTGCCTCACTGCCTCCATCTCCAGGAAAGCTTTTGGGTTTTCCGGTACAAATGCCGCACCTCCTGCTTTTAACAGGCTGCCCCTGATTTCGTTTTCAACAGCGGCACAATCATTCAGCGGCGACTTAAACTCTTTCCCCTCGCCAAATAACTTCCCGTAGAATGCTTTTTGCTCATCAGCACCGGGAAACTCCCTGCTCACCTTTTCCCTTAATGCCCTTGCCAAATGCCTCTCCCGCACATTCCCACGTGTTAAAGTTAATTCAATCTCCTGGTAAGAAAGCTCAAAGCCTGCTCCGATTGATTGCAGTATCTCATTTATTTTACCACACATTTTAGCCACATACAGGTTCGATTCCCGCTTCACATCCAGCAACTGCGACAAATATGGCTCCCGGAGGTTTTGCGGGAACGCAAGCCCCTTCCCGCTCAAATACGTCCTTCCTGGGTTTTTCGGGTCGTTCACCCTTATGGAATTTGCCTGGTCCTCTTTATTCAAAGAGATAAATTCAATATTGAATAAGGGGAACAGGTTTCTTTTCAAACACTCATTTGCCCACTCTTCATACCCATCGGTAGAATAAAAATCATTGATCCCCACAACACTAACTCCTTCTTCTACAGCCATATTCAGTGCCTGAGGTATATTATTGAAGGCACTGAATGAATAAGGTGTGTGCATGTGTGCGTTCACCTTTGGGATTCCGGTATTATTCCCTGGCAACTCCTTCAAAAGGGTTTCTTTTGAAGGCATCCTGTCCCAGATAGTCATAAATATTGTTTTAGATTAACTAAGATACTGTTTTAAATACCCTGTTTTGCCCTGCGTACCTGTTCTTGCCCGGTAAAATTCTGTCCGGGTATATGTCCTTCCAGGGGTATAATTTTTTCATGAATAGCATCAATAAACCAGCCTGGTTGTGGGAAAAATGTATCTTCCAGCTCGTAAGCCGGAGTGATCCAGTTACGCGACCCGACAACAACAGGCGGTGCATCCAGGTAATCGAAAGCCAGCTCGCCAATTGTCCGCGCCATATCATTCAGGTATGACCCCCTGGCAGAGGCATCGCCTGAGAGGATAATCCGCCCTGTTTTCTTTACAGATTCAATTACTTCCTCATAATTAAAAGGCACTAATGAGCGGGCATCAATCACCTCAGCCGACATCCCGTATTTTTCTTCCAGGATCACTGCTGCATCCAATGCCCGGTAGAGTGTTGCGCCAATAGTCAGGATGGTAATATCCGCCCCTTCCTTTTTCACATCGGGTTCGCCAAGCGGAACTTCATAATACCCTTCGGGGACACCACCTTCATGGAATTGTTCGCCTACATCGTATAACCTTTGGCTTTCAAAATAAATAACGGGGTCGGACCCCTGCAATGCGGCATTCATCAGCCCTTTAGCATCGTAAGGAGTCGCCGGGAAAACGACCTTCAACCCCGGTATGTGAGCAACCAGTGAAGTCCAGTCCTGCGAATGTTGCGCGCCGTATTTCGAACCAACAGACACACGCATCACCACAGGCATTTTCAACACATTGCCACTCATCGCCTGCCATTTGGGCAGCTGGTTGAACACCTCGTCCCCACACCTTCCCAGGAAGTCGCAATACATAATTTCGGGGATAACACGGCCACCACACATGGCATAGCCAATGGCAGTACCCACAATCGAAGCCTCCGAAATAGGCGAGTTAAATAACCGGTTGTAAGGCAATGCTTCCGTTAAACCACGGTACACGGCAAAAGCCCCGCCCCAATCACGGTTTTCTTCGCCATAAGCCACCAATGACGGGTCTTTATAAAAACGGTCGATGACCGCCTCAAAAATACCATCGCGCAACTGGTACTGCTTCATTTTTGAATACGGCTTGCCATTTTTATCGTATGCAAAACGCTCTTTCTTTGCAATTTGCTTCACCCTCGGATTCTCTTTCATCGGGTGGTTTACTTCAGGGGTTCCTTCGCCAAATGCATCAACTGACAGGTTGGAGAACATCATTTCGCCAATTTGCTCAGGATGCTTTTTTGTATCCATCCGGGGCGAGATTTTATCATCTATTGCCAGTTTATATGTTTCGAAGACCACACTTTTCACGCCAGCCCAAACTTCGTCCAGCTCTTCCTGTGTAGCAACGCCAGCATCGATTAACTCTTTCCCGAAAGAATTAATGCAATCTTGTGCCTGCCATGCTTCCACCTCCTCTTTTGAGCGGTAAGAAGATGCATCGGAAGGCGAATGCCCTGAAAACCTATAGGTTAAAATATCGAGTAATACAGGCCCTTTTTTCTCTTCAATTATTTTCCTTTTCCGGCGGTAGGCATCGATCACAGCCAACGGGTTGTAACCATCAACCGTTTCGGCGTGCATTTGTTCCTTGTTTACACCCGCCCCTATACGCGATGGGCTTCCGTACCCCATGGTTTCGCCACAGGTTTGCCCCCCCATCCCATATTGATTATTCATCACGTTAAAAATCACGGGTAACCCGCCTTTCATATCACCTTCCCATAGTTCTTTGAATTGGTCCATTGAGGCAAAGGTAATCCCTTCCCACACCGGGCCACAGGCCATTGAGGCATCGCCAATATTAGCAACTACCAACCCCGGTTTCCTGTTTACCTTTTTATATAAAGCCGCCCCAACCGTAATATCGCCGCTACCCCCGACAATTGCGTTGTTAGGGTAAACACCAAAGGGAGTAAAAAACGCATGCATACTTCCTCCTAAACCTTTATTAAAGCCGGTTTCACGGGCAAAAATTTCGGCAAGAGTCCCATAAACCAGGAACCGCATCCCAAGTTCTTTCACCGAACCTTCAAAACCTTTTTTTGCTGCATTTAAAACAACGCCGTCAAAAAAAGTTTCCATAATATCCATCAACTTATCATCTTCGAGTTTACTGATAGCACTCAATCCTTTGGCGAGTATCTCACCATGGCTACGGTGCGACCCGAAGACAAAATCGTCAACCGTAAGGCAATAAGCCATGCCAACAGATGCCGACTCCTGCCCAATGGATAAATGGGCCGGACCAGGGTGGTTGTATGCAACCCCGTTGTATTCGCCGGTGGTTTTTATCAGGTTCAGCATGGTTTCAAACTCGCGGATAACTACCATGTCGTGGTATATCCTGACCAATTCTTCATCAGAAAAATTTTTCCTCTCTTCGCTTACAGTTTTATTGTATTGATTAACAGGGATCGGTTTAAAAGTTATCTCGCCGGGTTTCCGAACCTCCGATGGGTCTATAAATTGTACTTTAGGCATGATCTATATTTTTTTTGATTTTTAGAGACTGTTTAATATGCAAAAATTGTTTCTTTGAATATCTCTGATACAGTAGGGTGTGGAAAAACCACCTCTTCCATTTCTTTCAGAGTCATTTCAGCTTCGATGGCAATACAAGCACCATAAATTATCTCGCTGGAAGGGTTGCCGAGTATATGCACTCCCAGCACTTCGCCATATTCAGCACCAACCAGCACCTTACACAATCCGCTCCCTCCTTCATTCTCAACTAAGAACCTACCGGCATAAGCCATGGGTAAACTGGTAATTTTATAGTCAATTTTCTTTGCTCTGGCAATTTCTTCTGTTAAGCCTACCCCTGATATTTCAGGATTGGTATATACAACCCCGGGGATTGCATTGTAACGCATGGTATCTTCCCTGCCGCATAGGTTGTTCACAACAACTTCGCCTTCGCGGCTGGCTGTGTGGGCGAGTAACGAGAACCCTGTCACATCGCCGGCAGCAAAAACATTTGGGATATTTGTGCGCATTTTATTATCTACTTTAATGCCTCCCCGCATAATCTCAACACTTAAATTCTCCAATCCAAAGCCCCCGGTTACCGGCTTACGGCCAACACTAACCAATATCTTTGTCCCCGATACAGCCTCCCGCTTCCCTTCTTTCTCAAAAATAACTTCATTGCCTTTTACCTCAATTACTTTAGATGAAAGATGGAAAGTAATCCCCTTTTTCTCATATATTTTGCGCAGCATTGTACTCATTTCAACGTCCATCCCGGTTAGTATTTCACCCATCATCTCAACAACAGTAACTTTTGTGCCAATGCTGTTGAAAAAACTTGCGAATTCCATCCCGATAACACCACCGCCAATAATAGCCAGCGATTCAGGCTTTTCTTTTAATTCTAATATTTCACGGTTTGTCAGAATCGTATCATTTGAAGCCCCTAATCCCGGTATCGGAGGGAAAAAAGACTCTGAACCGGTGCAAATCAGCAGGTTTGAAGCAAGAAATATTTCCTCTCCGGAGGTAATTTCAATCCCTTTATGCGAACGCCCTTCGATATAAGCTGCCCCCCGTACCGTTTCAACATTATGTGCTTTCATCTTAGCTTTTACACCACCAACCAGTTTTTTAACCATTTTCTGCTTCCGGCTCATCATCTTGCCAAAATCGAACGAAACAGCTTCGGCGTTTACTCCATACTTAGTGCATGTCAATGCACTATCGTATACTTTGGCACTGTACAGCAGTGTTTTGGTAGGAATACACCCTTCGTTGAGGCATACACCCCCCAATTCTTTTTTCTCAAAAAGGACTACTTTCAGCCCTTTGGCTCCGGCTCTTTCAGCTGCTACATACCCGGCAGGCCCTGCTCCTATAATTGCTAAATCGTACATAATTCCTTTTTTAGTGAGGTTATATTTCGAAGGTGAGGTTTTCAATCTCAATAGCCACCTGTTTTACAAAACGTGTTGCTTCACCACCGTCAATCGATTGGTGGTCGTAAGTGAGGCTTAGCCCCATGTACGGCACAAAACCGTAAACGCCACCGCCCAGGCCTTTCGGACGCGGCACAATTGTGTTCACCCCTAAGATAGCTGTTTGTGGTAGATTAATTACTGGCGTAAACATTTCAACCCCATAACTACCAAGGTTTGAAACCGTGAATGATGCAGCATCAGCCGCCAGTAGTTCCGGGTCAATGCTACCTTTACGGCAGGCAGCAGCTATATCTTTCAACCGGTTCGACAACCCCTGGATAGATAAATCATCGGCATTTTTCACAAAAGGAACCATCAGCCCCCGTTCGGTATCGACCGCCAATGCCAAATGTACTTTTGAGAAATATTTTTTACTGTCGCCCAGGAAATGAGCATTCACCTCAGGGAACTGTTTAAGGGCCTTAACCACCGCAAAACAAACCATATCATTGAGAGTGATGTCGGTTGGGTAGCCATTGCCAACCGCTTCTTTGACCTTTTCCCTCAGGGCCAGTATATTCCGGGCATCGGCACCTAAATGGTGGGTAAGCTGTGCCGAGTTGCGGAGGGAGTTGAGCATTGCCTTTGCAATCAGCTTACGGATATTGGGTAATGGTTTTATTTCAAAATCAGCCCCGTATACCGGATTTGCCGATGTTATATCTTTACCGGTTGCAGTACCTGCCAGCCCCGTGCCTGTTATTACTGCCCCGGCACCCTCTTTTCCCAAAACTTTTTTGGCAAGGGGTGTTAGCTTCGGGCGGTTTTCAATAATTGCTTTTACATCCCTTTCTATTACCCTTCCTTCCGGGCCTGTCCCTACTATCCCCTCTACTGCAACAGCTTCACTTGAAGCTAAATGCCTGGCACGTGGAGAAATACCCTTCCCCCCGCCTGCTGATGCAATCGCCGGCTTCGTTTCAGGTATAGGTGCCGGCTTAATTCCTTCAACAGCCTCATCTTTCTTTTCTGATTTTTCTGAAATATCACTGCCGGGACGGAACTCCTCAACCGGCTCCCCTTCGTTACCGATCACACAAACATTTGTCAATACAGGGACTTCATCCCCTTCTTCAAAAAAAACTTCCAACAAAATACCTTCTGCTGAAGCCTCTTCCTCAAATGATGCCTTGTCGGTTTCATAAGCAAATAACACATCGCCAATGGCAACCTTGTCCCCTTTCGTTTTATTCCATTCGGTTATAATACAACTCTCTACCGATTGCCCTTGCTTGGGCATAATAACAACTGTAGCCATATTAATTTTTTTTCAAACATACAAAACCCTACTTGTATATACAAGTTAATTACATCATATTACTGTTAAAAAATTGCAATATTAACAAATAGGCTATAAATCAGACAATTATAAAATACCTGCCAATTCGTCTTGTGTATACATAATTATGCGTTTTAAAAATCCTATAAGAAAATTTTTATATATTTGGAAAGAATTTACAAAACAGGATATTAGTTAAAATGAGTGCTGAAGATTTCTTACCACATTATAAACGGGTTTATGAGATACTCAGGAAACACATAAAAGAAGGCGTTTTCTCACAGGGAGACCTCCTGCCATCCGAAAATGAACTCAGTATTACCCATAAAGTAACCCGTCCGACCATACGTAAAGCATTGGAAAGGTTACAAAATGAAGGGTATATCAAGAAGCAACAGGGTAAAGGAAGTATTGTACAGGGTACCCCAAAAGGAATTGGTATCTTATCGCTTAGTGGTACAACATCAGCTGTTGGCAAAGAAAACCTTGTTACAAAGATGATTGTCAGGCCAGAGGTCAGGAGTTGGGAGGAGGTGTTTTCATTCCCTCTTTCTGAAAAAGAGAAAGAGATGGGATGTGTCTATTTTGAAAGGCTCCGGTTGGTTAATAATAAGCCTGTACTGTTTGACATAACCATGATGCCAAATTTTTATATCCCCAGGTTCGCATCCAGGAAGTTTGAGGTCAAATCGTTGTTCGACATTTTACGGAAACATTACCAGATTGAAGTGAAAGGCGGAGAACAAAAAATCCTTGCAATTACTGCGGATAAAAAATTACAATCATTCTTCAATGTAGGGCCGGGGCATCCTGTGCTACAACTCAACCGGAAACTGGAGACCAACAAAGTCGATTTTTACATCTACAGCCAGTTGTTTTGCAATACCGCCGAACATGCTTTGTATGGGACGTTTTGAACCAGCTGCAAGCTATAAGCTGCAAGTAGTAAGTAGTAAGTAGTAAGTAGTAAGTAGTAAGTAGTAAGTAGTAAGATAAAGAGTTGCGAGAGCTGCAAGCCACAAGTTGTAAGTATAATGACCTAATTAATGAGTGCCGGGAATTAAATTTATTAACTGCGGCAATCTGCGACCTCTGCGGAATCTGCGTGAACTGTAAGCTGTAAGCTGCAAGCTGCAAGAATGCGGACACTGATTACTGATTACTGGTTACTGGTTACTGGTTTTATCTTCAAAACATTGTCTGCGAAATCGAATGTGGATGCAATTACTTTATTCAATGATTTTGAATAAAGCTCACAACCAATCACATGGGTGCCGGCATTGGGGAAAGCCTGTTTTACCTTCTTATCAGGGTCAGTCCCTAATTCATCATACATTTTAAGCATTGCACTTACTTTAACCACCGGGTCCTGATTTTCTTTATCCTTGTAGTAATACCCTAAAAAAACAGGTGCAACAACATTCTTATAGGTTTCTTTATTCATGGTTGCATCTATCAGTTGCTGCAAATACACCAATGCTTCCAACCGGTATTTACAGTCCCAGTACATACAGTCTTTTGAGTTAAAATCATCGTTTGTAACCCGGTATTTGCCATCATAGGTAGACCTTGCAATTTGCAACCCCCAAGGTTTTGACAGGAGGAAAGCAGCACCGTTGTTTATCCTTATATTCGGCGAGTACATTATCAGGGCTTCAACGTATTCAGGGAAGTCTGCCGCCAGCTTCAAACTTAGGGTACCACCTGTTGAGGTACTCATAATGATTACCTTCTTACCCAGTTTACGGGCTATCATCAGCGACTCTTTTGCCGATTCCCAAAGCCGGTCGGGTGTCATGTCGATCAGTGCGTCAACCGTATCTATTCCATGGGATGCCAAACGGGGGAAGTAGGCATTGCACCCATACCTTTTTGCAAATTCAATGTTGGTAGGATAACCTTCGTACCATGAAGCTGAAAATCCGTGTAAATACAACAGGCAATAGTCCGTACGCCTATGGACACTATCATTTGCCCAGATTATACGCGACTCATTATCCTTTTTCAACGTAAAACCGGCTTCCTTTTTCTTTATGAAACTATCCATTGTCCTTAAACTGCCCTGAATAACAGGCAGGTCTTTGTTAATCTCAGGCTTCGGTGGCTTTGGCCCTAACAGGTAGGCAACAATCAGTAACAAAAGTGCGATAGAAAAAAACCTTTTTAAACGCTTCATATTATCAGGTTAAATTTTATGCAAGTTACCCACAAGTTTTTAATGAAGGAAATATTATGGTGTAAAATATTCAGAAGTTGTTTAAAGTTAAGCAACCTCTAACTGCAACTTTTTTATTTCAAATCAATTAAATTCACAACCTATCCGATCACCAGGGTAATTAATTTTATACATTCGCAGATATTCATTGAAACCAATTATGAAGTATTATCAAAACACCTTTCAAAATTAATAGTCATGAAAAAAAATAATATTCTTTATTTACTGGGGATCCTTATTATCACATCATGTACTCAAAATAAAACAAACACTCCTGACCCGTGGATTATTACACCCCCTGCAGGAGCTCAATTTGTAAAAATCAATAAAACAGGGAAAACCATTATCCCCAACGGAAGAATTGTAGCACCTGCCGGAAAAAGCATTGTCGTTGCACCGCATCCGTATGGCTTAACATTAAGCCCCGATGGGAATACTGCCATAACGGCTAACTCAGGAACCAGCCCGCTCTCAATCACCATTATCAGGGACATTCTTTCTGAAAGCCCGGAAGTTCAGCAGGTGCCTCCCGGCCCGGCAACCGATAAAGGGGTGCTGGCTTCCGTTTTTATGGGGCTGGCTGTTTCACCCGACAATAACCTGGTATATGTTGCAGGCGGGCAGGAAAACAAAATTTTTATATTCGATTTAAAAACCGGTGAAAAGAAAGGGTTTATTGACTGCTCCTTTGTTTCCGGCAATGCAGACTACAGCCACGGCTATATTGGCGACCTTGTTTTATCGAAAGACGGGGAACGACTTTTTGCAGTAGACCAAATCGGGTTCCGAATGGTAATTATCGATACCGAAGCCAAAAAAGTTAAATACAATGTACCGGTAGGAAGGTACCCGTTTGGTATATGCCTTTCGCCCGATGAGAAGAAAGCCTATGTTGCCAATGTCGGCATGTTCCAGTATAGTATGTTCCCAGGCATTACCGAAGAAAATGTGACTGAAAAGGCTCATAAATTCCCGGCCTTTGCCTATGGTTC
Source organism: Chlorobiota bacterium (assembly GCA_013152355.1). Lineage (GTDB taxonomy): Bacteria > Bacteroidota > Bacteroidia > Bacteroidales > Prolixibacteraceae > JABMQB01. Next base: position 13,403 of record JAADGO010000006.1, read on the forward strand.
GAAAGAGATGGTAGAAGGTATCCATACCGACAGTATTGATATCCCTGGGTTGGGCAGTATGAATTCACCAGAAGCCTTTTCTGTATTCACTATAAGCCTTGATAAAGGGGGGACACCCAGGGTAATAGCCAAAACAAAAACCGGGCATTTGGTAGGAGCAAAAGTCGAAGGTATCCCGGCCATTGGAGGGGCAAGCCCCAATTCTCTTGTTGCAACAGGCAAATATGTTTTTGTAAGTAATGGTACAAACGACAACATATCAGTTATTTCGATAGAAAAAGACACTGTAGTTAATACCATCTATTTAAAACCTGACGAACGAGTAAAACAGTTCCGGGGTGTTATCCCATTTGGTTTAGCCCTTTCGCCCGATAAAAAAAGGCTTTATGTTGCAGAGTCAGGGATCAATGCTGTTGCAGTGATCAATACCGAAACCCTTGAGGTACTCGGGCATATCCCTGCCGGATGGTTCCCGTCAAAAGTGGAAGTTAGTGCCGATGGGAGGAAATTAATTATTGCCAACGCAAAAGGATTTGGGAGTGGCCCGAATGGCGGCTCGTCCTTTGAGAAAGGACCCGAAGGAAGTTACGTTGGCTCTCTTATGAAAGGGACGGTTCAAATCCTGGACATCCCAACCGATGAGGAGCTTGAAAATTACACAAAACAGGTATTGGATAATAATTTCCATTTCTCAAAAGCTTCTTCAAAAAAATTCGTATGGCGTAAAGATAACCCTGTGCCGTTGTACCCCGGAGCAAAAGAGAGCCCCATTAAACACATCGTATTTATATCAAAAGAAAACCGCACCTACGATGAAATCTTCGGGCAAATTGAAAAAGGCAATGGCGACCCCGGACTGGCCAGGTATGGGCTCAATGTTTCGTTTAAGAACAGGAAAAAAACCGCCTCTGTAGAAAATGCCGATGTGATGGTTAACCACCATAAAATAGCTAACGACTTTGCCATTTCCGATAATTTTTATGTGGACTCCGACCATTCTGCCGATGGGCACAGGTGGCTGGTCAATACTTACCCTAACGAATGGGTTGAAACATGCACATCAGCAAGCTACGGAGGAAACCGCTCCTTTGACTTTAAATCGAAAGCCCCCGGGATTTATGCCATGAATGGTGCTGCAGGAGCAATTTACCCCGAAGATTATAATGAAGCCGGCTCAATGTGGGACCACCTGGAGCGGAATAATATCGACTTCTATAACTTTGGTTTCAGCATCATGTTCGAACCGGGTATTTACGACTCAAAGTTCAAATACGAAGGGGTTAGGCACTATATAAATTATCCGCTCCCTAAACCTATATGGGACCGGACTTCGAAACAATACCCAACCTACAATACGGCTATTCCCGACCAGTTCAGGATCGACCAGTTTATAAATGAGTTCGAAGGGAAATGGCTGAATGGGAAAGGCACGATGCCACTAATAACCGTAATAATCCCAAACGACCATGGTGCCGGCGACCGCCCGGAAGCCGGCTATCCGTTCAGGGAGAGTTATATGGCCGATAACGACCTGGCCGTAGGGCGTATTGTCGAATACCTTTCAAGGACTCCCTACTGGGAAAATATGCTGATCCTGATTACAGAAGACGATGCACAAAATGGCGTTGACCATGTGGATGCACACCG
>JAADGO010000103.1 GCA_013152355.1 Chlorobiota bacterium
GAGGCAGTACCCGGCTTTGACAATAATTGCGTGCGCAACCCGACCCTGCCGCATGATGTGGGGGGGATTGCCAAATTCATGGGCGCAGACACAACACAACCTTTCTGCCTGGTGGTGGCACTGGTAGAGCCGCATGTCCCCTGGGTGATGGGCGATGCCTCGCAGTACCCGCCGGACGAAATAAAACTACCGCCGAATATAGCCGACACGCCACGTACCCGTGAGGATTTTGGCAAGTACCTTGCCGAGATAACCTACATGGACGGGCAGGTCGGCGATATACTGCAGGCACTCAAAGGCACAGGCAAAGATGGTGAAACGATGGTGTTTTTTACCTCCGAGCAGGGTTCGCAGTTCCCAGGCAATAAATGGACATGCTGGGACACAGGGCTGCATACCGCACTCACCGTGCGTTGGCCTGGTAAGGTGGCGGCAGGCAAACGTACCGGTGCGCTCGTGCAGTATGCCGATGTCCTCCCCACAATACTTGAGGCTGCCGGGGCTTATAGTGAGGGGGGTGCCACCCCGGGCTACCGGTTAGACGGCAGTAGCTTCCTCCCCGTGCTGTTGGGCAAGGCAGGTAAGCACCGTGAGTTTGTATACGGCATGCACAATAACATCCCTGAAGGGCCGGCGTACCCTATCCGTACAGTAAGTGACGGAGAGTACCGCTACATCAGCAACTTGCGCCCCGAAGAGATTTTCATTGCGAAATATCTTATGGGTATCCATGGAGACGGGGGACTGAACAACCCATACTGGGCAACCTGGTTGTATGACACAGAGGCTGCCCCTTATATATATAAACTGGTAAAGAGGTATATGCGCCGGACTGCCGAGCAACTTTACCATACATCAGAAGACAGGTATGAAATGGAAAACCTTGTGAATGATTCCTCACAAGCCGTGCGTTTGGCAATGATGCGTGCCGAACTGGGACGCTGGATGGTGGAGCAAGGCGACCCGGGTATACCGGTAGATACGGAAGAAGCCTGGCAGAAAAAATATTGGCGGTAATTTATGAAAAATAAAATTCCGGCTTGGTTGATTTTTTCTGTTCTCTCAATGTTCATGAATGGAATATGGGGCGCTTTGATCGAAATTCCAGAAAAACGCCTTTCACCAGCATTCCCTACTACACTGGGCTTCATTATCTGGACATTAACATTTATCCCTTGTGCCCTATACCTGCTGTACAGGGTTAATTGGAAAATAGAATACTCTGCTAAATCGATATTAAATGGTTTGCTGGTCGGCATATCAGGTGCATTTGGTCAATTTATGCTTTTTACAGCCCTGCAGCTTGGGCCTGCTTACATTATTTTCCCGATTGTTTCGGTATATCCGGTAATTACTATTCTTTTATCAGTTTTTATACTTAAAGAAAGGACCCACATAATTGCTTCAGTAGGTATTGGCGTTTCCCTTATAGCTATCCTGCTGCTGTCGATGCAGCCGGCTGGGGGCAATGGCATTCAGGGGTACTTATGGCTTTGGCTTAGCATAATAGCTTTCATTATGTGGGGATTCCAGGGATTTTATTTCAAGGTATCCTTAAAATCAATGCATCCGGAAAGTATAGGTTTTTATATGATGATAAGCAACCTGTTCTTTATTCCATGGGCGTTGTATTTAACTGATTTTTCACAACCTATTAACTGGAGAACTGGTCTTACACTATCAATCCTCATCCAATTTTTAAATTCTATCGGTGCTTTGCTTGGAGTATTTGCTGTGCGCCATGGAAAGGCAATTGTTGTTATTCCTATTGCATGCCTGGCTCCGGTAATCACTACCGTTTTATCGCTCATTATTTATGCCCGCATGCCTTATTACCTGAACGGTATTGGAATTGTAACGGCTATGGTAGCAATGTTTATGATAACGTATGGCGAATTGTTCAACGAACAATTAAAAAAAACAGTCACAGACTAAAAGTATTATGATATAATCTTTTGATAATATATCTTTTAAAAAATAAAATAAAAATGCATCAATCTTATTTGGAAATATTTAAACAAAACGAAAGCCTGGAAAAAACTTTCCGCCACATTCTTGGCCTAAAGGAAGCGATAATCAATTTCTTTGGTGAAAACAAACCGGGAGAAATCGTATTCATTGCTTGCGGTTCAAGCTACTGGTCATCTCTATCCGCAGCCATGGGCATCACCGAAAAAACCGGGATCCGTTGCTCGGCGGTAAAAAGTGGCGACATTGTGCTCAACCCTGAATATTACCAGAAATTATATCAAAACCCCTTGGCCATTGCCCCTTCAAGATCGGGAAGTACCAGCGAGACCCTGATGGCAATTGACTTATTTAAAAAGTGGTACGCCTCGCCGGTACTGAGCTTTGTCGGGTTCGAAAACGCACCCATCCTGGCTGTATCCGATATGGCGATTGAGTTGAACTGGATCAACGAGGTCAGTATCTGCCAGACCAAAGCTTTTTCCAATTTATACCTGGCCGAAATATTGGTTGGTGCCATTTTGGGAAATGACCAACAGTTGATAGCTCAGTTGGAGCTTTTCATTAAAAATTTTGCACAATTAAGCGAACATGCTGATAATAAGATACAACAGCTTTTGAGCGAACTGCCCGGTTATAAATCGCTGTGCGTGATAGCCAGCGGAAAACAATATGGCGTTGCCATCGAAGGGGCATATATCAATATTGAAATGGCGCAGTTCCCATCGCATTATTATGGTATGCTGGAACTCCGCCATGGCCCGATTGTGATGATTGATGAGAGCTACCTGACTTTTATTATCTGCAAAAACAAACCAACCGAATACGAAATTAAACTCATTGCCGATATACAAAAGGCGGGAGGGAAAACAGCCATAATAGCCTCGCAAGATGCTGAAACAAATTCCGATTTTTCATTTATCTACGGTAGTGAAACCGCCCCCGAAGTGATTGCTTTGTTTGGCGTTTTTGTGTTGCAGGGATTGGCCCATTATAAAGCCATTCAGCTTGGGCTGGACCCCGACCAACCGAAAGAGTTGGTACAATGGATAAAAATTTAAACAACAGATTGTTAATGTAACCAATAGCTTAGAATGAATAAATATGATATCATAACAGCATTCGATTTATGTGTCGATTTCCTGGTCGACCTGGGCAAAGTGGAACCTGAATTTGGGCAAAAAGAACAATGGGTGGACGGCTACACCCTTGAACTGGGGGGGTCTGCGGTCATATTTGCCTCTCAAATAGCCAAATTAGGATTGAAAACAGCAGGAATAGGCAAGGTGGGCGATGATTTATTTGGACGGTTTATTTTTGACAGGTTCAACGAAATTGGTATTTGCAAGGATTATATTTCGATAGATAAAACCATTAAGACCGGGGTTGGCGTGGCATTGTGTAAACCAAACGACCGGGCAATCTTAACTTATAACGGGTCCATTGATGAAGCCGGGGAGTCCGATTTCTCAAATGAAGTTATTAAAAACACCCGCCATATCCACATTAGCAGTTATTACCTGATGCAAAAATTGCAGCCAGGCTATCCGGGGATAATTAAAAAAGCAAAAAAATCAGGTGTGACAATCAGCCTCGACACCAATTGGGATCCTGATGAAAACTGGGATAGCGGTATCATGGACTTACTCCCTTTCGTTGATATATTCCTTCCAAACCGCAATGAACTGTTGTGGATAAGCAAAGAGGGGACTTACCAAAAAGCAGTTGAAAAATTATCGGCAATAGTACCCATGCTAGTGGTGAAAAACGGAGAACATGGTGCGGATGCTTATGTAAAAGGGGCGTTTTACCATGCCGGTGCCCTGTCGGTCAAATTGGCTGATACCGTTGGGGCTGGCGACAATTTTGATGCAGGTTTTGTATTTGGTTATCTATCAGGATATGATATTAAAACCTGCCTGGAAATAGGGATTGCCTGCGGAAGCCTGAGTGCAACACAATACGGTGGCATTGAAGGGCAACCGCGCCTTGATGAAGTGAAACATTATTTAAAAGGGCTTGAAATTCAATAATTCAATAAATGTGGTTCTATCTTTTTCAATTCCATTCTGCAATATTTTATAACATCTACAGAATCAAATATATGCTTTCCGTAATCTATGATTAATAGTTCATTTCAATTTTTAATATTTTCATCAATACGCTGTTTTCTGCTTGTGCCTGACGTTTGGCTATATATAGTGCGGAATTTCAAAGCTCATCACTTTCAACTTATTCAACTTACCGTGTATTATAAATGAGGTTGTTTAAAGTTAAACTGGAAATTTAACTTTAAACAACCTCATTTTAAGCAGCTATAATGCTGTAAGTTGTTAGTTCTCTATTGATTCCCATATCTGTCCGAAGTTAATCGCAAAAATTGTTTTTTATTGCCCGGCGACCTGCTTTTATGTTTCCCCCTACAACGGAATATTCCCATGTTTTTTAGGAGGGTTTGATTTACGTTTATTTTGGGTCATTTCCAATCCCCCGATAATCTTCTTCCGGGTATCTTTTGGGTTGATTATCTCGTCAATATAGCCCAATGAAGCGGCTTTGTACGGGTTGGCAAATTTTTCGCGGTAATCTTCCACAGCTTTTGCTTTTTCTTCTTCATCCAACATATTCCGGTATATAATATTTATAGCGCCCGCAGGCCCCATTACTGCAATTTCAGCAGTTGGGTAAGCAAAATTAACATCAGCGCCAATATGCTTGCTCGACATCACATCGTAAGCCCCGCCATAAGCTTTCCTGGTGATAATGGTAATTTTCGGGACGGTTGCTTCCGAAAATGCATACAACAATTTAGCCCCGTGTTTAATAATACCGCCAAACTCCTGGCTTGTCCCCGGTAAAAACCCGGGAACATCTACAAAAGTAACGAGAGGAAGGTTGAAAGCATCGCAAAAACGGACGAAACGGGCTGCTTTAATTGATGAATTAATATCAAGCACCCCAGCTAACCGGGCTGGCTGGTTGGCCACAATACCAACAGGCTTCCCTGCAAACCGTGCAAACCCGATAATAATATTTTCTGCATATTGCGGCTGTACTTCAAGGAAATGGTTGTTGTCAATAACTTTATTAATGATTTCCATCATATCGTAGGGCTTGTTGGGGTCGTCCGGGACTAAGTCCTGCAGGCTAGGTTCTTCACGGCCTGACGGGTCAGTTGTAACTTTTACAGGAGGTTCTTCCAGGTTGTTCGAAGGCAGGAAGCTCATCAGTTCCCGTATCATCATAAGGATATGGGCTTCATCTTTACCCGTAAAATGTGCTACTCCGCTTTTAGTGCTATGGGTTGCCGCACCGCCAAGTTCTTCTTTGGTTACGTCTTCGTGTGTTACGGTCTTTATTACATCCGGGCCGGTAACAAATAAGTGGCTTGTTTTTTCAACCATAAAAATATAATCGGTCAGGGCAGGGGAGTATACCGCGCCCCCGGCACACGGGCCTAATATTGCTGAAATCTGGGGTACAACACCCGAAGAGATGACATTATTGTAAAAAATATCAGCATATCCTGCCAGGCTTTCAATACCCTCCTGGATACGGGCTCCGCCCGAATCGTTAAGCCCAATTACCGGGGCTCCCATTTTCAATGATAATTTTTGGATTTTAACAATCTTGTCGGCATTTGCACGGCTTAAAGTACCGCCAAATACTGTAAAGTCTTGTGCGAATACATAAACCAACCTGCCATTGATCTTCCCATAACCGGCTATAAGGCCATCGCCCAGGATTTTCTTCTTTTCCATCCCAAAATCGTGGCTCCTGTGGGTTACCAGCTTATCGATCTCGTTAAATGTGCCGGGGTCAAGTAGTTGCAATATCCTTTCCCTTGCAGTTTTTTTACCGGCCTGGTGCTGTTTCTTTATACGTTCGTCACCTCCGCCTTTTTCAGCTTGCTCGTTATATTCACTAAGTACTGCGTATTTTTTCTTTAAATCCATAATATCCCTCTGGTTTATTCAACTTCTATTAATACCTGGTTTTCATCTATCGTATCGCCTTCATTAATATGTATTCTTTTTACAATACCATCCTTTGGCGATTTGTATTCACTTTCCATTTTCATTGCTGAAATAATAATGGCAGTATTCCCCTGCTTTATTTCATCGCCTTCAGAAACAGTTATTTTAATTACTTTCCCGGGCATTGGCGATGAAATTGTATTGCCTTTAGTAGTCATTGCCCCACTCCCCCTGCTAAGCATGTAGCGCGATTCAGCATCAATTACCTCCAGGTCGTACATATTATAAAGCGTATGGGCGGTGTATCTTTTCGGATGGTCGCCCGGCACCAGCTCAATATTATACGAATGCCCGTTTTGAATTATTGAAAAAGTGCCATCTGCCGTATGCATGATGTCTACTTTATAGATAGTGTCGTCAACCTGGATTTCTAAAAGATTACCCTGCTGGTTGATAATTTCAACTTTGGCAATCCTATCCATTATTTTTATTTCCACCGACATAGTAATATTTTTAGAAATTATTTGTATACGTAAATTTTTTCCACCTGCTCTGTACCGGGGCAAACTCTTTTGAGTTTTGGTGGCGGTTTAATTTATCGGCATAATCAATAAATGCCGAAATAATCACCATGTCCTCATTAATTTTATCGTATGCAGGCAAGGGTGAAAGGGCCTCTTTGTTTTTTTCAATGAAATGCGTGTTGTAATTACCGGTTACAAAGTCTTCGCAAAGCATTACCCGCTCAAGGTATTTGATAGATGTTTTCACCCCGGTAATTTTATACTCATACAATGCCCGGCGCATACGGCTTATTGCCTCTTCGCGCGTATTCCCCCAAACAATTAATTTTGAGATCATAGGGTCGTAATATATAGGTATTTCATACCCTTCGTAAACATACCCATCGGTACGTACGCCCAACCCGAGTGGTTGAGAAATTTTATAAATCTTCCCTGCGCTGGGGAGGAAATCATTATCGGCATTTTCGGCATAAATCCGGCATTCTATTGCATGCCCTTCCTGCACAAGGTCTTCCTGTTTAAACTGAAGTTTTCCGCCCTGTGCCACTATGATTTGCTGTTTTACCAGGTCTATACCCGTAACCCGTTCGGTAATAGGGTGCTCTACCTGGAGGCGGGTGTTCATCTCCAGGAAATAAAAGTTCAGGTCGTCATCTACCAGGAATTCAATTGTGCCGGCACCTGTATAATTCACGGCTTTGGCTGCTTTAACAGCAAACTCGCCCATTTCCTTCCTTAATTCGGGAGTCATAAGAGGAGATGGTGTTTCTTCAATCAATTTCTGATGGCGCCTTTGAATGGAACATTCCCTTTCGAACAGGTGGATGGTGTTTCCGTGTTCATCGGCCAAAATCTGAAACTCGATATGGTGAGGCGATGCAATATATTTTTCAATATAAATGGCATCGTCATTAAAGGCAGTCATTGCCTCTGAACGGGCAGCCCTGGCCGCAGGCAAAATTTCTCCTTCGTTATTTACAAGCCGCATACCTTTGCCACCACCTCCGGCCGAAGCTTTGATCATTACCGGGAGTCCTAACTTTGCAATTACATCAAATACCTCCTTTTCCGATTCAATATTACCATTCATGCCGGGGACAACCGGCACGCCGGCTTTTGTCATTGCTCTACGTGCCTCAATTTTATCCCCCATCTGTTCAATAACTTCGGGTGCCGGGCCAATAAACCTGATCCCTTCCTCGTTACACCTTTTTGCAAAAGTTGAATTTTCCGATAAAAACCCATAACCCGGGTGGATAGCATCAACCCGGGCAGTTTTTGCAACTTCAATAACCTTCTCAATATTCAGATAGCTTTCATTTGAAGGAGCTTTCCCAACATAATAGGCTTCGTGGGCATAACGCACATGAAGAGAAGTCCTGTCGGCTTCAGAATATATTGCTACCGTTTCAATTCCCATTTCCCTGCAGGTACGCATTACCCTGATAGCTATTTCTCCGCGATTAGCAATAAGAATTTTTTTGATTCTTTTCATACTCCTTAATTTCTGATTAAGTTAACTGACATAATTACTATTTCCTAAAATCAATTTCCAATAATTATAAAAATGGTTAAATTTAATATTTTAGCATTAACATGCTTATTCTATTTTGATTTTTTTAAAAAGGTATTACTTTTACGATTATTAACTCTTGATAATATATAGAAATATAACCTATCGATGAAAAAGAACGTAATAGCCCCTGTTTTGCTTTTTTTACTGGCAGTGTTTCCTAACATAATTAAAGCACAGGATGGGAAGTATACGTTATCCGAAGACTCATTGGTTAATTATTATGCAAGTTTAAAGAGAGTTTATTACGCCACACGAATAATAAGCCCACCCAAAATAGATGGTAAATTAATTGACGACTGCTGGGAAAAACAGGGGTTATGGTCTGGTGGCTTCAGGCAACAGCAGCCGTTACAAGCCCATCTCCCTACACAGGATACGGAAATTAAGATATTGTATGACGATAATAATTTGTATGTTGGCATACGGTGTTTTGACTCGGAACCCGAAAAAATAAGGCCGATCCTGGGTAGGAGGGACGATTATACTTCCGGGGATATAGCAGGGATTGCTATCGATTCGTATAATGACAAGCGTACAGCCTTTGAATTTAACGTTACAGCGGCAGGGCAAAGAATCGACATGATACACCTTGGCGCGTATAAATGGGATTATAACTGGGATGCCGTGTGGGACGGCAAAGCATTTTTGGAAGACTCGGCCTGGACTGCCGAAATGAGAATCCCTTTCAGCCAGCTTCGTTATGCAGATAAAGAAGAGCAGGTATGGGGGTTGCACGTTTGGAGGTGGCTCGACAGGCTGGATGAAGAAGACCAATGGAAATTAGTGCCTATCGATGCTCCTGCAATGGTGTATATTTTTGGTGAATTACGTGGGATAAAAAATATTAAATCAAAGCGGAACATTGAGTTCCTTCCTTACGGGAAGGCGGGGTATAGAAACAATGCCCGCGATAAATCTAAATATGGCTTTGGCCTTGACGGGAAGATTGGGGTGACTTCCGATTTTACGCTTGATTATACTATAAACCCGGATTTCGGCCAGGTTGAAGCCGACCCTTCTGTCTTGAACCTTACCTCATACGAAATATTTTATAGTGAAAAAAGGCCTTTCTTCCTCGAAGGGAATAGTATCCTGAATTACAGTTCCGGCGGCGACTTACTCTTTTATTCAAGGAGGGTAGGGCATGCCCCCAGCGATTACCCCTCCATTAATAAAGGAAAGGGCGAATCGCTGTCGATCCCCGACAATACTACTATATTAAGTGCATTAAAGTTGACCGGTAAAAGTAAAAAAGGGCTCTCACTGGGTATTATTAATAGTATGACATCGAAAGAGGAAGCAACTATTTATTCAGGCAATACAAAAACAAATAGTACAGTAGAACCTTTTACCAATTATTTTATTGGGAGGGTGAAGCAGGATATAAACAAAGGCAATACGGTTATTGGAGGGATGGTTACTTCAACGATAAGGTCGATTAAAACCGACAATCTTAATTTCCTGCCTGAAAAGGCGGTAGTTGGCGGCTTTGATTTGCAGCACAACTGGAAAAACCGGAAATACTTTATCAACATGAAATCTTTCTTTTCGGATGTTAAGGGCAGCACAGAAGCAATTGGCAGGCTGCAGCGTTCTTCACGGCATTACTATCAACGCCCTGATGCGGCGCACCTTAAATATGACCCCAGCCGTACAAGCCTTTCGGGGTGGGGCGGGGAATTTTCTGGTGGGAAAAGGAGCGGTAAGTTCAGGGCTATAGGGAAATTAAGCTGGCGTTCGCCCGGAGTAGATTTAAATGACCTCGGATACCTCAGGCAAGCAGATTTTGTTAAACAAAAAATATCGCTGAGGTACCAGGTAAATAAGCCCGATGGGATTATCCGAAATTATTTCCTCACCATGAGGCAGGCTCATTCCTGGAGTTACGGAGGAGAAACTACAGGTAATGAATTTGATTTACATGCGTATATAAAATTTAAAAACCTGTGGAAAATTAACTTTAACCTGGCTCGTGATTTTAATGTGTTTGACACCAGGCAGTTACGCGGAGGCCCTGCACTGAGGATGGATGACAAAGGCAGTTTCGAGTTTAACGTACAAACCAATAGCGCGCGCAATTTATTTTTAGGTGCTTTATATAAAACCGATTGGTACAGCGATAAAATCTCAAAGTCAAATAATTTTTCTGTATTTGTACGGTGGCAAATTAGTAACCGTTTAACCATGACATCCATGACATATTATGATGAAACGATTTTTAACAGCCAGTTTGTTTACCGTCCAAGATGGAATACCACTACTCCGATGTACTACATTGTTGGCAAGATTGACCAAAAAGTATTGTACACTACCTTACGTATGGAATATTTCATTACTCCCGAATTATCTTTACAGTATTACGGAAGCCCTTATGCATCGACCGGCAGGTACCTTGACCTTAAACAGGTTGACAATCCGCATGCGAAGAGCCTGGACGACAGGTTCCTGCCTTTGGCAATAACAGGGAGGGAAACTTCTAATACTAATAATTATTTGTTGTTAGATAAAAACAATGACCAAATAACAGATTTCCGGCTGCTTGACCCTGACTTTATATTCCAGGAGTTCAGGTCAAATTTTGTAGCACGCTGGGAATACAAGCCAGGATCGATATTATACCTTGTCTGGACACATACACGTACCAGACATAAACGTGGCCAATATGATGCTATAGATAATTCATTCAATGGCATATTTAACCTTAAAGCACAAAATATATTCATGTTGAAATTCAGTTACTGGTTTTCATTATAAGGAAAGCTTCCTACATTTAAGGTGCCATGGTATTTTCTGAATATTTACCCTACTATAAAAGAAACCTTTGGCTGGCATTCCCGGTAGTATTATCACAAATCGGGCAGGTCACCGTGTTTTTGGTGGATAATATGATGGTTGGCCATGTAGGTACTGCTGAGTTGGCAGCATCGTCATTTGCCAATAATATTTTCATGCTCGGCATGTACTTAGGTATGGGGATTACCTATGGGTTAACGCCTCTTGTGGGCCGGGAATTTGGCAACGGCAACCTGCAAAAAACAACAGAATTACTTAAAAACGGCATATTTGCACATCTTTCAAGTGGGTTTATCCTGGCCCTGGTGATGATGGCAATATATTTCTTCCTGCCGTTAATGGGGCAAACCAGCGAAGTTGTTGCCAGGGCAAAGCCATATTATTTATGGTTATGTTATTCTTTCCTCCCTTTCATACTTTTTTATTCATTCAAACAATTTTTCGAAGGAATTGGCAATACCAGGATAGCAATGGCTATAACCTTAGCTGCGAATATTATCAATATTGTTGTAAACTATGCCCTTATATTCGGGAAATTTGGCTTCCCCGCACTGGGGCTTGTTGGTGCCGGGATAGGGACATTCGTTGCAAGGTTGTCAATGCCTTTGCTTTTTATTATTTATGTTGCCGGCAAAGCCCGGTATAACCGTTACTTTAAACTGGCTTATACAAAAGCCCTGAAAGTTAAGGAGGTACTTGTGGTTTTAAAGTTGGGCATCCCTATTGGTTCTCAGATTATGGTTGAAGTAATGGCGTTTGGGCTGGGTGCCATAATGATGGGGTGGCTGGGTGAGATACCTTTAGCTGCACACCAGGTGGCAATCGGACTGGCTTCATTTACCTATATGGTATCGTTTGGTGTTTCATCGGCAACTACCATAAGGGTGAGCCACCAGGTAGGGCGGAATGACTATGGCTCGGTTAAAAAAGCTGCTTATGCATCTACCCACCTGGTGTTATTCTTTATGTCGGTTATGGCTGCACTATTTGTAGTGTTAAGGAATCAACTCCCGCTTTTATTTACCAACGATCCGAATGTAATATCCATTGCCTCCGGATTATTAATAATTGCTGCTTTATTCCAGGTATTTGATGGGCTGCAGGTTGTTATGCTTGGTGCTTTAAGAGGGATGTCGGATGTAAAGCTCCCTATGGTTTTTGCATTTATCTCCTATATCCTTATAGGCATACCTCTAAGTTATGCCTTCGCTTTTCCGTTGGGGATTGGCCCTAAAGGAATATGGCTGGGATTCCTGTTTGGGTTGGGAATAGCCGGGTTTATGTTTTACTTCAGGTTCAGGCGTAACCTGAAAAAAAGGCAATAAAAAACGGGTTATCAAATACCCTGTGATAACCCGATTGTTCATAGTTTAGTTTAGTTAGATCAGAAAACGATATAGCCTAAGAGAAAAGGTAGATTAATACGTTTTCTGTAAATCCTTTACTTTTAAAGGCTTGCTAATATAATATAAAATTGGGTTAAAAAGATGTTAATTTTAAAAATTTATTAATTTTTGTTAAAAAATAAAAATATTTTTTTTGTAAATAGTTGATTAATAATGTGTTCTGAAAACACTTTTTTTTATGCAAAATATTTTTGCAAGAGGTGTTTTTTTCTTTGATTTTATAAATCTAAATTGAGGATGGGAATTTTGAATAATTGATGCCGTTGGTATAGATATTTTAAGATGCCCATTAATAAAATAATAGTAGAGCCATGAATAAAAATATATTAGAAATTTCCGAGATTAAAAAATTATCAGTTGAAGCCCTGTTTGATAAATTCTCCTCAACCAAAGAAGGGCTTTCGGGCTCTTCTGTAAAAGATAGGGTTGAGGCCTATGGGTTTAATGAAATCTCAGAGAAAAAAACAAATCCAATTGTTAAATTCTTAAGTTATTTCTGGGGGCCTATCCCTTTTATGATCGAGGTTGCAGCTATATTATCGGCAATTATAAACCACTGGGAAGATTTTTGGGTTATTTTCGCCTTGCTTCTCCTGAATGCGGTAGTTGGTTTCTGGCAGGAATATAAGGCTGATGATGCCATTAATTTATTAAAGAAGAAATTAGCACTCAGGGCGCGTGTATTAAGGAATGGGGAATGGGGGGAAATACCTGCACGGGAACTTGTCCCCGGGGATGTGGTACGCATACGATTAGGCGATATTGTCCCTGCAGACCTGAAACTTTTTGACGGCGATTACCTGAGTGTAGACGAATCTTCATTGACCGGGGAATCTCTTCCGGTAGAAAAACATGCTGAAGATGTTGCTTTTTCAGGCTCTGTAATCCGCCAGGGGGAGATGAATGGCCTGGTTGTAACAACCGGGATGGACACATTTTTCGGCCGGACGGCTAAGCTGGTAGAAGAAGCAAAAACGATTAGCCATTTCCAAAAAGCAGTTATTAAAATTGGGAACTACCTTATTGTCCTGGCTGCTTTTATGATTGCAATAATTTTCATGGCATCCTTTTTCAGGCATGAAAGTTTCCTTGATACACTTCAGTTTGCACTCGTCCTCACCATCGCAGCCATACCTGTTGCATTACCTGCTGTACTATCTGTGACAATGGCTGTTGGAGCTTCTGTATTAGCAAAAAAGAAAGCTATTGTAAGTAAGTTGGTAGCAATAGAGGAAATGGCGGGGATGGATATTTTATGTTCTGACAAAACAGGGACTATTACAAAAAATGAGTTGACACTGGCCGAAGTAAAACCATTTGAAGGCTTTGCCGCTGACGATGTTTTGTTATTTGCTTCGCTTGCTTCAAGGGAAGAAGATAAAGACCCCATTGATTCAGCCATTATCAATAAAACAAAATCACTTAAAAAGGCCGTAGAAAAATGGGGCTCATATACAGTAAAAAACTTTAAACCATTTGACCCTGTTATCAAAAGGACAGAGGCGACAATTGAAGGCCCGGAAAAAAATATATGTAAAGTTAGTAAAGGTGCGCCACAAGCTATATTATCACTCATCAAGGGGGAGGGTAAAGAGAAAATAACCAATATCATAAACAAACAAATAGATGATTTTGCCGCTAAAGGGTTTAGGACACTTGGCACTGCTAAAACGGATGAGCAGGGGAATTGGCAATATATCGGACTCATTCCATTATTCGACCCACCCAGGGATGATTCTGCCGAAACAATTAAAACAGCGCAAAATATGGGCGTTGAAGTTAAAATGGTTACGGGCGACCATACGGCAATCGGAAAGCAGATAGCTGCCAAAGTAAACTTAAGCAACAACATTCTGGAAGTTTCCGCATTTTTGGATAAGCCGGAAAGGGAAGCACTGGATATTGTTGAAAAAGCTGATGGTTTTGCCCAGGTTTTCCCTGAACATAAATACCGTATTGTAGAGCTGCTCCAGGCAAAAAACCATATTGTCGGCATGACGGGCGATGGGGTCAATGATTCGCCCGCCTTAAAGAAAGCCGATGTTGGGATAGCTGTTGCCGGAGCTACAGACGCAGCAAAATCTGCTGCCGATATTGTGCTTACATCACCCGGGCTTTCGGTTATAATTGATGCAATCAAAGAAAGCCGGAATATTTTCCAGCGAATGAATAGTTACGCTATCTATAGGATTGCAGAAACAATCAGGGTGCTGTTTTTCATAACATTAGCAATACTGGTATTTGATTTTTACCCTGTTACGGCTATAATGATAGTTTTACTGGCTCTGTTTAATGATGCCCCGATAATGGCAATTGCTTACGACAATGTTAAATATTCGAAAGGCCCTGAAAAGTGGGATATGCGGATTGTACTGAGTATGGCTACATTTTTAGGTTTAATTGGTTTAATCAGTTCATTCGGGATATTTTACATCGGGCAAGAGGTGCTTCACCTTTCAAAGGACGTGGTGCAAACCTTTATATTTTTAAAATTAGCAGTAGCCGGCCATTTAACAATATTC
>JAADGO010000088.1 GCA_013152355.1 Chlorobiota bacterium
ATCCAGGGGAATACAACCGTGATACAAAAGGTTGGCATTAAAAGTCAGGTACATGCTGCCATGCAGGAACAGAAACTCAATATGGTTTTGCAGACGCTGGCTGTTTTTAATGCTGTTGCCCAGTTTCTCCATGACCTCCTGTTCCTCTGCAGAAAGCCGATAAGGGTCGGCCGGATCAATCGTTGGGAAATTTTTGTCCAGCAGAGTGTGGGTTTTCCCGTTGATGAGAATGATTCCCTTATTGTAATCAATTTTGTCGAGCAGCAGCCTGTCTTCCATCCCGAAATGCGGGTTACGCCGGACAACCTGCCCTTCCAGCTTAAGCTGGATGATGGTAACAGCTTTGTGCATTTGCCGGATGATCTCCGCATCTCTTCCATCCGTTTCGGCTTGGGACGAAAATATTGAACAGTTGTCTCCCCGATAGGCTTTCATGGCAAAGGTGGCCAGCGGAAGCAGATTAATACCGTAGGCATCTTCCAACGTACTCAGATTATTATAGCGTAGCGAAATTCGTATCATATTAGTAATCAGCGCATAGCTACCCGACACGGCTCCCATCCAAAGGATATCATGGTTACCCCACTGAATATCTGCCGAATGATAATTTACCAGACCATCACCTTTTCGGCATAAGGGCCCCGGTCATAGATGTCGCCGATAATGTGCAGGCGGTCTATGAGCAGGCGCTGAATAAATTTGCAAATAGCTACGATGAAAGATTCGGCGCGGTTAATCTCAATAATAGTATTGATAATGCCTTCGAAATACTCCTCTTTGTCCTCTCCGCCTTCGTTGAGGAGTTCCACAATAATGTATGAAAACGAGGAAGGCATGGCTTTTCGCACTTTCGAGCGGGTATATTTGGAAGCGGCTGCACGGGCTACTTTTATCAGCCGTTGCAGGATAATGGCAAACCATTCGTCCGGGTCGTTCTCCTCCTTCAAAACGAGGTTCAGCTTTTCTTCGGGATAATAGATCAGTGTTGCCAAAAAGCGTTTTTCCTTTTCGCGAATGGTTTTTCCGAAGACATCCTCAATTTTTTTGCGCACCACACCGGAAGCATTGGCAAGCACATGGCTGAACGTATCATACTCGCCATGAATATCACTCAGGAAATGTTCCGTTCCTTTGGGAAGATTCAGGATAGCCTCCAAATTAATAATTTCGGTACTGGCATCCTGGATGTTCTTAAAACGATCGGCAAGCAGCCTAAGGTATTTCAACTCCTTTTCCAACACCTCACCCGGAAAAGCATTTTCATCATATTTCTGCATACACAACTTTTAAATTGTCATCTGCAAAATTATAAAACCTGTGAAACAGGGCGCCGGGCGCCCTTTGTATTAAAATGTAATGGCGCGTGAAAGTTCCGAGAAGCCATCTGTTTTTCATTGTTTTTTTAGCGCCAAAGGCATCCTTTTGGGAGGAGTCAGAAGACCGGAGACGGAAGTTTTTTCATTAATACAATAGCTAATAAATCTATTATTTATACTGGTTACTGCATACTCTGGTACTATATTCAAGATGCTATTTTCTTCCGGCTTCTGACTTCCGGCTTCCGACAATTTCGCGATACAACAGTTTTCCACTAAATTTGCAGTAGTACCTCTTTGTTCAGGCTTTCTTCGCAATTTTTTCCATTATATGATAGCTGTCACCGAGTTTACATAAAGCATCACAGTTTTCTCTCAATTCTGATGTCAGAATATACAATATCTCCAAATTGCTGTTACGAACAGCTGGTCTGTTCAATTGTAATCTTACCTCTTTCTCTCTGTTGTTTGGAATTATGATATAAAGTTTTGACTGATAGGAAGGTAATGAAAAGGATAAGTCTGTCAGCCGCAAAATACCTGAATAAATTGAAGTGCTTTTTTCGACTTCAAATGCACACACAATGTGATTTGTACCCTTTTCAAACCACACAATGTCAATTAGTTTTATTGTACCAAAAGTTTCTTTGGGGACATCTATTTTAGGAAATTCTTTAATGCCGATGAATGAGAACTTATTTCCGTTATAGGTTTTTGAACGGTCATTGGAAGCCGCTATCACATCATAATTCAGGGCATTACCAATTTTAAGTAAATGATATTCCATTTCGGAATGTAGCTGATCTTCCTGTTTCTCATCAACAACCTTTTGACGCCTTTTCTGCAATTGTTTTAAAATCTTTTCCCTCTCTTTGTCTGTGAGGGTTGATTCTTGCCCCGCTAAGATATTTTTTGCTCCGATTTCAAAAAGCAAACCGCTGAAGGCGCCTAAGTCTGTTGAAAGGGCATGTCCGTATTGCTTATTTTGTTGAATGATAACTTCACGCATCCTCAAGTACTCCGACCAGGAACCCAGCTTTACTTTGTCGTTAAACAAGATGTTAAATCCATTTACAATTGCCGTATTACAAGGTGGAATAATTGTTGGGTGAAGAAAATACAAGATACTTGCAACAGCCGGGCCGAGTCCTTTTATTTTTTTCTCGTCTAACCTGATGATTTCTGTCAAAAGGGTATTTTCATTTGAGGCGTTCAGGCATTTTTCTAAAAATTGTCCGAAGTACCGTTTGTTGTCCTGGCTTTCGTAAATATCAGGTATTCTGAGCTTTGGTTTCCAGTAGAAGGGGTGAGAAGCGCCTTCAAATACTTGTTTTTGCTCGGTAATACAAGACAAAACAAATTCGAGCGAACTCCCTTTGAAGTCGTTCGGGAAGGTTCCTTCTTTGATATCGTGTATGACCTGGATGACCCCGCGCCTGATCGAACGAAATGCTTTCAGTCGTTCTTCGTTATTCACGAACCAGGTGTTATATACCAGGTCCGGATTTTCTTTATACTGTTTGATTAATTTTTCCATTCTTTACTTTCTCGCACTATGCACAACGTTTCAGACTATGAGCGATGCGGAATTAAAAAGCACTTCACTGTCCGCTTCCCGATATATTTGTTCATGTTCATTTACTTTCAATTTAGCACTACTTATAGTCAATGTTTCCGGTTCGTTACTTTTTTACAAACTCAACTCTTCTGTTTAACTTTTTCCCTTCTTCTGTATCATTTGTCGATACCGGGGCAAGAGGGCCTACACCTTGTGCAAACAACCGATCCGGAGAAATTGAATAATTGCTTTGAAGATATGATACGACGGCTTTTGCCCGATCTAAAGACAACTTGCTGTTAATCTCGAATGAGCCATCCGAATCGGTGTGCCCCACAACCCAGCAATTGATATCGGGATTTTCTTTTAGAAATAATGCAATTTGTTCTAACGATTCCGCAGACTCGGGTTTTATCAGGGATTTACCCACATCAAAATAAATTCCATAAATAGCTATTTTACCATCAATTTGAATTTTTTCTTTTATCAAATCTGCTTTGACCACGATGTCCTGCTTCATTGGTTCTTTTTCAATAATGGTCAATGTATATCGTCTGCCGATGTCTGGCGCTGTTTTAACTTCAACCCATACCTCTTTCCCCTGAGCAGTCTTAAGAAAATAAGATCCGAAATACGCATTTCTGTGTTCGAACAAAATTTCACCCCCCGCTTTCTTAATGGCATTGGAATAATTTCTAAGGATTTGTAAATAGGAAGGCTTTTTCACATTTCTGTCAAAAGCATTTTGGTGTTCATAACGAATGACTATTTTCCTTCCTTCTATAACTTGTTTTTGATCTTTAGCAAGGAAGAATTCATGAGCGTCAAATTGATAATCCCAATAATTCAGAATATAATAATCCGGCATTCTGCCCAACAAATCATAATCTTTACTTCCTTTTTTATCATTATTTTGTGCTTG
>JAADGO010000230.1 GCA_013152355.1 Chlorobiota bacterium
AAGACAGTATCAAATCGGTTGAGGTGATTGATTTCCCTGAATTAGGCATGGAAGCGGTAAGGAAAATTAAAGTGGAGAATTTCCCTGCCTTTATTATTATAGATGATAAAGGGAATGACTTCTTTAAAGAGTTGTAGAATAGTGATATAGTGACAAGCCATTCGTCAACCGTGGTGTATGTTTTTTTACCTTCGAAAGCTTTTTGTTGGGACTCGTCCAGTACGTCAAGCGTTGGATTTACAAAAAAAGAACAGGAACAATGAAGTGGATTCGGAAAAACAGTTTGAAATTTCCTTTAGGTATGGGGTTGGCTACGGTGGTACAGGTGTAACCTGTCGTCCATGTCATAGAGATGGTTCATTAAATCTAAGTATTATTTTGTACAATATCAGTCCTGTTTTATCTACTTTAAGCCGAATTGCAATTAGTGGGCTGGACTTCAGCTTCTTATTTCTGTTTTCTCTTTGTAGCTTTACTGGTTACTGGCAGTTTAATAATGAAGTTGTTTGATGAAATATGAAAAGTTGGTACGCTATTTACACACGATCAAGGGCTGAAAAGAAAGTTATTAAAGAGTTGACATATAAGGATATTGAGGCTTACCTGCCCATCCAAAAAACAATCAGGCAATGGAGCCAACGGAAAAAAATGGTAGAGGTACCGTTGATCCCGGGCTATTGTTTTGTGAATATACACCCCAGGGAACATTTTTATGTACAGCAAACCGACCATGTAGTGGCATTTGTCCGTTTTAACGGAAAGCCGGCCGAAATACCCGACTATCAAATAGGGCTTATGAAGAGGATGCTCAAACAAAGCGATTATGCAGTGGAGGCTTACCATGGCAATTTATCTGTTGGGGAAAAAGTCTCGGTAGTAGCCGGCCCATTAATCGGGATGTCCGGCGAATTGGCTTCCATCAGGGGTAAGAAAAAACTTATCGTAAAGATTGAACAAATAAATTATTCGTTTATGGTTGAAATCCTCCGTACTGATTTAATGCCTTTCCATGAAAATTTGCATTATGCCATGAGCCAGTAAACCGGTATGCCAACAGGCTTTATTTATAAAATAATGTAATCTTATTTTCACGCAGATTCCGCAGAGGTCGCAGATTGTCGCAGTTAATAAATTTAATTCCCGGCACTCATTAATTAAGTCATTGTACTTGTAGCTTATAGCTCCATCTTTTTACTTACGACTTTCTACTTACGACTTACAGCTTATAGCTTGTAGCTCCATCTTTCTACTTACCCACGCTTATGCATTTAACCGTTTAGCTCGCTTAATTCCAACCAGCGCAATTCTTTTTCATCCAGCAGGTTCTTAGCTTTGCTGATCTCTTCCGACCTTTTGAAAAGCTCGTTGTGATCCAATGCCCCTGAATTGAGTTCTGCTTCCAACCCCGAAATCATTTTCTCCAATTCCCCTATCTCTGTTTCAAGGTGCGTTAACTCCCTCTTCTCGTTGAATGACAGTTTCCGCTTCGAAGAGCCGGCGGGTTTTACTTTTTCAATTTTTTGTTTGGCCGGAGCATCGGTTATTTTCTCCGGCTTGCCCCCTTTCCCGGTTTCATCTAAATGGTTTCGGTACAAAGTGTAATTGCCCGGGAAGTCGGTTATCTGCCCTTTACCATCAAAAATAAAAAGGTGCCCTACTATTTTATCCATAAAAAAGCGGTCGTGCGAAACAACAATTACACATCCCGGGAATCCGATAAGGTACTCCTCCAAAACATTTAAGGTCATTATATCCAGGTCGTTGGTAGGTTCGTCAAGGATTAAGAAGTTGGGGTTATGAATCAGTACCGTGCATAAATAAAGCCTGCGTTGTTCCCCTCCACTCAGTTTTTCGATATAATTGTATTGCACCTCCGGAGGGAAAAGGAAGCGGGTAAGCAGTTGCGAGCTACTCATTTTTTGCCCGTTTTCGAAATAAATAAATTCAGCAATCTTATTCACTGCATCGATCACCCTCTCTTTAGGGTCGAAATTGATCCCTTCCTGCTTGTAGTACCCGAATTTTACGGTCTGCCCGGTTTCTATAGTACCTGAATCGGCCGGGGTAGCCCCTGTCAATAAGTTGAGGAAGGTGGTTTTCCCTGTCCCGTTGTCGCCTATCAGGCCTACTTTCTCGAAACGTGAAAAAGTATAGCTGAAGTTTTCAATCAGTTTCTCATCCCCATAAGACTTTGACAGGTTTTTCACCTCAATAATTTTTTTCCCCAGCCTTGAAGCGCTTACTGCAATATCCAGTTTATCATCTCCTGCCTGCCTGTTTGCTTTTTCTTTCAGGCCGTAAAATGAATCGATCCTGTATTTTGCCTTATGGCTGCGGGCTTTGGGCATCCGGCGCATCCACTCCAGTTCGGTACGGAGTAAATTTTTTGCCTTGGCAACGCTTGCATCCTGTTGTTGGATACGTTCTTCGCGTTTTTGCAAAAAATAAGAGTAATTGCCCCTGTAACGAAAAATTTGGTTGTTGTCCATTTCAATTATTTCATTACATATCCTGTCGAGGAAATAGCGGTCGTGGGTAACCATTAAAAGGGTTGTACCCGATTTTAGGAGGAATAACTCCAGCCATTCAATCATATCGATATCCAGGTGGTTCGTAGGCTCGTCTAAAATAAGCAGGTCGGGTTCATTAATCAAAACTTTAGCCAGTGCAAGCCTTTTTTGCTGCCCCCCCGACATCTGTTTTACTTTCTTGTCGTAGTTGTCAATCTTTAATCTGGTGAGTATCTGCTTTATGGTGACTTCAATATCCCATGCCCCCAACTGGTCTATTTTTGCAGTAGACAAGGCAATTAATTCCTGGTTATTCCGCGCAATAGCAATTTCAAATTCTTTTATCGCCGACAATTTTTCGTTCTCCGAATCGAAAATTTCTTCAATAGCTGTGTTTTCAGGGTTTAAGCTGGGGATTTGTTCAAAATACCCTATTTTAATATCGTTCGTTATGGTAATTTTCCCCGTATCAGGGCTGTCATTCCCTGCGAGCAGACCCAACAGGGTTGATTTACCTGTCCCGTTTTTTGCAATAAGTGCTACCTTTTGCCCTTTAAATATGGTGAAAGAGATATTTTCAAACAATAATAAGTCGCCCCACCTTTTCGAAAGTCCTTCGGCTTGTATATATGGAATCATCCTTTTTAGCTTAATTTGACCTCAAAAATAGGAAAATGCAGGAAACCCTGAAAGTTTTAGGGATTGTCATTAAAATACTTTCCTGCCTGTTTTAGGTAAAATTTAGATAGTCTCTCAGAAATGATTATTTTTCCTGAATATTGACAGAACATTTTATATATGACGAAAAAAGAATTATTTGAGGCCGTAATCAATTATTTTGAAAAGGAGATGCCCATTGCAGAAACAGAATTGGAATATAAAAGCCCATTTGAGCTTATTGTTGCAGTTATCTTGTCGGCACAGTGTACCGATAAAAGGGTTAACCAGATAACCCCCCCCCTGTTAAAGCGTTTCCCTACCCCCGAAAAGATGGCTGAAGTGGGCCATACAGAAGTTTTTGAATACATTAAAAGTTGTTCATACCCCAATAATAAAGCAAAGCATTTGGTTGGTATGGCAAAAAAACTACTGGAGTTGTTCGATGGGAAAGTGCCTGACGATGTAGATGAGTTACAAAAACTCCCCGGCGTGGGGCGTAAAACAGCCAATGTAATCGCCTCCGTGGCTTTTAATAAACCTGCTTTAGCTGTCGATACGCATGTATTCAGGGTGGCTGCCCGGATTGGGTTAAGCACAAATGCCAAAACACCCCTGGCTACAGAGAAGCAGTTGATGGAATACATACCGCTGGAATTGGTTGTTAAAGCCCACCACTGGTTGATTTTACATGGCAGGTATGTTTGCACTGCCCGGAAGCCGAAATGCGGGGAATGCGGGCTTACACAGGTATGTAGTTTTTATAATAAGCCGGTAAAATAATAATATTAAGGTAGATACTTAGAGACTGCCTAAACTTGCCCTTTGATCTCTTTTACACCATAAAGCCCTGATAATGCGTTAGAATTACAGGTAATTTATTAAGTTTGTGATTAGTCTAAGAAAGTATCTTATTACATTGAATAGTTGTACACGGCTAACTTATCATCATGGTATTAAACACAAATATTTCAAGGGCATCTTATTAAAATTCAGGAACGTATCTATTATTCAATATATATTCGTCTAAATTATTTAATACATAATACGTATGGCAGTCTCAGTAACCAGAAAGGATATTAGATTCCTCCCCGATGCCAGCAGGGTAATTGCGCGTTTCCATAATGTTGATAATGAAAGAAGTGCCAATATTATACGACGGGTACTGGCTATGTCTGAAATGGATGTAAATACAACTTTAACTCAGGTGTTGAGAGGATATTCAAAACGCCACCGGAGTATTTCAAAGATATTTGAAAGGCATTTTAATAAATTAGGGCACCTGTTTACAGCAATGGATATTGACCCGGAAGGATTGGGGCAATCAAGGAAATTATTAATTGGCTCTTATTTCACCAAGGAATATTCCATTGAATCGGCTGCTTTTTTTAATCCATCCATTGTTGAGCATCCCGATCAAACGGAATTGGAGGCTGAAGAAAAAAGAGTAATTTTAAGCTTCCGGGCAACAGGGGAGGGGCATATCTCTTCGCTCGTGTACAGGACCGGCGTCCTTGATTATAACAACAATTTGGTTCTTGAACCAGTAGGCAAAATGTTGGATGAAGCGGACCGTATTCAGGAGATTAGTAATAATAAAGACTCATTCTTAGCAGAACAGGATGAAACGAAGCCTTTGGGCCAAACTAACGGGGGTGCCTCATCGTGTTATGAGATTGATTTTTCTCTTGATACTGCCATCTCAGAAAGGGTATTCTTCCCAATTTCAAAGGTCGAAGAAAATGGTATCGAAGACGCCCGTTTTGTTAAATTTAAAGATGATGGAGGTGAAGTAACATACTTTGCGACATATTCTGCTTATGATGGTACGAATATTTTACAAAGGCTTCTTGAGACGAAGGACTTTTATCATTTTAAAGTATCGCCTCTTCTTGGAAAAGTAGCAGTAAATAAAGGGATGGCACTATTCCCCAGGAAAATTAACGGGAAATATGCTATGCTCTGCAGGATAGACGGAGAAAATAATTATATCGCGTTCTCCGATAATATTAATGTTTGGATGGAAGCCACAATCATACAACAACCTAAATACTCTTGGGAATTTATTCAGGTTGGAAACTGCGGGGCTCCAATTGAAACGGAAGATGGTTGGTTGGTAATAACCCATGCAGTTGGGCCTATGAGAGAGTATGTTTTAGGTGCAAGCTTATACGATATTAGTCATCCTGAGAAGATAATAGGGAGGTTAAAAACTCCTTTGCTGGCTTCAAATGAGCAGGAACGGGAAGGGTATGTGCCCAATGTGGTTTATTCTTGTGGGTCGATGGTTAAAAACGGCGATTTAATTATTCCCTACGCGATGTCGGACCGCGCTTCGACTTATGCATGTGTTAATCTAAAAGAATTATTAAACGAGCTGAAAAATTCAAAGTAATTGGGCGCTGCCTAACTCTTTGCCCGGCCTTTTTTGGAAAGCGGAAAGGGTAACCACTTACAAGCACTGCTTACTACCCAGTAGTACCTCCTCATATACACCGAGGTATCCTTCAACCATCTTTTTGCTGGAAAATTTTGAGGAGGACCAGTACGTACAATATTTCCTGTCAATATAATCAATATTGCCCACTGCCTCTACCGCTTCTTCAATTGTATCAACCAGAAACCCGGTTTTCTGATGAAGGATTAATTCAGGCATTGAGCCTTTATTAAATGCGATTACCGGCGTGCCACAAAGCATCGCTTCTGCAACGCTTAACCCGAAAGGTTCCTCGAAACTAATTGGATGTAAAAGTGTATATGCGCCTCCCAGCAACTCGTCCCGGACTTTTGGCCCTGAATTGCCCACATAAACAATATCTTTATCATTGAGGAATGGCTTAACTTTCGTGTCAAAGTATTCCTGGTCCTGGATCAACCCGGAAATAATTAATTCCCTCCCTGAACGTTTGGCTATCTGAATAGCTTCATAAGTTCCTTTCTCAGGGTGTATCCTTCCAAAAAAAAGTAAATATTCTCCAGGAGAAGGATTAAATGTAAATTCTTTTACATTAATACCATTATAAACGGTAGCGGTGTAATCGAGTTCCGGGCTGCGGTCAGAGTTGCTGATAGAAACATAAAAGCCCGTATCATTATATTTTTTATAAACAGGGAGTATCTCAGGTGAAGAAAAGCCATGTATGGTTGTAACCATTGGGGTTTTGATCAGTCGTGAATAGGTGAGCGGCAGGAAATCGTAATTGTTGTGGATAATATCAAATTGCCCGGCTTGTTCCATTAACTGGCTTATGTGAAGGCATTCATAAACTTTGGGATTTAAATTTGTGCCCTCGGCATACCCCCTGTCGCAAACATGCATTAATTTGCCCTTTGTAATAGAATTGCCGGTAGCAAAAAGAGTTACATCAATTCCCTTCTCTACCAGCCCTTCTGTAATATTTGACGCTACCTGTTCCCATGGTCCGTACATCACAGGGGGGGTCCGCCACGCAATGGGCGATAATATTGCTACTTTCATATTATAAAGGCTTACGCGGATTATTTAAACAATGGTTAACAAGGCCCTCCAGTTCCGCTGTTCCTACACACATTACTTTATCAGCAGCTCCCCAATAGATTTTAACGTTTCCATCATCTTCAGGGACTGCGCCACAGGTAAATACCACATTATGCACATAGCCGGTGATTTCATATACTTCTTCGGGTTGCAATATCCACTCATCACCTACGGCAATAATTTTTGAAGGATCATCCAGGTCGTGTAAAGCTACTCCTAAGCGGTACACACAACCATCCATAGTTGGGAATACGCCGTGGTAAATATTCAACCACCCATCTGGTGTTTTAATGGGGGGCGCCCCCGGCCCAATTTTCATTTCATCCCAATGATATTGTTGGGGTTTCATTATTAACTTTGATTTGCCCCAGTATTTTAAATCCGGTGAGTACGAAATCCAGATTGACCATGGGGAAATTTCGGAATGAGGACGGTCGAGCCGTACATACAAGCCATTTATTTTCTCAGGGAAAATAACAACATTGCGGTAATCGGCTTGTGTAATAAAACTAAATCGTTCAACAGATTTAAAATCTTTTGTTTTTGCAAGCCCAATGCGTACACCATGCTTCGAATAAGCGCTATAGGTAATAATGTATTCTCCTTCGATGAAAACAATCCGTGGGTCTTCTATGCCGTATTCTTCATACTCTTTAAACATGCCGTGAGTGGCAGGCATCATAAAAGGAGTACTGCTTACTTTAAACTGGTATCCATCGTCACTTTCTGCCAAACCTAAAATGCTCCGTCCGTTAAGTTTATGCGACCTGAAAATCATTATGTATTTACCATTGTGTTTAACAACAGCTGCATTATGAACTGTTGCAACAGGATATGGCACATCATTTTTTGTTAAGATGGGGTTGTGGGCATATCTGGTAATCAACATGATGCTTTAGTTAATTTATAAAGTTCTTTGATATTTTCCTATAATTGATATTAGTTTGTACAACCGTTATTTGCGATATCCAAAAAGCCAGTGTGCTCTCTGCTCCCTGATTCCGGTTTACCCCATCACTTTCCAGTCCATCGCAACATCCCTTTGATTCGTAATCAAAAAGTTTCATCCTAAGGTCATTTTCTCCCAAAAACCACATAAACGACTGGTTTAGTTTGTCAAGAAACACCTTCTCCTTTGTTAAGTAAAATGCTTGTTGATACATTAATACCATTGCCATCACATCAATAGGCTGTTGGTCGAACTGCGACCTTTCCCTCCCTTTCATATACCACTTTTTATTGCCGATAACTGACAAATGCCCATCTTTAAAAGATAATCGGGTCAAAAAATCCATACTTTCCAATCCAATACTTGTTATCTTATCATCCTGAAGTATTTTTGTTGAGTGTAACAGGGCAAGTGGCAGTATTCCATTGTCGTATGTCAGCGAATGTTCAAACCATTTCCAGTCAGGAGAACTGTACTTTTGGTATTGCCCTGTTAGTTTATATATGAGGTTTTGCAACAATCCTGTCATTTTATCATCGGAAGGGGCTTTATTTAGGTAATGGCAAATTCCGATTATTGTATAGGCAATAGCTCTTATTGATTTTAACTTTTCAAAGTGTGGTGATGAATTAAAGAACAGGGCATTCCCCATTTGGTAATATGAATCATTTGGGGCATTGTTCAGCAGGTATCCAAGAGCCCAGGCAGCCCTCCCAAATGAATCTTCAGAGCCGGTTTTTTCCATGAACTCGCGTTTAAAACTGAGGAAATTCCTGAAACTGCCATCATCATTTTGCATATAATGTATATAACTCAGGTAAGTGGGGCATAACTCAAGGGCTACGGGGTCTTTTTCCCATTGATATGCCATCACCGCCAGTAACAATGCCCTGGCATTATCATCCAAACAATAACCTTCTTTAAAATTTGGGGTGCTAAATTTTGCATGTTGAATAATCCCTGTACTATCGGTAAGCCGTTTAACATGGGCAAGCGAAAATATTGGTACAGCGGACAGGTTTAGAGTTGTTTTTTCCCCGATTTTTATTTTTTGTTTTGACATAACATCCCTGGCAAGGGCAATGTATTTCTTCCCAATCTCTCCCCATGTTATTTTTTTGCCATAATTGTACGCTTTGCTCCTAAGGCTGTGAAATATTTCCGGGGTATCCAATATCTCCAGTAACAGGGATGCCAATCCTTCAGAGTCGTAAAAATCAAAAAGCCGCCCCCTTCCTTCGGCTAACAATTCTTTGGCATGCCAGTAAGGCGTAGAAATAACAGCAGAACCTGCACCTATCGCGTAGGAGAGTGTCCCGCTTGTTATTTGGGCTTTATTCAGGTAGGGCGTAATATAAATGTCGGATGCACAGAGGTATTTAAACAGTCCTATTTTGCCAATAAAATGATTTAAAAAGCAAACATATTTTTCAACCCCAAGGGAGGCACTCAATTCCTGAAGGAAATCCCGGTATTCTTCTCCTGAATGGCGGAGTACATTCGGGTGGGTTTTCCCTAAAATAATATATAAAATATTCGGGTATTTTTCCACAACACCGGGTAATGCCTTTATTACGGTTTCAATGCCTTTGTTGCGCCCTACAAAACCAAATGTCAGTAATACTTTTTTATTTTGAAGTTTAAGTTCTTCCTTTGATTCTTCCTGGTCAAAATGCAAATCGGGGACTCCATGCTCTATTAAAACAATTTTATTTTCCGGTATTTTATAAATATCAACAAGGAATATAATGGCTTTATGGCTCATAACAACGATTCGTTCAGCCATTTTGCAGGCCTCCTGCAGAATATCTTTTTCATCGGATGATGGTTTTTCTAATATTGTATGTAGGGTAACCACCAGTGGTATTTTTAAACGATGCAATAATGAAAGAATATAAACACCGCTTTTACCGCCAAAAACACCATACTCATGTTCTAAAATACAGAGGTTTACACCACTCTTATTTATAAAATCAGCAGCCTTTGGGTAATCCTGTAACCGTTCCTGATTAATGATATGTTTTACTTCTTCCGGGTAATTATATTTTTGCCCCATTTCATTAATGGCTACGATAAACCCTTCGTATGAAGAAGAGCGGTTATTAATCAATGAGTTAAATAAGTCCTGGGTAAAAGTCCCGATACCACATTGCCGAGGCGGGTAAGTTCCAATAATTACTATTTTCATAAGCTGAGAGTTAATTAATTTAAAAGGAAGTTGTTTAAAGTCAAGAGAGAGACTATAACATAAAAATAATCACCAATTACTTTCCTTTTCTCCTTTTTTATAGGTATCCCCCCTTATCTATACGCCAACTCTCCAGATACAATTAAAATATATAGAAATAAACAGGATATATTATACAATATACGAAATATTTAGGATTTTCTGCTAATAATAATTTCCAAATCCATGAAGTTGTTTAAAGTTAAAGGGGATTTTCGAGAGTGACAGATTGATTTTCAGTGGCAAAGCTCGGTTTTTCTTGCATAGCCAAAGCTATGGAAGGAAAATTAGCTGAAGTCCAATGGAATCAAGATATTACTCGCAGGTTTTCAATTTGACTTTAAACAACTTCCATTATAAAATTCAGGTAAAATTATTTTAGGGGCTTCCTTTACCCCTTTTTTGTTGAATGTGTGAGCATTAGATTTAGTATTTTCCCGGAAGCGATCATTACAGTCCCGAAAAGAATGGTGTACACGAAAGTGAGCCCGTTTGAAAGCACGCCGAAAGCAATACCTGCCCCCTGGCTCAAACCGAAAGCCAAAAAAAGTTGAAGGATAATAAAATGAGTAGTGCCGATACCTCCGGGGCTCGGAAGTGCCCATCCTATACCACCAACGAATAAAATGACAGTTGCAAAATACAGGCTGTTGTTTCCTGTTTCAGGCAGGGCTTTTAAGCAGGTGATATTCATAAATATTAACGAAACCCAAATTAAAAAGGTAAGGAATAAAAATTTAGTTGCTTTTTTTAGTTTGAAGGTCATTTTCACGGTTTCATAAATTTCTTTTACGAAAGACCTTATTTTTTCAATGAAGTTGCTCTTTTTGAATAAAACCCAAAACAGGTAACCTCCCAAAAGGAGGATACATAATGCAATAGTGGCAATGGTAAGGTGGTTGGTGAACAATGACCGGATATAAGCCCAAATGCCTGACATAATGCCACCAAACCGTTTTATTTCCAATAAGAATATGGCAGCCAGCCCGGCAAGCAGTACCAATAAATCCCATATACGTTCGGAAACCACGGTTCCCAGGCTTTTGGAGATGGGGATATTGCTGCGTTTATTTAACGAGGTACAACGGGCTATTTCTCCAAATTTCGGAGTAAAGCTATTGACAAAATATCCCAGGGTAAGCGCATACATTACATCCTTCTTCTTTGGATGGAAGTCGATGTTTTCCAGCAATACTTTCCACCTCATTGCCCTGAGGTAAAAAACCAGTAAAAGGATAAAACTGTTTAGTATAACCCAAAAAAGGTTGGCATTTTTAATGCTTTCTACTATTTCACTTAATGGTTTGTTCCGTAAAGTAAGGTATAAAAAAAGCCCTCCAATGAGCACTCCGGCAATCGATTGCCAAATATTCTTCTTCATAAATACAATATTTGAATTGCAATATTGGGGCTGCAAGATAAGAAAACAAGGCAAAAGTAGAAAGTCAGGTTTAACTTTAAACAATTTTAATATAAATCAGGCGTACTAACATAACGCCCGGCAGGAGGTGGGCAGCTACCATAAATATTGAAGTACAACTTTCGAGGCTGCCTGAATTTTATTGCCTCTTCTGCCGTTTGCGGTCGTGTTCGTTTAGCAATATTTTACGCAACCTTATTGATTTTGGCGTTACCTCGATATATTCATCTTCGGCAATATACTCCATCGACTCTTCCAAAGAAAATTTAATTGCCGGGACAATTACCGCCTTGTCATCGGAGCCTGAAGCCCGCACATTCGATAATTTCTTTGTGCGGATTACATTCACTATCAAATCATCGAAGCGTGAATTTTCGCCAATTACCTGGCCTGCATAAATTTCATCGTTCGGTTCGATAAAGAACTTACCCCTGTCCTGGAGTTTATCTATTGAATAGGCAATGGCGGTACCTGTTTCCATTGCGATTAAAGAACCGTTCCTACGTGCCTGGATAGGGCCTTTCCAGGGTTGGAATTCTTTAAACCTGTGCGCAATTACAGCTTCGCCTTCGGTTGCCGTTAATACCTGGTTGGATAAACCGATCAACCCTCTGGCCGGGATTTCGAACTCCAGTGAAAGGCGGTCGTTTTTATGCTCAATATTTAAAATGTTACCTTTTCTTTTGGTGACAATCTCAATGGCTTTGCCTGAAAATTCTTCGGGTACATGGATAGTTAGCAATTCTACAGGTTCGTGTTTGACACCGTCAATTTCTTTTATTATAACCTGTGGTTGCCCCAACTGGAATTCGTAACCTTCTCTGCGCATGGTCTCTACCAAAATAGAAACGTGGAGGATACCTCTTCCGAAGATCAATAGTTTTTCCGGGGAATTGGTTTCCTCAATACGCATGGCCAGGTTTTTCTCCAACTCTTTAAATAATCGTTCACGCACGTGGCGGGAGGTTACATACTTCCCTTCTTTACCAAAAAACGGCGAATCGTTTATGGTGAACAACATGCTCATAGTAGGCTCATCGACAGCAATACGCTTTAATGGCTCCGGGTTCTCGGCATCTGATATGGTATCGCCAATATCGAAATTTTCAGGGCCCAAAACAGCACAAATTTCCCCGGCAGGGATTGCTGTTTTCACTTTTTCCTTACCTAACCCTTCGAAACGGTACAACTCTTTAATGGTTGATTTGGCAATTGACCCGTCTTTTTTTACAATGGCTATCTGCATTCCTGCCTTGATTTCCCCCCGTGATACACGCCCTACGGCAATGCGCCCCAAATACGATGAATAGTCGAGGGAGCTGATCTGCATTTGCAGTGTGCCTTCTTTGAACTCGGGTTTAGGTATCTGGTCGACAATGGTATCAAGCAAATACCTGATATTGTCTGTTGGCTTTTTCCAGTCGCCCGACATCCAACCTTCTTTCGAAGACCCGAAAACAGTATGGAAATCAAGTTGTTCGTCATTGGCCCCAAGGCTGAGCATCAGGTCGAAAACATCTTCCTGCACCTCGTCAGGGCGGCAGTTTGGCTTATCGACCTTGTTGATTACAACAATTGGCTTGAGTTTAAATTCAAGGGCTTTTTGCAATACGAACCTGGTTTGTGGCATAGGCCCTTCGAACGCATCGACAAGTAGCAAAACACCATCAGCCATATTTAGTACCCGTTCAACCTCTCCGCCAAAATCGGAGTGGCCAGGGGTATCGATAATATTAATTTTTATGCCTTTATAATGGACTGATATATTTTTAGAAAGGATGGTAATGCCTCTTTCACGTTCTAAATCGGTTGAATCAAGGATCAGGTCGTTTACTTTCTGGTTTTCGCGGAATAGTTTAACCTGGTGTATAATGCGGTCAACCAATGTCGTTTTTCCATGGTCAACGTGTGCAATAATTGCTATATTTCGGATATCTTGCATGTAGTCTGATTATTTGAGCGGCAAAAGTACTCTTTAATCTTAAACAGCGAAAGTTTTTGTTTCCTTTCAATAATGTATTAACCTTAAAATAGGATTGGGGATGGAGGCCTGTTATGCTGAAATATAGGGCATATTGCCTGCACCACTTACAACCCTTTTAACAGGTAAGCAATGAATACCCCTGCATAGTTGCCAAAAGCATACCCTAAAATACCAACTGTTATCCCGCTGATAATTAGCTCCTTATTTTTTAACGCTCCTGCAACAACAGGGACAAAAGGGGGAGAGTATGTTAATGCCGTAATAGTAATTATTGTTGTATCAGAATCGACTTTGAAAATCCAGGAAAGTATAATATGGATAATCATGGAACCAAATACAACCAGGGCGACAAACAGGAACAGGTGCAGGAAATCTATCTGGAACATGGCATTAAGGTTTGCCATTGAAGAAACAACCAATGAGAATACAATGATGAGGTACATCCCCAGTTGGAATGATTTATCGATATTATTAATTGCTTTTATCATTGAGAAAAGAAGCCCTAATGTTGTTATTGTCAGGATAACTGTCACCATCTGTGCATCTTTAGGGACAGTCAGGCTTAAAGCCCCTCCCAATGCAAAAATCAATACTGAAAGCCCGAGTGCTTTTAAAAGCTGTACAACCCCCTTTTTTGTGAGCATACCCAGGTAATTGTCGACACCTTCGCTTTCGGTAACCAGTTCTTTTAAATTAATATGTTTATGGCTTTCGCGGAAATGAGGGAGGAACGTGTTGAGTAGCCTTTGTGCAACAGTCAGTAAAAACAACAGGCAAATTGCGCCTAAAACCAGGTCGTAGGTGTGGGTTAGTATAAATGTATTGGGGTTGACATCCAGGGCTGTTGCTATAGCTGCAAGATTTGGTGTCCCCCCGGTATAAATCCCGACAAGCATACCTGAGATTTTCCACGATTCGCTGATATAGCCCTTAAACAGGAAATAACCCAGGAATATCACAATTAAAAGAGAAACCATTGCCAATATAAGCGATTTAAATGCTTCTTTTGCCAGCTTTAGCCATTGTTTTACATCTAAAGAGAAAAGCAGCAATGGTATTGCAATGGGGATTACAATTGTCATTATTAAGTCTTGCGTGGAATATACCTGGTTCAGGGAAACATCGTTTAACGATATTATCCCGCTGCTGAAGAGTTGCTCTATTTCTGCCTTTGGCAGGGATACTTTGCCTGTAAGCAGGTTTTTGTATGCCAGGGAAGCTTTTGGGAAAATACCAATATTCCCAAAGATTAACCCAATACTATAAGCCAGTACAACAGCCCCGATTTTATTTAATGTTTTTGATTTATGGCAGAGGTAAATGATTAATACCGGCGTTAAGAAATAAAATAAGGTTAAAAGGATGGTAGTCAGCATATACTTTCCCGTTATTTTATGAAGTTGTTTGCCAAATATAGGAAAAAGAAAATAGTATATTGAAGTTGTTTAAAGTTAAATTGAAACCTCTGATAGGCTGGTGAAAAAACACAGCCTCACCTATCCTGACAACTCCACTATTTTTTTACCAATATCGTTAAGGTCGAGGATAAAATCGGGCGTGCATAGCCTTATAGCAGAAGCAGGCATTTCAGGGGCCCTGGCTGTTTTTGGGTTTTCAACAATAGTTGCCCCCCCTCTGAATTTAATACATCCCAGCCCATTCGCACCATCGTTGTTTGCACCTGTAAGCAACACCCCCAGTAATTCATCGCCATAAGCCCAACAGGCTGTTTCAAACAATATATCAATTGATGGGCGTGAAAAATTAACTTTACCTGCTGTTGATAGGCTGAGTGTGAAATTGTCTTCTACCTGTAAATGATAATTGGGAGGGGCAAAATATATGGTGTGTTGTTCAATCTTTTCTTTTTCTTCTGCTTCTTTAATAGTTAACCTGGTAAGCTTCCTTAAAATCTCAATAAACGAAATGTTGCTGTTACGCCCAATATGCAATACAATAAAAATTGGTATTTTAAAATCGGGGGGCAGGGCGGCAACTATAGTTTTGATTGCCTGTATCCCCCCATGTGACGTACCTATGGCAATGGCTTTTATCATTTTTTTGAGTATATAGGTTTTTTCCGGTATATCTTTGCCTTTTCATCGATTGTTGTAAACTTGTCCTCATAATTAGTAAAGCGCAGGCTCTCTTTTGTGCCAAGGCATAAAAACCCTTTGTTCGACAGGCTTTTATGGAATAGCCCGATAACATGGTTTTGCAGCTTCTTTTCGAAATAGATCAATACATTCCGACAGGAAATTAAATGTACTTCCGAAAAAACACTGTCGGTGACAAGGTTATGGTCGGCAAAAACAATCCTTTTTATTAGCGATTTGTCAAAAATTACTGAGCCATATTTTGATGTATAATAATCTGACAGCTCCTTTTTCCCTCCTGCTTTTTTATAATTGCGCGAATACAAATCCATATTCTGGTTACTGTAAATCCCCTGCCTTGCTGCATTAAGGACGTTTTTATTGAAATCGGTGGCATAAATCTGGGTACGGTTCAAAAGGTTTTCTTCCTCAAGCAGGATGGCCAGCGAATAAACCTCTTCGCCTGTTGCACATCCGGCAATCCATATCTTTATAAAGGCGTATGTTGACAATACCGGGATTATACTCTTCCTGAATTCAAGGAAGCATTCAGGGTCGCGGAACATTTCAGTTACATTTATCGACAAATCCTCCAGGAACTCAAAAAAGAACTGCCTGTCCCATAGTATTTTATCTTGTAGTTGCGAAATGGTTTTTATGTGGCTGATACTCAAACGGTGGCTGATACGGCGTTTTAAATGAGCCTTACTATAATGCCTGAAATCATACCCGTACCGCAAATAAATTGCTTCTAAAAGTAGCCTGACTTCGATATTCATCAAATCATTGTCCCCTTCATAAAAAAAGGGGGATGACTCTTTATGATTGTTTTTCTCCCACTGCATTGGACAATATTGACTTTAGTTCTGGAATCCTTATAGGTTTACTGATAAACTCATCCATACCAGCTTTTATACATTTTTCTTTATCTTCAACAAACATATTCGCAGTAACTGCAACAATATATACGTGTGAATTATTTTTCCCGTTTTTTTCATGCTTCCTAATCTCCTTTGTTGCTCCAATCCCATCCAGTTCAGGCATTTGGATATCCATAAGTATTATGTCATATTTTTTTTCTTTATACTTCTCAATTGCCTCAATTCCGTTATTAGCGATGTCGCATGTCAAGCCTAATTGCTTCAGTGTTGCCTGCACAACCTTCTGATTGACCAGGTTGTCTTCAGCAAAAAGGATGTTAATGCTTTTGGGGACACTTTTTTCTTTTTTTATAGTTTCCTTTTTTCCTGAATTGATATAATCGAAAGTCAGCTTAAACCAAAATTCCGACCCTTCCCCCGGTTCGCTTTCAACACCTATTTCCCCACCCATTAGAGTCACCAGGTTTTTACAGATTGCCAGCCCCAGCCCGGA
Source organism: Chlorobiota bacterium (assembly GCA_013152355.1). Lineage (GTDB taxonomy): Bacteria > Bacteroidota > Bacteroidia > Bacteroidales > Prolixibacteraceae > JABMQB01. Next base: position 16,735 of record JAADGO010000230.1, read on the forward strand.
CCCGCCATATTTCCTGGTCGTTGAATCTTCAGTTTGCGAAAATTCTTTAAAAAGCTTTTTCCTGCCTTCTTTGGTAATTCCAATCCCCGTATCTATTATTTTAAATAATAGTTCGATGTCGGTATTTGTTTTCTTTATTGATTCCACTACGATCTTCACCACCCCTTTCTTTGTAAATTTGATGGCATTGTTTGTCAGGTTTGTGATGACCTGGTTTAATCGTAACTGGTCTCCAATCAGCGTTTTCGGGATGTCAGCCTGTATATCAGTAATTAATTCAATCCCTTTCTCTTCGCTTTTAATCTTCAATAATTTTACAATGGTGTTAATTACATTACGAAGGTCGAATTTGATATGTTCGAGCTTTATTTGCCCCGATTCAATTTTTGAATAATCCAGTATATCATTGATAATATTTAGTAAATTCTCACCTGAATTGGTGATCAGCCTGATAAATTCTTTCTGCTCTTTGTCAAGGTTTGTGCGCTCCAGTATCTTTGAAATACCAATAATTGCATTCATTGGGGTACGTATTTCATGCGACATATTAGCCAGGAACATGGCTTTTGCCCGTGTTGCCTCTTCGGCTTTCCTCCGGGCAATGACTAATTCTTTATTTTTTTCCTTCAGTTCGGTTAATATATTTTTCAATGTTTCTTTTTGCCCGTACAGGTCGAGGAATACCCGTACTTTCCCGATCAATATTTCAGGGATGATAGGCTTTGGGATAAAATCTACAGCCCCTGTTTCAATGCCTTTTATGATATGGATATTGCCCTGGTGGATAGCCGAAACGAAAATTGCAGGAAGGTATTTGGTTTTTTTCCTGGCACGCATCAACGACAATGTTTCGTAGCCATTCATCCCGGGCATCTGGACATCCAGGATCGCCATGGCGAATTCGTGCTTTAATGTTTGCATCAAAGCCTCTTCGCCCGAGTATGCTTTGACGAATTCAACCTCGAAATCGCCAAGGAGCATTTCAAGGCTGACCAGGTTTTCGTGGAGGTCATCCACAATCAGGATTTTTGGTTTATTCATTTGTTTAATAGCCAGATTTTTAACAACGAAAACAATTTTGCTTCGTCAACAGGTTTCGAAATATAGTCGTTTGCGCCATTTTTTATCGACTCATTATAGTCCTCTTTCATGGCTTTTGCTGTAATTGTGATAATTGGAATCTCGCTGATGCCAGGAGTCTTCCTGATGGCTTTCATTGCTTCGATCCCATCCATTTCAGGCATCATAAGGTCCATCAGTACCAAATCAATCCCCGGGTTGTTTTTTAGTACTTCCAGGGCAACTAATCCGTTTTCAGCCTCGAAAACTTCAATTTCCTTTTCTTCGAGTATTTGCCCTAAGGCAAAGATATTTCGGATATCATCGTCAACCACCAGTATTTTTTTCCCTGCAAAGTTGTTTTCCGGTTCGTTGTCTTTTGTATTCAGCAACTTCCCCCGTTTTAACGAACCGGAGACCTGGTGTAGGAAAAGAGTGATCTCATCCATTAAGCGTTCTTCCGATTTAAGCCCTTTTATAACTATTGAGTTTGTGAATTTATGTAGTGTGCGCAGTTCGTTTTGTGTTAATGCTTTTGCTGTATAAATGATAATATTAGGGATCTTAATTTTTTCCGATTTTAGTTTTTGTAAAAGTTCCTTCCCTGAGATGTCAGGTAACCCAAGGTCTAAAACTACGCAATCGAATTTTTGCGATTTAATCAATTCAAAAGCCTGCTGCCCGTTTACGGCATCATGTATATCGAAGTCTTGCCCGTCTAGTGCCAGGTGCAAAGCTTCAAGTGTAGCCGCATCGTCCTCAACAATTAATATGTTTTTTACGGCTGCCTGTTTCTCTCCCCCTTTATTTTGCCCTTTCTCCCTCCGGGTTATGCTAAGGTTACTTATTTCTTTAAGGCTGGTCAAAAATACTTCGTCATCGATCTTTGATACAGGGTGGACGGGCAGCTTAAATGTCCATTTGTTTTTTTTCAGCAGCTCATTGTTCTGTGGTGTATTCAGGTCGGCAGACAAAATAATTGCAGATGGCTTGAAATGTTCTGCCAACAATACCCCATTCGCTATGTTTTCAGCAACAACAGCTTTATAACCACGTGAGTTGCATTGTACCAGCAGCTTTTGCGCTTTATCCTTACCTGGGCAAATAATTAATATAAAAGGCTCCTCAGAATTGATACCCCTGTCGTCTTTAATGTATACCGGTGCGTCTTTAGCTTTTTTATTTTGATTGTTGCCCTCCGGGGCAACCTGCGCCGATGGCTCATATAATGTCTTTACTTCTTTTGCAACAGTAGCCTTTACCGGTTTGCCGGCATGGTATTTTTCAGTGTTCAATGGCAAGAATATTGTAAAGGCCGACCCTTTGCCTTCAACGCTGTCTACCTGTATCTCCCCACCCAGGAGGCGTGTAAGTTCTTTTGAGATGGAAAGCCCCAGCCCGGTACCTCCAAATTTCCGTGAAATGCTGCCGTCAGCTTGTTGGAAGGCATTGAATATAGCATCCTTCTTATCTTTGGCAATCCCTACGCCGGTATCCCTGACAGATATCTGGTAGGTGTTTTTTATATTTAAATCAGGATTTGCAAAAACAGTCCCCGGCTCAGGTATCATAAAGCTTACTGTTATCCCTCCTGAACTGGTGAATTTAAAGGCATTCGACAACAGGTTCCTGAGGATTTGCATTAACCGCTGTTGGTCGGTATATAGTATTTCAGGGAATTGCTGGCCCTGTTCGATCTTTAGGGATAGCTTCTTTTCTTCGGCAACAGGCTGGAAATAAAGGTTAATCTCGGTTATAAGGTCTTCTGTTTTCACCGGTGTATATTCAATGCTCATTTTACCTGCCTCAATTTTTGAGAGGTCAAGGATTTCATTGATTAACTGCAGCAGGTCGGTGCCACTTTTATAAATTATTTTAATCGAATTTACCTGTTGTTCAGTAAGGTTGCCTTTTTTATTCTCACTCAATATTTTAGATAATATCAACAAACTGTTTAAAGGTGTGCGTAATTCGTGCGACATGTTAGCCAGGAATTCCGATTTGTATTGGCTGGTCTTTTCCAGTTCCCTGGCTTTTACCTGGAGGTAATTTTGTGTTTTTAAAAGTTCATTGTTGTTTTTAACGATCTCTTTTTTTTGTAATTCAAGCTGGTGGCTCCTCTCTTCCAGCTCTTCATTGGCAACCCGTAGTTCTTCCTGCTGTATTTGAAGGTTTTTTTCATTTTCAATCAATACTTTTGTCTGTTCTTCCAGTTCTTCATTTGCCACCCTCAGTTCCTCTTCCTGCGATTTAAGTTCTTCGTTGCTTACTTTAAGTTCTTCCTCCTGTGTTTTCAACTCTTCGTTAGCTGCCTGAAGCCTTTCCTGTTGTTCCTGTAATTTTTCGTTGTGTTGCTTGATCTCATTTTCCAACTCTTTTATTGCCGTTATATTCCTGGATATCCCAAATGTGCCAAGTACTTCCCCTTTTTTATTGTATAATGGCATTTTTGTGGTGGATACATACCTGGCTTTCCCGTCAAAGATTGTTTTTTCAACAATGCCGATTACCGGTTTTTTTGTTTTTATAATTTTTTGTTCGTCTTCAAAGGCTTTTTTCGCATGTTCTTCCGATTGAAAATCAAAGTCTGTTTTACCTTCAACTTCCTCTTTCCGTTTAACACCAAATAAATCAACCATTGATTTACTTACTTTAATGAACCTGCTTTCTCTGTCTTTGAAGTATATGGAGTCAGGTATCGTGTCAAGGAGCGAATTGAGCAATAATCTTTCCCATTCCAAATTAGCTTCCATTTGCTTAATCTCAGTGATATCCCTGGATATTCCAAATGTGCCGAGTACTTCCCCTTTTTTATTGTACAATGGCATCTTTGTGGTAGATACATACCTGGTTTTCCCGTCAAAAACTTCTTTTTCAACAATACCGATTACCGGTTTCTTTGTTTTTATAATCCTTTGTTCGTCCTCATAGGCTTCCCTGGCATGTTCTTCCGAGTGAAAATCAAAATCAGTTTTACCTTCAACTTCTTCAGGCTGTTTAACACCAAATAAGTCAACCATGGATTTACTTATTTTGATAAACCTGCTTTTCAGGTCTTTAAAATAGATTGCATCGGGAGAATAATTCAGGAGTGCATCCAACAGCGATTTTTCCCATTCGAGGCTGATTTGCATCTGTTCGTTTTCTTTAATGCGTTTTTCCAGCTTCTCCTGTTGCAATTTAAGTTCGTTTGATTGCTCCTGGGTTTTCTTTAGTAACTCCTGCTGCCGGCTCCTGCTTAAGGCTGCACTGATATTCACCGCTAACCTTGCTGTTGCACTTTTTATAAAATCGGACTTTAAATCGGACAATTCATTGATTGGAGCCAATTCGATTACCCCAACCAGTTTATTATTAAACTCCAATGGCACCATATAAACCTGTTGAGGTACAATTTCGCCTGTTGCACTAAAAATTTTATTGTATTTACCTTTTGTCCTGATTTTTGCAAAATTCCTGGTTTTCGCAGCCTCTCCTATAAGCCCTTCTCCAATTTTGACATATTTTTGGACTCCCTCAATATTAATTCCGAAAGAAGATGTTAGCTCAAGCCTGTCTTCTTCTCTGTTATATACATATATTGCCCCTAACTCTACATTCAGGAATTGAGTTAAGAAGTTTAAAGTCCTATCACATAATTCGGTAACAGACAGGTCGCCCATTATCTGTTTACTCATTTCAACCAGTCCGTTTTTGAGCCAATTGTCTTTTTCTGTATTGTCTTTCGACTGCTTTAATTTTTCAGCCATTGTATTTAAGGCTATTGAAAGCTCATCTGCCTCTGATTTTGGCTGGATTTTTAAACTGTAATTACCATCTGCCACATTGTTGCAATATGAAATGATATTTTGATATTCTGCCTGGATTTCTCTTGATGCCTGAGATAATTCCCCAATTTCATTATTAGACTTAAAACTCACAGAGGAGTCGAGGTTCCCTTTTGCAATATTTTTGAATTTCTCTGTTAACTCTTTAATTGGAAGGGATATAGACCTTGAGATCAAATAGGATAAAAGCACGGTGCCAACTCCTAAAACGATAGCTAAAACCAATAAGGACAGTATAAATAAATGTTTTATATAATTGTTGAATTCATTTATTGTTGCAGATAATTTTAAAGAAAGCCCGTGCATTATATCCACATTCGAATGTAAGGCATCTATTTTTTCGTTTGAAATGCCTGAATTGCCAATTTGCAGTATCAAAGTACTTATTTCACCCCCTTTTATAAACCCCTGCCAGGCAACATGCTGTATTTCCCCTATTTTTGCAGGAATAATCCACAGGAGGGTTTTAATCTGTTTTGCCAGCGTTTCGGCATTCTTTATATCATAGTTGACCCCTTCTTTGTATGTAGTGAATAAAAAATTTGCAAAATCTTTTTCATTCATTGTTTTTGCCAGGCTGTCAATTTTTGAGAAAACGAAAGCCGCATTATTCGCTTCATCAATAATGGCAAGGGAATTTTTAAGCTTATCTTTATCGCCCAGTAAAACATACCGGTAGAATTCCTGTACCCCTAAATCGAAATTCTTAAGGTGTACCTTCTCAATATTGGATATTATCGATAAGGCCCTGGTTGCATTTAAAAGGCAATTAGCTCCAATTGCCATTATCACAATACTAACAAAGGCAAGCATTGTGATGAGGAATAGCTTTGCTCTAACTGAGTAATCGGAGAATCGTTTTAAACGTAATTTCATGGTTCCAATTGATTTTATGGGAATTGGATTGAAAAATAATTAAATTTTTAGGAGGAATCGGGTATTAGTCGAAAAAAAACCTGCATTGTTGGCAGGTTTTTATTAACAAATGTTGATTTCTTTTTTGTTTGAAGGGGTTTTAGCCCAGAAGCTGCCTGAATTTTGTTTTTCAGGCAGTTTCTCAAATTCACAAAATGTTTTGAGTCGTTATTTGTTGGAGATGCCTTAAAAAGGCTTACATTTAATCAATTATTAATCACGGCCGGTGGTTTTTAGACGGACTGCCGTCGGCAGTCATTCCCCACATCACGAAAACGAGATTAATTTCTCTTGCAAGCGTGAAAATTTTAGGGGATTTTTCAAAACATATTAGCTGAATAGACTATGAATAAAAGGACACAGAACAAAATTTGACATTAGCCTCAATTAATAACTCAAATACTAAAGAAGATGAAAAAAATCACTCTTTTAATACTAATGTTGCTTAATGTCTTTTTTTTACAAGCACAAAATAATGATGCCAAGGGAAGTAAAGATTATGATTTGTTTGGCAGAATGCCGGATTACAATATCAGGAATTATTGGGATTATCAATTTGACGCTCATGAATTCTTTATTTCTAAAGATCAAAAACAAGTTATAGAAGGCAGGAAAATAGTCATTCGTTTTGAACACCAAAATGCTAATGACAGAAATGTGAAAAAACCCTCCTATTTACAAATCCTTAGAAATTATTCTAACGCCATTAAAGAAGCAGGTGGTAAAATTTTGTTCGAACATAGAAATGCGGATTTTGGGTATTACTTCCTTAAGACTACACAAGGTAAAGAGGTATGGGTTGAAGTTACAACAGCGCCAAACACCGGAAGACGATATACATTGACTGTTATTGAAAGAGAACCAATGAAGCAAGACATTGTGGTCGAAGCAGATTTGATAAAAGAAAAAATTCAGATTGAGGGTAAAATAGCTATTTACGGAATTTATTTTGATGTGGGTAAATCCCTGATAAAACCCGAATCTACGGAATCATTAGAACAAATTGCATTATTTCTAAAAGAAAACCCCGATATCAATTGTTGGGTTGTGGGTCACACAGATTCAGATGGTTCATTTGAAATTAACAGCAAGCTGTCTTTATATCGGGCAAAAGCTGTTATATCATATCTTCAGGGCAATCATTCAATTTCTCCAGATCGATTGTTTGCTCAAGGAGTAGGGCCTCTTGCCCCAGTATCAACGAATGATACGGAAGAAGGGAGAAAATTAAACAGAAGAGTTGAATTTGTGAAAAAATAACGAACCGCCAACAATATTATCTTTTACCAGTCCGACAAACTTTGATTTACTTTTTTGAAATTCCAAAGTCTTTACAATGATTGTATCAATTTGCAATTCAATTTGGTGTTGTTGATGTAAGTTTCTGAAAGTAAAACGGATCAGATGAGAAAGTTGTGGGGAAAGGACTTTTCAAAAAGACAAACACCCAATAAGCCTGCCTGCCTGGTAGGTATGGAACACCCAAGTCTTAGTACTTCCTTATTTTACATTTCCCCTTTTCTTATTTTTCAAATAAATCTAAAATACCCAATAAGGAATAAGCCTGCCTTCCGCAGGCAGGGAATATCCAAATAAGGGGCAGGAGCCAACTTTTAAGTTGCTTATTCCTGATTCTGTTATTTTTTTAGTAGTGAGGGCTTCACTTTAAGTGAAACCCTCACTATTCACTATTTATAAAAAGGAATGGCTGATGTTAATTTTTTCTTATTCAGAATAGCTAAAATTTATACTTAGTCCACAACTTTATGAAATGACCC
>JAADGO010000086.1 GCA_013152355.1 Chlorobiota bacterium
TGGTTAATAGATTCTTTTTTGTAACTTGATAGGCGGGAATAAACGTTTATAAACGTTTGCAATCGGATATAGATTTAAGAACCAAATAATTAAAGCAATTTTTATAAAAAGATAGGATTGAATATATGAACAAGTTATGCTTAAGCTTGAAACCATGACATTTTTGAGATAAATTATTGAATTATGAAAAAACAGATTACCATTCTTATCTTGATTTTAAACTCAACAATACTTTTAGGACAAAACAAAGATTATATCATTTTAAGACAAACAGAAACAACAAAGATTGATACGATTTATGGAGAAATAGTTTTCCCTAAAAATGGAGTAATTACAAAAGTTAAAATTATTTCGAATAATGAAAAAATGAAATATCACCCAAATAAAGTAATTGGATTTAAATACGGCGAAAGATACTTTTCTAGCGTTCCATATAATTTGAGAGGTAATGTATTTGCAGAAAGAATAGTTAATGGAAAAATAGACCTGTGTTATTATGATACTAATACGAATAGATATAATGGAGGACTAGCAGGAGCAGCTGCTACAAGTCTAACAAGCTATTATTTTATCAAATCTAACACGACTGAAAAATATTTGAGAGTTCCACATTCAAGAGAAAAAGCAAGAGAAGAAATTTCAGCTCTTTTTAAAAACAATGAAAAAATTTATAGTCAGATTTTGTCAGATGAATTTAGAGTATGGAAATTACCTGAAATAGTTAAAGAATACAATGATAAAAAATAAAGCCAAAGCATAACAAAGTGTAAATGTAATGCGGGTTTCAGCGGTTAATCAGGCTGCGGCTCGTTGTTGCAACACCGCCAATTCGTCTTTGACGATTGGCTAATAATTTGAAATATTGAATAAACGAATTGGCTCCGTGCGTAATTGAAAGTTTCGTACTTTTAAACCCGCACTACATACACAAACCGTCAGACTGTCTAAAAAGCATGAAGGCACATTTAAATATTTGGATTGATATCTTTGAAAGTTTATAAATAGACGATTCTCAGAGACTTTAAAATAGTTTTTAGACAGACTGCCGTTAGCGGTCATGCTGAAAAAGATGCTGCACTAATGGAAATGAAGGCTTTCGGCTTGTTTTTAGATTTGGACTTAGTACAGAACATTACTAAATACTAATACTTCAATGAAAAAAGAAATTATAACTTTAACAATCATCCTGTTTATAACAGCAGGGTTAGTTGGATGCAAACAATCTGGCACAACCGATTTTATAACAGTTGATGTAACTAAAAATTATCCGAAGAAGGAACTGGTCCTTCAGGATTTTATGGATGTAGAATACATTCCGTTAGAAACGAATAATGAATTTGTTACTAATGGTGTTGTAATGGCAATAGGCAACAAATTCATATTAGTAAAAAATCGGAGCAGGGATGGGGATATCTTTGTTTTTGACAGAAAAACCGGCAAAGCATTAAGAAAGATAAATAGAAAGGGCAAAGGTCCTGAAGAATATACTTATATAACTGATATTGTTCTGGAAGAGGAGAAAAATGAAATATTTATCAATTCTATGACAACGAAAAAGATATTTGTGTATGACTTATTTGGCAACTTCAAACGAAGTTTTAACCATACAGAAGGCGCTAGATATATAAATATATTCAATTATGATACAGACAACCTGATTTGTTACAATGAGTTGGTATATTACAAAGGAGGCGAGAACAGAGGGAGCGAATCTTATCATGTAATTATATCGAAACAAGATGGGACTATTACCCGGAATATTTCAATTCCTTTTGATGTAATTAAAGCGCCTCTTGTGAAAGACGGAGGTAGAACTGTTTCAATTGCTGTGCCTCCAATAATTCCATATCATGACACTTGGCTACTTGTTGAAACGTCCTCAGATACAGTTTACAACTATATTCCCAAAGAAAATAAATTAACGCCGTTTCTGGTAAAGTCTCCCACAGAAAATCCTGAAATACTTCTTACCATGGGTACGCTTACTGAGCGTTATTATTTCTTTTCAATCATAAAAAAAGAATTTGATTTTACTAAAGGGAGAGGATTTCCAATTGCTGGTTTAATGTACGATAGGCAGGCAAATGCAGTATTCAATCCTACTGTAATCAATCGCGACTATGTAAAAAGAGAAACAGTGAGTATGACTTCGCATCCGGTAAATGGTAAAATTGCGACCTTCCAAGTTTTACAAGCCTACAAGCTTGTAAAGGCGTATAAAAATGACGGTTTGAAAGGCAAATTAAAAGAAATTACAGCTGAATTGAATGAAGAATCAAATCCTGTGATTATGGTGATGAAGTATAAAAAATATGGTGGAGGCTAATAGGAAAAGAAAATATAATTTTAGGTAGCTTCTAAGTATTTAAAGAAACTTTTACTAAATTTACATTTAAGGCATATCGCAACGTGTATAGCGTATTAAAACGCCGTCCACCAGGCTGTTGGCCAGAATTCAAAAGAAATTAAACTAATATTCTGACATTATGGGCAATCTGGAAAAAAGAATTTGGACTGAGGAATTATCAATCGGCAATGCTGATATTGATGTTGACCATAAAAAGCTTATTGATATCTACAACGATTTGGTTGAATTTGTCAGGTTTAACAAAGGCCATGAAGAGTTTGCAAAGATCCTTTCAGAAATGACCGATTATAGTTTAATCCATTTTAAGAGGGAAGAACAATATATGCAAAAGATGTCTTATCCCAGATTAGCCGAGCATGAGAGGTCTCACAAAGATTATGTGCTTAAAGTTGCGGTATATAATGTCGATTTATTAGGGATTAATCCGCCCGACCCGAATGATATTATTAAGTTCTTAGGGAAATGGTGGATAAGCCATATATTAAAGAGCGATAGAGAATATGAAGATTATAAGAATGAGATTCAGTCGGATGTAACTTATTGAGGGCAGTGAACGAATCCTGAACAATTGGGATACTGGTTTCTCTAATTAAGATATTGGGCACAATATAAAACCTTTTCGGATATGTCAGATAATATTTTTACCTTTTCGTTGTCTGTGTTTACAGGATTCTTTGCTATAATGAACCCCATTGCTAACACGCCAATATTTGTAGGGTTAGTTGAAGGCAAAGATGAATTAACAAAAAGGAGAATAGCTAAAACAGCCTCTATTACTGCATTTATTATTGTGATATCTTTCGTAATACTCGGGAAATATATATTTGAACTGTTTGGGATCACAATTCCGGCATTTAAGATAACCGGAGGAGTACTTTTGTTTTATGTAGGATTTGAAATGCTCCAGTCTAAAAGGTCTAAAATACATAACCAGGGAGAAATAGAGCCGGATGATGGGATTGCAATATCTCCCCTGGCTATTCCAATACTTGCAGGGCCCGGTACAATTGTTACGGCAATGAATAATGTTACCGATGGCAGCTTTATTCACATCGGGATTGTAAGTGCAATTTTTGCTCTTATGATTTATTTAACCTATTTAGCTTTCTCTTTAAGTGACCTGATAGTAGAAAAGATTGGGGACAACCTAATAACAGTTATAGGGAAAATAATGGGGTTAATTCTCGCAATAATGGGAACGGGGATGACAATAGAAGGAATAAAAATAGCATTCAGTATATAACAATTGAATGGCTAAGTTACTCTTGTCATTGCCTCCGCCATGGCTGGTTAAGTTATATCAGCCGGGGGCACTTCGATAAAATATAAATACTAACCCGGAATTGCTTTTTTTCTATCCCCTGCTACATCTACTGTATAAACAGCGATTTCAGCACCATCAATTTTTTTTGTTTCGAAAACGAATGGGTCCTTTTTTAAGGCCTGAGGCGTATGTTTCACTTCCCCTATTATTTTCCCATCCACCTGGATTTCATAATGCGATATAGCGTTGTCTCCTGCATAAGCAGTCTGCCACGTAATTATGGTTTTCCCGTTTTTTTCCTGTACGCTGACATCTCGCGGAGGGGTAAGCCCCACCTTATCAAACTGGAAATAGTTGGTTTTCCCCTCTTTTACCCTGGCTGCCATATTTTCTATTTTCAACCTCTCCTCATCAGATAGCCCATTGGGCTCGATCTGAGCAGCATAATAATTTTGTATCAACTGGCATTTCATCGGGTCGTCATCTATTTGCCCAATCCCAATGATAAGGGTATGAACACCCGGCGTAGTTAATGAATATTCAATCAATGGGCGGCTTGGGGTTTCGGGAGTACCTACCTTCCTGAATACGTCATCAGGAGTATGCGACCACCGGAGCTCTTTATGGTACATGGCAGCATCGGCAAATGTTTTCATTCCGATAATCCCCATCCCTTTGGCAGCAGCTACAGGAATTACATTGTACTGCATATTAAAATTTTGTTTGTCGTTGGCATTGATGGCAATCAGCATCCCTTCTAAAATGCCGAACTCATCGCGTTGAATCATATCGATCATTACCGGCGGGTTGGCATGGCCTGAGAATCCGATGTGCTTGACCAGCTTTTCATTGTCAGGGTTCATTCCTGTAAGGTTTGTCCCATCGCGGTAGTCGCGTAAAGCAACCAAAGCCCCAAAATTACCTTCCGGGTCGAGGGGTGTCTCCAGCCCTTCGTACAGTACATCCACCTCTTCAGCGTTGGTGAGGCTGTGTATCAGTATCATGTCGAGGTATGCCCCTTCAGGGTAGTACCCTTCTCCATCGCCAAATATCTGGGTAAGAGAACGTTTTAAATCGTCAACAGCACATTTTATACTTGCCCCTCCATTCGAACGGTTTTGTACATTTTTTCTATCCGGCCAGCCAGGTTTCCCCCAGCGCATGTGGGTTTTACTGGTCAGCCATATCGACTTGCGCAATGTTTCATTGTAATCATCTTCTCCCGGGATCAGGTTCAGTATTTTAAATGCTTTATTAAAATTTTTCTGGCTCGGGCCATAAAGGTTAGATGTATCGTAATAGTTAACTCCTGTTGCAAATGCCTTGACGATTATAGGCACAGGGTCGATGTCTTCAGGAGTCCATTGAAGTGAGGCTTGTCCGCCCAGCCCAAGCGTTGTCACATTAAAATCCAAATTGCCAAACCGGCGTTTCATTGGGGCGGGTACTTTTCCTATATTGCAACTCCCAAGAGGTAACATGGACACCCCGGCAGTTGTGGCTGCTGAAACTTTTATAAAGCTTCGCCTTGAAATCGGGTACTTTTTTGTTGTTTGCATGGTTGTTTATGTGCATTATTTATGTGAATCTCTAAAAACCCCTGTTTATTACGAATGCCTGCAAAATGTAACCTATTCATTGCCATGAAAGGTTTCCCTTCAGTATAATAACGCTATGCCTGCGAAATTGTTACGGGATTTTTGTGTTTAGGGTTATTTTTTTATGAAGTTGTTTAAAGTTAAAGGGGATTTTCGAGAGTGACAGATTGATTTTCAGCCCCGAATGCTCGGGGAAGCTCGATTTTTCTTGCATCCCGAACACTCGGGATGGAAGAAAAATTAGCTGAAGTCCAATGGAATCAAGATGTTACTCGCAGGTTTTCAATTTGACTTTAAACAACTTCTATACCTGAGTAACTGTTACTGAGATTTAACGTGATTATTCATCTTCGTATATTGGTATCTCGATAAAGAAAGTCGAACCTTTATTTATTTCTGTTTCGAACCAGATAACTCCCGAGAAATTTTCAACAATCCCTTTTACAATTGATAATCCCAACCCCATCCCGCTGGTTTTGGTAGTGAAACTGGGGCTGAACAGTTTCCCCCTTGTTTCTTCAGGTATGCCAACGCCGTTGTCTTTTACTTTTATTAAAGCGTTGTGCCCTTTTTTGCTGAGCGAAATAAAAATTTCGCCATGTACCCCGGGAGGGATTGCCTGTATCCCGTTTTTAATCAGGTTGATTAAAGCCCTTGAGAGTTGCTCGGTATCGGCTTTCACCTTTATATCCCTTCCACTTTCAATTTCGAACCTTATTGAAGCTTTATCGTGCGACTTAAAGAGGTCGATTACTTTAATCATTCTTTCAGAGAGGTTAAATACCTGGTTCCTGGCAGTAGGTATCTTAGCAAAATTTGAAAACTCGGTGGCAATCTCCGAAAGGTTATCGATTTGCTCGATCAAGTTTTTTGTAAGCCGCTCAAAATATTTGTCTTTTTGCTCAATGCCTTTTATCGAACGCTGCAAATGCTGAATATTTAATTTCATCGGTGTAAGCGGATTCTTTATTTCATGGGCAATTTGTTTTGCCATTTCCCGCCATGCCGATTCGCGTTCTGACCGGGCTAACAGTTCGGCACTGGTTGCCAGTTCGTTGACCTTCTTATTATATTCTTTTATAAGGCTTCCGATTTCATCGTCTCCTCCATACTGGATGGGTTCATTGCGTTTGCCCAGTTCCATTTTCCGAAGGTTCTCACGAATTAAAGTCAGCGGGCGTGTGATTTGGTTGGATATAAATACTGCAACAATAATACTTGCTAAAAATAGAATTACATAAAGGTTAATAAATGCAACGATAAAGGTTGAAATCTCCTGCCTGTGTTTATCCTGCCGCGTAAAATAGGGAAGGTTGATAAATCCCAGGTAAGTGCCGGTATTATTAATGATTGGCTTGTATGCCGACAGGTAAGAAAGCTCCCCGATCTTTTCGGGCTGGAAATAATTAATCTTATAATTATAAAATAGTTCATAATAGGCTTCTGAGTTTATTTTGGTAGAAACAAGCCCTTTCGTATATATTTCCTGCCTCGATGTCGCGACCAGTTCTCCATCAATGCCAAAAATATTAATGTCGGTACGGAAGATATTTGATAGCTTTGTCAGTTCCCGGTACAACCATTCCCTGGTATCGTCAGTGATTGAATCAGTGAGGTGGAGGCGCATATATATCTCTTCATTTATTGACTTCATTTTTTCATTTAGATCAGCCTGGTGTTTTAATTTATACTCCCGTATGTTGTAGAAGATGGTACCTATAGCAACAATCAGTAGAGAGAAAAACACGATAGAGATTATTGATGCCTGGATTTTAAATTTTAAATCAATAACCCTGTGTTTCCTGCGAATGAACGGATTGCCAACTAATAATAAGAGGAGGACGAACAGGAAGTAGAATACAAACAGGTAGGGGAATGAGATCAGGTAATCAAGGAACGTAAAAATACTTCGGCTGATAATTACATAATTATCGCCTTTGGTATGATAGATCAAATGTTCGTAGTTGCCCTTACGGGTATATGAAAATTCTTCATCACTGCAGTTATACGACTGTATATCAAAGTTATAGTGAAATACCCCGTGCTGGTCGACCAACTGCCCGTCATAATATTTGGCATAGGAAAAGCGTTTGTAGCTTTCAGGTTTTATCATTGATTTGTCCATGAGCAGTTCCGGGTAGCCCAACCCTTCGGCAGTGAGGCTCGATACCAGTTCGAGGAATACTGAAACACCAATGGAATCGGCTGACAGCGGATAAAATAACTTCCCGAAATACGAAATCCGGCCATTCATTTTATCCATAAAGAAGAAATTAGTGCCTGGGATTTGCAACCCTTCCCGGGCGATCATCTCCTCAAAAAATGGGAAACAGGCTACCGTAATATTCTCAGGCTGGATATTAAGGCTGTCGGACCCGACACATGTTGTAATCTGCAAATCATATTTCCGGAAAAACCCGTTGAAATAGGTATTGCTAATATAATCTTCCAACTCTTTATACGGGGGGATCATCAGTTCCGGTATCCTTGCATCAACATTAATCTGGGCCTGAATCTCTTTTAAAAGGAATTCGGCAGCCGGGTCGTGTTCGGTAACTAAATTTACTGCCAACAATTTCTGTACTTCCCGTTCTTTTTTTGTGGTGGTGGTATAAATCCTTGCTGAAGTATAAAGAGAGATAATAGAAATTAAAATTATCAGGTAACTTAGCGAGAATCGGAGGTAATACCTCTTTTCCAGGAAAACCGTAAGAAAAATAAAAACAAGGAATAATAATAATACGGGGAATATAAACTGTGAATTAAGCAGCAGTTGTATGGCAGCCAATAGTAATATTACTCCTGCTACGCCTATGGTTAAATGCCATTTTTTGAAACTCTTTAACGCATCATTAATAATCCTGATGGTAATCAGGATTAACCCCATCAGTACCATCCCGATAGAAACGAAACCAATGGCACTTTGAAACGACAGGTCGGTAATGCGGTTCAGCATGAAAGAAACGCTTGAATTATAGATGAGGATATTAATAAATTTATCAGCCAATAAAAATAAACCGGCACACAGGAATAAAAACAATACGACAAGTACTTTCAGTGGGAACCTGGTATTTACGGCAAAAGGTTTGAAGTGGAAATCAAAATAAAAATTGAGTGCCCAGAAGCCAAAAAACAGGGATGCTAAAAAATAATCGCCCAATGAAGGCAACCACATACTATATGCAAAATGGATAGGCGAGAAAAAGTTAAGGTAATATAAAACATAGGGAACCTTAAACAATATGTGCAACCAATAAATCAGGAATAAACCCGCCCCCAAAACAAACAATTTGAAAAATACTGCCTGTTCGTTACGTTTAAATTCTTTTCTGAAATAAATCAATAAAATTAGTAATCCTATAAAATATATTATGGCAGGGAAGTAAAGTTGCGAGGTGGTGCATAGTACCTCCCCCATGGGTACGACCGAGAACAGGTATTGCCCGGTATTATCGGTAACCGGGTAAGTATTTTTCAGTTCTTTTTCAACTATTTCGTAACCGGGGGGCAGGTTGAAACTTTTCTGGAAGTCATTTTTGAGGTAGTTGTTTTCGTGTGAGTAATCGTATTTTATTAATATTAACCCAATTATCCGAAGCCTCCCTATATCAATACATTTGGTTAAGTAATAGCCATTCCTCAGGATTGTTAGGTTTGTCCTTAAAGGAATCTCCTGTAGATCCTCCTGAAATGAGAAAGCCTGGTCTGACCAATATTTCATCTCATCTCCTTCGTATACTATAAAACCATAACCATCTTCCTGAAACAGCTTATTATAGGGGTGCAGGTTTCCAAAATAGCTGCCATCGAAATCCTTGTTTGTAATAATATTTGTTATTTCGTCAAGATAAGCATCCAGCTTTTTTTCTTTCTCCAATATTTTTTTTTGAAAAACGTTCAACAGGTATTTCTCCGGATGCCTTTTAATCAGGCTGTTTTCGAGTATCCCGGCAAAAATAAAGCAGGCTGACGCTATAATTAAAAAAAGGTACCTGTTTATGAAGTTTTTCATCTCTTTTCCGCTTTAATCGTGGTGGTAGGGTTCGCCTTTTAATATGGTAAATGACCTGTATAATTGCTCCATGAATACCAACCTTGCCATTTGATGTGAAAAGGTCATCTTTGAAAGAGAAATTTTTTGTTGTGCTTTATCATAAACCTCTTTTGCAAAACCATACGGGCCGCCAATAATAAATACCAGCTCTTTAATGCCCGATACCATTTTTTTCTCAATGTACGAAGAGAAATCCTTTGACGAGAGAGATTTACCCTTCTCATCAAGTAAAATTACCTCTGCCGTATTATTTAACTGATGCAATATAAGTTCTCCTTCTCGTTTTTTCTGCATATATTCAGTTAAATTTTTTTTTCGTTTTATGCCGGGGATAACCTTTAGCTCAAAGGGGATATAGTGTTTTAACCTTTTTTGATATTCAACGATTCCCTCCTGAAGGTACGTAGCATCAGTTTTGCCAATTACGAGTAATATTACCTTCATAGAGCCAAAGTTTATTAAAGTTTATAAATTTACACTAAATTTACAGGCAACATTGCTTTTGCATAGTTTTTGTATTGCCATAGATACAAATTTAGAAAAGGGGAAAATGAATACAAAGCACGATAAGGTATTTTTAAGTCTGATTTTTATTTTCACTTTAAGTATTACCAGTTTAGTATCTCTTGCTCAAATACCTGATGAAATAATTTTGAGTCTGAAATCGGGGAATTCAAAAGTGTTAGCGAGTTATTTTAATGAGAATGTTGAGTTAGTGGTCTTGGAAAACGACAACGTATACAGCCGTGCCCAGGCAGAACAGATCATCTGTAACTTTTTTCAACAGTACCACCCCGAAGAATTTAATGTTATCCACCAGGGTGGTCGAGAAGGGGCAAAATATGTAATTGGGGGTTTATTAACAAAGCAGGGTAATTTCAGGGTCTCTTTCCTACTCAAGCAAAACGGGGGGAAAGTGTATATCCATCAGCTTAGAATAGAAAAGCAGGGTTAGCTTTATGTCTAAGGGATTATTTGGATATGAACGGGTCAAAAGGCTTGGGAGCAAGATTGTTGAATATGCCAAAACCATTACTCTTCCTTTTTTCGACAGAGTACCTCTTTACGATGTTTCATTATTTTTTTGGAGGAGTATTGTTGATGGGGCTCTGACAACCCGTGCTTCAGCCATCGCCTTCAGTTTTTTCCTGGCTTTGTTCCCGGCAATAATTTTTATATTTACATCAATACCCTATATTTTAAAGGAAAACTTCCAAACAGAACTGTTTATGATAATCAGTGGTATCTTACCTACTGCTATTTTTAATGCTGTGGAAGAAACGATTCTGGACATCCTTACCATCCCAAGGGGCAACCTGTTGTCGTTAGGTTTTTTTATGGCACTTATTTTTTCTACTAACGGAATTGCTTCAATGATGAATGCATTTGATGCAAGCATTCATGTCCATATCCGGCGTAACTGGTTCAGCCAGAGGGTTACCTCAATATTCCTGCTTTTTATATTATGGGTGCTTCTGACCATGGCAATTGCATTAATTGCAGGGGGGCAGTCGTTATTAAACTACCTGGTTGAACATGGTTTTTTACATGGTAGTTTTACCTTTTACCTGCTGTCGATAGGGAAGTGGTTTATAATAATTGCACTGTTTTTCTTTGCTTATTCATTTTTGTATTATGTGGCTCCGGCAAAAAAAACAAGGTGGCGTTTTATTTCGGCAGGCGGCACACTGGCAACCGTGCTAAGCATTATTACCCTGGTAGGGTTTGGGTACTACATCAATAATTTTAGCCAATACAATAAACTTTACGGATCAATAGGGACTCTTCTGATTATTCTGCTTTTAATGTATTTCCTGTCGCTGATCCTGCTAATTGGGTTCGAGCTGAATGTTAGTATCCAGCAGGCGCAAAATCAAAATAAGGAGTAAATAAATTATTTTTTCCCTATTTTAAAAAGTAATTCTTTCTCCTTTTTACTCAGGCTGCCGTAACCCGATTTGCTTATTTTCTCTAAGATACGATTAATCTCTTCCTGGTTCTGGTTTTTTTGCCGGTTGTATTCGTAGTCATCGCGTGGGGGCTGTTTGTACGAAACATATATTTTACTTTTCGGCTTGAATAATGCTGCCACTTTGTCTAAGAGAGCCTGGATACCGGATCCGTAATCTTTCCCTTTCCCTAATTGGCGAATGTAAAAAAAGCCCCAAAGAGCACCTCCCAGGTGGGCAAAGTTCCCTCCTGCATTCGAGGTTGAAATGCCTAATACCGATAAGAACACCCAAAATGCAGCAACATATTTCAGCGGGATACGACCAATAAAGAATAAATATACCGGTTGGTTTGGAGCAAAGGCAGCCACGGCAACCAATATGGCTATTATAGATGCTGAAGCCCCCATTAAAATCCCATTAACACCCTGGAATACAGGGAATAAGTTATAAGCTAAGATGTATAGTACCCCTCCTGCTATTCCTCCCAGGATGTAAAGGCTCAACAATTTTTTTTCATCGAAATAGGAGAGGAAAATCTTTCCAAACCAGTAGAGCCCTAAAAGGTTGAACAGGATATGAAGGAAATTGAAGTGCAGGAACATATAAGTAATAATTGTCCATGGGCGGGTAAGCAACGTGCTCACATCTTCGGGGAGAGCCAGCCAGTTTAGTAGTAAAGAATCCTTCCCCGCAAGGAAAAATAAAACCTGTGCCAACCTCACAAAGAGGAAAACAGCGAGGTTTACATAGATAAGCCTGGTTAAAACCGACCCCTCTTTAAACGAAGTTTTTATATCTTCAATAATATCCATCTTAATAAAAAGTATTCTTTGTTTTATTCCAGTATTTAATAAGGATAAACCCAAACAGCATTCCTCCCAAATGCGCAAAATGGGCGATGTTGCTTCCTGGTTGAGTAAGCCCAAAGTAAAGTTCCAGGGCGCCATAGCCTATAACAAAATATTTTGCTTTTATCGGGATGGGGGGGAATAGTAACATCAATTGCGTGTTTGGGAAAAGCATCCCAAATGCCAGCAATATACCGAATACCGCACCTGAAGCCCCAATGGTAGGAATATCCATCCTCATTTTGAGGATACGCTCCATTAACCTCTGCCCTTCAGGAACAAAAGAACTATTTGATGGGCTATTGTACCATGAATTAACAAAATCGATTACCTGTGGCGAGGGCCTCGTAAGGTGCTTTTTTATAAACTGGTCAAGTAATTCGGGGGCCGGCGTATTAGTGTATGCCTCTATTGCCCTATGCATTGATGAAATATCCAGGTAGTTCACAAAAGTATGCAGGGCCAGGGCTCCCAGTCCGGTTACAAAATAATAAATCAGGAAACGTTTAGGCCCCCAAACGCTTTCCAGTACCCTTCCGAACATCCACAAAGCGAACATATTGAAAAACAGGTGGGCAATACCCCCGTGCATAAACATGTAGGTGATAACCTGGTGTAACCTGAATTTATCTGATTGTGGGTAGTGCATCCCGAAATAAGAAACCAGGTCAATACCCATGCCTTTCAATACCCATGTGGCAAGCAGCATGAGTACATTTATTATGATAAGGTTTTTAACAACCGGAGGAATATTCCCTAAAACGGACCTGTAATTATTCATAATTATTGTTTTTTAGTTGCTTAGCCTGAACTCATTGTCCAGAATCTTCATTTTCTAAATATTTACAAAAACACCTCAACCCGGAGAGGCAAAGCGGCACTGTGTTTATTAACAAGAGTTGGGCCATAATTTTTTTCAACCTGACAATACGCCATAATGTCACTTGAAAAACCCTTTTTCGATATCATCCAACGAAATAATAGACAGTACCGGTTTGCCTTCAGGTGAATAACCAGGGGTAGCACAGGCAAACAGGGCATCAATCAGGTGGCTCATCTCTTCCTGCCTCAATTCAACCCCGTAATTTATTGCCGAAGCCTTGGCTAAAGAGGCAGCAACCTGCTCTTTCACTTTAGTTTTTGCATCGGCAGGTGAATTTTTGTATTCTTCCAGCAATTTTTCGATAATGCTTCCGGGCGATTTGCTATCCAATACCCCCGGAGTGCCGTTTATCACAAAAGTATTTTTCCCAAATTCACGGATGTCAAAACCAAGGTTAGCCAAATCGTCAAGTATTTCTGTAAGCAAAGCAGCATCAGCCGGATTCATCTCAATGGTTTGCGGAAATAGTTGTTGCTGGCTGGCTACGGAGTCTGATTTTAATATGTCTAAGAACTTTTCGTACAAAACCCTCTCCTGTGCCCTTTTCTGGTCAATAACCATTAACCCTGATTTGACAGGTGTAAGTATATATTTGTTTTTTAGCTGTAATATCTTTTTCCCTGAGAACATATTCCCCTGCTCTGCATACAACCCATCGCGGCTTCCCTGCTCCGGGGTTTCAATTCCCTGCCCACTGCCTGTTTCAAACCCTTCATAAATTTTTTCCCAGTTTTGAGTATTCGATTTTTCCAGGCTGCTTTTTTGAGGCGGGCTGCTGAAACCTTTTTTCTTTTCTTCACGAAACGGGTTGTATTCATAATTAATA
>JAADGO010000200.1 GCA_013152355.1 Chlorobiota bacterium
CAATGAAAAATCCGGGGATGCTTGAAAAAATGAAAACCAGATATGAAGCATTCATGGAACAGACCCATGCCCGGTTGCCAATCAAGAATCCGGACTATAAAGAAGAAGGCTTGTAGTTCAAAACCAAAATTCAGACGAGCCTCTAATCTTCAGGGCTTTATTAACGGCGGTTACCTCCCCCCGTACATCTCATCGTAATATTTCTGGTAATCGCCTGAGGTAACATTTTCCATCCACTCCTCATTTGCCAGGTACCAGTCGATGGTTTTATCGATCCCCTCTTCAAACTGAAGTGATGGTTCCCACTCCAACTCATTTTTTAATTTGGTTGCGTCAATAGCGTAACGAAGGTCGTGCCCGGCCCGGTCTTTTACAAATGTGATGAGTTTTTCCGATTCGCCCGGTTGGCGCCCCAGCTTCTTATCCATAATCCGGCACATCAACCTTATCAGGTCAATATTGCGCCATTCGTTAAACCCGCCAATGTTGTAGGTTTCACCATTTCCCCCTTTATGGAATATTATATCGATAGCCGAGGCATGGTCTTCCACCCAGAGCCAGTCGCGGACATTGATTCCCTCGCCGTAAACAGGAAGTGGTTTTTTATTTTTAATATTATTGATAAAAAGTGGAATCAATTTCTCAGGGAATTGATACGCCCCATAATTATTAGAGCAATTGGAAATAACCACCGGAAGCCCGAATGTGTCGTTGTATGCCCGCACAAAATGGTCGGACCCGGCCTTTGAAGCAGAGTATGGGCTATGTGGGTCGTAAGCCGTTTTTTCTGTAAAAATACCTTCATTGCCAAGCGAGCCATACACTTCATCGGTTGAAATATGGTAAAACCGTTTATCCTCCATATTGTCCTTCCATATATGCCGGGCGGCATTTAACAGGTTAACAGTTCCTATAACATTTGTATATACAAATTCCATCGGATTCGAGATCGACCGGTCCACATGCGATTCGGCAGCCAGGTGGATCACCCCGTCAAACTGCTTTTCTTCAAAAAGTTTAAAAATAAAATCTGAATCAACAATATCACCTTTTACAAATTCATAGTTTGCTTTCCCTACAACATCTTTCAGGTTGGCAAGGTTCCCGGCATAAGTAAGTTTATCCAGGTTAACAATTTTATATTGAGGATACCTGTCCACAAACCGCCTGACTACATGTGAACCTATAAAACCCGCACCTCCGGTGATAAGGATTGTTTTCATTTTTGATAATTTTTGTTGCCTGAAATTTATTTATAATATTGGACAACCGGGGCTGCCAGCTGCGCACTTCCTATTTGATCCCTCTGATGTTTTTCTCCCAGTTCCATGCTGAAAGGAGTGTTTCTTCCAATCCTTTTTCTGCTTTCCAGCCAAGCTCTTCGTTGGCGTAAGTCGTGTCGGCCCAGATTTTTTCAATATCGCCTTCGCGGCGGCCAACAATTTTATAATTCAGTTTTATCCCGGTAGCTTTTTCAAATGTTTTCACAATCTCCAAAACAGAGTAGCCGTTTCCGGTGCCCAGGTTGAAAACTTCATAATTGGACTTATTTTTCCCTTTCAATAGCCTTTCAATAGCAATAACATGTGCTTTCGCCAAATCTACAACATTTATATAATCACGGATTGCCGACCCGTCAGGCGTATTGTAATCATCGCCGAACACTTTAAGCCCGTCACGTAATCCGGCAGCTGTCTGGGTAATAAATGGTACCAGGTTGTTCGGCACCCCCAATGGTAACTCTCCGATTAGTGCCGATTCGTGTGCCCCGATTGGGTTGAAATACCTTAACGCAATCCCCCTCAAATGTGGGTTGGCATTCAGGGTATGGTTTAAAATATCTTCATTTACACGTTTCGTATTCCCATAGGGCGACTCGGCGTCTTTCCGGGGGGTTTGTTCGGTTACCGGCAATTTATCAGGCTGGCCATATACTGTGCACGATGATGAGAATACAATGTTCGGGACATCAAATTTCTCCATACATTCGAGCATGTTTATTAGCGAAACCAGATTATTGCGGTAATAATGCAACGGTATCTCAACCGACTCGCCAACTGCTTTTGAAGCCGCAAAATGTATAACTGCCTCAATTCCGGAATATCGTTTGAAGAAATCAATTGTTTTATCCAGTTCTGTAAGGTCGAATTTCTCAAACTCCGGGGCTATCCCGGTTATTTTTGCAATATTATCGAGTACTTCAATGTTCGAATTCGAAAGGTTATCAATAATAACCACATCGTATCCGGCCATTTGTAATTCGACTACGGTATGAGAACCAATATAACCGGTTCCTCCGGTAACAAGAATCTTTTTTGCCATTTTGGTAATATTTTGCACCAAAATTATAAAATATACCGATGAAAATATAATTTTGTTCTTATTCGATAAATAAAATAGCAATTGTGGATTTAAGCCCGTTTATAAAAGATCTGTTATTTGAACATGAATATGTCATTGTTCCGGGGTTGGGGGCATTTGTGTCAAACTATAAACCGGCATATCTCGATGAAGGCAAGAATGTATATTTCCCTCCATCAAAAGAAATTACATTTAATTCTAAGTTGAAGAACAACGACAGGCTATTGGTCGACTATTTAATTGAGAAGACAGGGATAAGGGAATATGCTGCGGTAAAGAATATAGAAACTTTTCGTGAAGAGGTTCAGTACCGGCTCGATAATGGAGAGAGAATAGAAATAAAAGGGCTTGGGTTTTTATATACTGATGATAAACAAACTATCATGTTTGAATCGGCACCTGCCGAGAACCTCCTGAGAGACTCATACGGGTTACAGGCTGTTTCATTAAGCAATAATAAAGAAGCCTCCCTGACAGGGGTAGTTGCTGATAAGAAGGAGGATAAAGTTGCCCGGAAAAGGAAAAAGGCATGGGTATGGCTCTTGATTATCCCAATAGTAATTACCGGGATATTTATTTACCTGAACATTTTATACCCGCCGGCGACTATTCCTCCTATACCACCTCCCACTACAAAAGGCCCCCTGCCGGGGAATAGTACGGCACTTATTGACTCGGCACAGGCAGTATCTGATTCAATTGTTGAGCAAGACACGGTGGTTCCTGAAATTAAACCTGCTGCTGAAACTGCAAAATATTACCTTATAGGCGGGAGTTTTAAAGAACAGGGGAATGCTGATAAATTTTTCAACCGGGTTTCAAGAAAAGGGTATAAACCTATTCACATGGGGCAACAGGGTAATTTTTTCATTGTTGCAATTGGGGAATATTCAAATAGTAAAGATGCTATTTCAGCAAAAAAGGAGTTCCTTGAAAAAGAGCCAGGCTCCGGCGTTTGGATATTAGTAGGGAAATAAGTTTTAACTTTCTGTTAATATCCTTTCACAGGTTTACAAAAAAATATAAATTTGGCGTTCGTAATAATTTGGTTTCAAATTTTATCTGATCAGAGCCGGTGAAGTGGAGGTATAAAATTTTTCATCCTGTCAATTCAGGAACGTTTAATGAGGAGCTTGATGATTGTATTCAACAATTCAATTCTTATATTGAGGAGGGCAATGGTCGTTATAAAGTAGTCCTGTTAAATATATTTATCGAAGGTATTAATCTTGATGATTTCCAAAAGAAAAGAGTTTTAATAGCCAATTCGTTGGCGGCAATTAAAAGGCAGCAATTCATTTTTGAGATACTGCCTCAAAAGCCGGCAGGTTCGAAGCTGGTAATGAAAGCCATGTGTTTTGATTCTTCTGTTTATCCTGCCACGCTGAACCTTATTGAGACCGGGGGTCTAAGGTCTCTGGAAATAAATTTTAATGATGCGAAAACAGTCCTTTTCTCAACCTCCTCTTTCGGAGGCAATATTGCAAATGATTCTCACCTGTGTTTTCAACAAACAGAAGAAAAACTGAAGTCGTCCGGATTGAATTTCAATAATGTTGTAAGGCAATGGAATTATATAGGGGGAATAATACAAACAAGCGTAGAAGGAGGGGAACTGGAACAAAACTATCAGTCCTTTAATGATACCAGGTCTCATTTTTATAAGCATGTAGTATTCACTAATGGTTTTCCGGCTGCCACCGGGATAGGCATGGATTTGCCGGGAATTATTATTCAAACGGTAGCTTGCCGGTTTTCTGACAATTCGGAAATAGCAGCAATCAATAACCCTCAACAGATACCCGCACACCGGTATTCTAATGATGTATTAATTGGTAAATCATGTGACTTAGATAAAGCTACGCCTAAATTTGAACGTGCAAAAGCCGTAATCTCAGAAAACGGGAGTTGGATTTTTGTATCGGGGACAGCCGCGATAAAAGGAGAACAGCATACCCGGGATAACAATGTAGATGCTCAAACTATTGAAACCCTTGAGCTAATTAAGGAACTGGTTTCGCAAGAGAACCTGAAAAAAAACGGCATAAATCAAAAAACGACTCTTCCAAAAGCTATATCCTTCAGGGCTTATGTGAAATATGAAGAAGATGTTGAGATAGTAAAAGCCAGGTGCAGGCAGTTCTTTGGCGATATCCCCGCTGTGATTCTTATTGCCGATATTTGCCGCGATGCATTACTGGTTGAAATCGAATGTGAGTTTGAGATATAAATCCTGGTTTAAAAGAGATTTATTTCTTCCACAACTTCTGCATCTCTTCCAATGTTTTTCCTTTGGTTTCCGGCACTATTTTCCACATAAATAAAGCAGAAACAATACCCATTATACCATATATCCAATAAGAAAAGCCGTGGTGGAACAGATTGGTCAGCCAACTATTGTCATTCATTATCGGGAATGTCCACGATACAATCAGGTTGGCAATCCACTGGGCAGCAACGGCAATTGACATGGCTGCCCTGATTGAGTTAGGGAATATCTCGGAAAGCATCACCCAGGTAACCGGCCCCCATGAAACTGCAAATGCGGCAACATAAACCAGCATGAAAATTAGTGCTGCGAATCCCTGGTTCCCCCAAAAAAAAGTGAACCCCAGGCAACCCATTGCAACAGCCATCCCCAATGAACCAATAATCATTAATGGCTTGCGCCCTAATTTGTCAACCGTAAGGATCGCTACAACAGTAAATGTAAGGTTAATCGCTCCGACAATTATTGTTTGAAGCAACGATGCATCGGTGTTGCTGCCCATGTTCCTGAAAATTTCGGGGGCATAATATAACACAACGTTGATGCCTACAAACTGCTGAAAAACCGATAGCATAACGCCAATGAAAATCACCAGCCCTCCATACGACAACCACGACACTGATTTTTCAGACATGGTTTCTTTTATTTCGCTTAGCACTAATTTTGCCTTTTCAGAACCAACAAGTTTGTTTAGAACCGATTTGGCAGCATCTGTTTTATTTTTCCTGACAAGGTAACGCGGGGTTTCGGGTACAAAAAACAGAAGGGTGAAAAACACTATTGCCGGAATGGTTTCCGAAGCAAACATCCAGCGCCACCCGGTTTCCATAATCCATTGGTCATCTCCCTGGCGCGCAATGGCATAATTGACAAAATAAACCACCAACATACCAAAGATGATGGCAAACTGGTTGAATGACACCAGCTTACCCCTGATATTTGCCGGGGCAATTTCGGCAATATACATAGGCGACAGCATCGAGGCAATCCCGACACCAATCCCCCCTATAACCCGGTAAAATATGAACGAACTGATTACTCCGGCACCCATCAGGTTCAGGATGTCGGGGATGGCTGAACCTACGGCTGAGAATGTAAATAATAGAGCAGCCAGTATAAGTCCCCTTTTACGCCCTATCCGGTTACTGATAAACCCTCCGATTGAGCCTCCAATAATGCACCCTATGAGTGCACTCGAAATGGTAAACCCATTAATCGAATTAGCAATATTCTCAGTCAGCTCATTTGGCTGGCTCCATGATTGGGTATAAAGAACCACAACCCCTGCAACAAAAAGCATCAGGGTATATACAGCCCCTTTTTTCTTCCCAAAAAGCCTGATGAAGAAATTCCCCAGAAGAGATGCTATCAAAACAAAACAAAAAGTAATGATCACTTTGTATTGGATGATAACTGTTGAAGCCAGGGCTGCATCAGCATACAGCGGCAAAACAAAAAATTCTTTCAATGCTTTCGTAGCCCCTGAAATGACGGCCGTATCGTAACCAAACAGCAATCCTCCAAGTGTTGCCACCAATGTAATTGCCAGTATAAAACTACTTTTCCCCTGATTCCCCATGTTAAATATACCAGTTTATAAGTTGTTCGAACAGTTCCTGTTTACCACTAATCTGAGCAGGCTCACCAATGGTTTTTGCAATATTAATCAGATCTTCGAACGAAAGCTGCCCTGCTTCAAACTTTGCCCCATCCCCATTGCTGAATGAATCGTAGCGTTCTGTCCTCATCTTCAGGTAATCGGAGTCATTAATAATCTGGTTGGCAATAATAAGTGAACGGGCAAATACATCCATTCCTGAAATATGAGCAATAAAGAGGTCTTCGGGGTCGGTAGAATTACGCCTCGTTTTGGCATCAAAATTTATCCCTCCGTTAGTAAATCCCCCTGCCTGTAAAATTTCCAGCATGGCTTCAGTAACTTCATAAATATTTGTTGGGAATTCATCGGTGTCCCATCCGTTTTGGTAATCGCCTTTATTGGCATCAATTGAACCTAGTAGGCCGGCATCGGCGGCTACCCTCAATTCATGGGCAAATGTATGGCCAGCCAGTGTTGCATGGTTCACCTCTATATTAATTTTAAAATCTTCGGCTAACCCGTATTTATTTAAAAAGCCGGTTACTGTTGCAGCGTCATAATCATACTGGTGTTTTGTAGGCTCCATTGGTTTAGGCTCAATCAGGAATGTTCCTTTAAAGCCTTGTTTCCGGCCATAATCACGTGCCTTTGAAAGGAACATGGCTAAATGGGCCAGCTCCTTTTCCATGTTGGTATTGTGCAGGCTCATATAACCTTCTCTACCCCCCCAGAATACGTAGTTTGAGCCTCCCAGGGCAATGGTGGCATCAATTGCATTTTTAACTTGTACAGCTGCATTTGTCACCACATTAAAGTCGGGGTTGGTTGCTGCACCGTTCATGTAGCGTGGGTTTGAAAATACATTGGCTGTACCCCAGAGCAATTTAACTCCCGAAGCATCCTGCAATCCTTTTGCATAATCAACCATTTTAGCCAACCGTTTTTCAATTTCGAAAACCGGGCCATCGCCAACAATATCGGTGTCGTGGAAACAGTAAAACGGCACACCCAGCTTTGTAATGAACTCAAAAGCTGCATCCAGTTTTGCTTTAGCTGCATCCATTGGGTCTGATGCCCTGTCCCAGGGGAAAATTTTTGTGCCGGGGCCAAACGGGTCGCTGCCTGCTCCACAGAATGTGTGCCAGTAGGCAACTGCAAACCGCAGGTGTTCTTTCATTGTTTTTCCGCCAACCACTTTATTTTCATCGTACCACCTGAAGGCAAGTGGGTTTTTCGACTCTTTCCCTTCAAATTTAATTTCCCCGATACCCGGGAAATATTCTTTATTCCCTATTATTACACTCATTTCTTAAAATTTTCTGTCATTGAGGTTGTTTAATAAAAATACTTGCCTGCCGGATGTTCTCCACCCCCAGTTCTTTACTCCGTTGGCAAGGCGATGAACCGCCGATATACACAATAATCTCCCCCGGCTCAATTACCGCCCGGCCTTCGTCATTAATTGAGCTCATGGTATTTTCTGTTATGTCGAAAACTACTTCTTTGCTTTCCCCCTGTTTAAGGGCAACCTTCCGGATTCCTTTCAATGAATAAAAAGGGACACGGAATGACGCCTTTTTGTCGGTTATATATAATTGAACAACCTCTTCAGCATCAAAACTACCCGTATTGGTAATCGTTACTTTAGCAGTAACACTTTCACCTTTTTCTATTTCCGATTTTGATAAACTAATGTTGCTGTACTCAAAAGTAGTGTATGATAATCCGAAACCAAACGGATAAAGAGGTGCTTGCTCCATGTAGCGGTAAGTACGCCCAATCATACTATAATCTTCATAGGGTGGAAGTTGTTTTAATGATGCCGGGAAAGTGACGGGCAAACGGCCTGAAGGTACGGCGTCACCAAAAATAATATCGGCAACGGCATTCCCTCCCTGTTCGCCGGGATACCAGGCAAACAGCACGGCATCTGCAAGTTCCTGTACTTCAGGGCAGGCAATCGGGCTTCCTCCCGTTAAAACAACAATAATAGGTTTGTTTGGTGCAATTTTACGCAATTTCTTAAGGTAATTCAACTGGCTCTCGGGCAAACCAATATCTTCACGGTCGCCTCTGGCTGTCGAAGCTATTGATTCTCCTTCCTCGCCTTCGATCAATCCGGAAATCCCCAAAACAGCAATTGTCGCACCAGTCACTTTAGCACGCCCGGTTGACCAATCTGCCGGATTCAGGTTCTCCTGATTAAACAGGACACCATGTTTGTAAAATACGGAAACTCCATTATCCACTTTACCAACAATCCCTTCATAAAATGTCACCAGGTCGTCAGATGGCCCATAATAATTCCCAATCAGGACATCAATATTCCCGGCCATCGGCCCGGTTACAAACACACCTCTTTTCAGGTCCTTGCGCAGAGGCAGCACATTATTTTTATTTTTCAGGAGGACAACCGATTTCCGGGCTGTTTCACGGCTTAACAGTTTATGTGCATCCGAATGGATAACAGATACAGGAATACTGTTATATGGGTTTAATTCATAAGGATCCATCAACCCAAGTTTAAAACGTGTCCTTAATAAACCCCTTAACGCCTCATCAACCTCCGCCTCTGTCAATAAGCCTTGTTCCACTGCAGACGGGATACATTTATATGCACTCCCACAGTTTAGGTTGACCTGGTTTTTAATTGCCAGGGCTACTGATTCTTCAGGTGTTTTAGTATATTTATGGTTTCTGTAAATATCTGCAATTGCCCCACAATCTGATACTACATGCCCGTTAAAACCCCAGTCGTCCCTTAATATTTGCATAAGCAATGTTTCACTTCCACAACAAGGTTTACCATTGGTGCGGTTGTAGGCACACATTACAATTTCAACATCGGCATCAACTAACGCTTTAAAAGCAGGCAGGTAAGTTTCATAAAGGTCTTTATCGGAAACGACAGCATCGAAATGGTGGCGCAACCCTTCCGGGCCACTGTGTACCGCATAATGTTTTGCACATGCTGCCGCTTTCATGTAATGAGGGTCATCGCCCTGTAGCCCTTTTACGAAAGCTGCTCCCAGAGCCCCCGAAAGGAACGGGTCTTCACCGTATGTTTCCTGCCCGCGGCCCCACCGGGGGTCACGAAAGATATTGACATTGGGAGTCCAAAAGGTAAGCCCTTTGTACTGAGACCGGTCGCCTCTGCCTATTGCCACGTTGTGAATGGCACGTGCCTCATCGGAGATAGCTGTTGCCACCCGAAAAATCAGGTCCGGGTCAAAGGTAGCTGCCATTCCAATAGGTTGGGGGAAAACAGTTGCCCTGCCGGAACGTGCTACCCCGTGCAAACATTCGTTCCACCAATTATATTCAGGAATATCAAGGCGTGGGATAGCCTCAGCAGCATTTACCATCTGTTTTGCTTTTTCGTCAAGTGTTAATCTTGAAATCAGGTCGTCAACCCGCTCATCAATGGAAAGAGAGTAATTCTGATAAGGTTCTAAATCCGGTGCAGGATCATCTGCCTTTTTCTCTGCTGTCTGATTTTTACAGGAAAAGGCAGCCAATAACAACAAAAATGCAGTGAAAATTCTTAATGTGTTCATATTTGTTTAGATTAGTTATAGAAGTTGTTTAAAGTTAAATTGAAAACCTGCGGGCAACATCTTAATTCCATTGGACTTCAGATTATTTCCCCTAGTTGCTTTGCCCAGCTCTCATAAATTGCATCATACTTTCTTTTTTGACCCTTATCGGGAAAGATGGTCGCCAGTTTTTTAAGATTGCCGAATGCATCACTGAACCCGGAATAATACCCGGAACCAATTCCCGCCCCACGTGCTGCACCAATTGAACCATCGGTATTGTAAAGTTCAATAGTTGCTCCTGTAATATTAGCCAGTGTTTCTCTGAAAACAGGGCTTAAAAACATATTTGCTTTCCCGGCACGGATAACATTAGCCTTTATGCCTGTTTCTTCCATAATTCCCATGCCGTATTTAAATGAAAAAGCTATCCCTTCGTGTGCTGCCCTGATTATGTGGCTGTTGGTATGCCTGTTGAAATCGACACCAAGAATCCGGCTTCCTGTATTTTTATTTTGAAGAATGCGTTCTGCCCCATTCCCAAAGGGTAATATAGTAAGCCCGCCAGAGCCGGCAGGGGCATCTGCGGCAAGTAAATTCATTTCATCGTAACTTTGTATTCCCGTAACTCTTTTCAACCACGAGTTTAATATCCCGGCTCCGTTAATACATAGTAAAACCCCCAACCTGGTATTTTCGGGAGAGTGGTTTACATGGGCAAATGTGTTTACCCTGGAGAGCGGGTCGTATTTTATCTTATCGCTTATCCCGTAAACCACGCCTGAGGTACCGGCAGTCGCAGCAATTTCACCCGGTTGTAAAACATTTAATGAGAGGGCATTGTTGGGTTGGTCGCCTGCCCGGTAGGTAATCTTTGTTCCGGCAGCTAAGCCAAGTTCTTTGGCTGCTTTTTTGGCAAGTTCGCCCTGTAAGCCAAAAGCTGGAACGATTGCAGGCAGAAGTTTTTCTTCAATACCGTAATATTTAAGCAGTAAGCTCGCAACTTTATTCTCCTTGAAATCCCACAAAACCCCCTCCGACAAACCACTTACAGTAGTATTTACCTCGCCTGTCATTTTCATGGCAATGTAATCGCCCGGAAGCATGATCTTATGGATTCTATTGTAAATACCTGGTTCGTTATCTTTTACCCACTTTAGCTTTGAAGCTGTAAAATTACCCGGGGAGTTAAGCATGCCGGAAAGGCAACGGCTGCTTCCAATTTCTTTAAACGCTTTGTCGCCAATTGATGCAGCCCTGCTGTCGCACCAGATTATTGAGGGGCGGAGGACTTTGTGATTTTTATCAACAATCACCAGCCCATGCATTTGATAGGAAATGCCTATTGCACCTATTTTTTCAGGTTCAACCAACGATTGCGACAACACATCCTGCAAGGCTAATTTGAGATTCGCCCACCAATCTTCAGGAGCCTGCTCGGCCCAACCGGTTTGATGCGCTGTTATTTTCATTTCCTGCTTCGGGTAGAATGCAGAAGCAATACAATCCCCGCCCTCACCATTAACCAATGAAGCCTTTACTGAAGAACTCCCAATGTCAAAGCCTAATAAATACATGAATATCAATATTTTAAAACCTTATCGCAAGTCAAACTGTTCTGTTCTGGTATGTTATCAAAATTAAAGGTTATTATTATTTCATCAAAATTGGATTTTATGTTTTAAAACAGATAAATATTGCAGGGATAGGAAAGATACTATAGCTACTTAAGATCAAGTATTCCAAATCTCTGATTATGAGGAGTGTTAATATCTAATAAAACGCTATGCATCATAGCCCCCTCTTAAATCATTCAACCATTTATCAGGATTAATACCGCTCCAATTATTTTTTGCTTTTTTTATTAAAGAGGACTCTAAAAACTACTGAGCCTTACAACGAAGACCTCAATTTCAATGTTGTAGGTATTGTAATCTTCATGGGGCCTCCTGATTTAACAAATGCCGCTGCTTTTTGCCCCATCATTTCGAAATCAGTTGAAATTACCGTAATGCCATTTTTTATATATTTCTTCGTAGGTGTTTCGTTGTACGAAATTACTCCAACATCGTGCCCGGGTTCATATCCCTTTTCATGGCACTGGTCCAGGAATTTTGCAAGTGTGCGGTCGCTTACCAAAAAATACAGGTCCCCCTTTTTTATAATAAATTCCTCCGGATTGTATATAATGCGGTAATTGATTTTGTTGCCCCTGCAAAATTTTTCAAAAAAGGTAATTGCATCTTTAGGATGGTAAGTAAACGGAGGATAGAAAAAGATAAACTCCCTGTACTGCCTGATGCGGTCAATATGCTTTACAAGGCAATCATAAACCGGCGAACCAAAATCCTGTGCAACAAATGAATGCTGAGGCGATGAATGTATCTTCCAATCGATTATCAACAAATCTCTATCTGGTATCTGCCCAATAATTTCAGGCACTTTAGGATGGTCGAAATTCATTATAATGTATTTGCTGTATTTACCCAGGCTTTCTTTAATAATGGTTTCAAATACTTTTATGTTGTAATGGTGGAAATTTAAGCCTACCGTAATATCCTTAGGCAGGTGGTTTCTGAACGAACCGTAAACAACCTCTTTATAGGCTTTAAAAGTATCAAGGAACAGGAATACCTTTGATTTATTTTTTGCAACAAAATACCCGCGGTTGGGTACCGACCTAACGATACCGCGTTGTTTTAATTCGGCATAAGCTTTAAAAACCGTATCGCGCGAAACCTGCCCCTCCTTCATAAGCTGGCTAACCGAGGGCAACATATCCCCCTCATGCAACTGATTGCTGCTGACAGCATCTGTAATCGCATCAACAAGTTGTTGGAATTTTAATACGTTCGAGTTTGAGTTAATATTGATTTTAAAGGTAGCCATCGGGTAACTATTCTGTTTTTTACGTGTTCTGTTCTGTTCTACAAAACTATTGTTTTTTTTATTAGGCACAGTTATAAAATCAGTATTAGGCAATAGATTTTGTATGAATACGTTTTTTAACGAAAGGATAAGGAGAAATTCAACAGTCAAGTGGTTAAGTTTGGTCAACTTTAATATTCCTTCAAATTTTTCTCCTTTATCCTTTTTTTCTTAGATGCTGTTTGAAAATTTGTGTTCCCACTTTTCCTGAATTGTGGCATGTAAGTATTAACTTTGTACCTATTCAAAAGGACAACTAACATGATTCGCGACTTAATTATTAAAAACAGAAGCTACAGGAGGTTCGACCAATCTGTAAAAATCCCAACAGAGAAATTAGTATCCTGGATTGAGTTAGCCCGCTTTTCTGCATCGGGAAGGAATATGCAACCTCTTAAGTATATTATTTGCAACAGCAGTGATATCAACGCAAAAATTTTCCCCTGCCTTGGCTGGGCAGGATATTTAAACAAGTGGCCCGGCCCGGCAGAAGGTGAAAGGCCGGTTTCTTACATTGTTATTGCACACGATAAGAGCCTTTCTCAAAATTATTTCTGTGATGATGGTATTGCAGCACAAAGTATCCTGCTTGGCGCTGTTGAAGACGGGTATGGGGGGTGTATGATTGCCTCTGTTAATAAAAGCAAAGTTGCAAAAATACTTAACCTGCCCGAACACCTTGATATACTGATGCTGATTGCCTTAGGCCGCCCCTCCGAAAAAGTAGTTATTGACGATGCCATCGAAGGTGATATTAAGTATTGGAGGGATGAAAATGATGTCCACCATGTGCCGAAAAGAAGTTTGGAAGAATTGATTATGAAAATAGTAGATTAAACAGCCTCTTAACCTCTTATAAATAAGGCCTTTATTATATGCCACACCATTTTAGGGTTTTCCTTCAGCCTTCTGGTAGAATATCCAAACCACTCTTTCCCAAAAGGAAGGTACACCCGCATTGTGTGGCCCGCATTGATAATCGATTGCCGGAGCTCGGGTGTTACCCCGTAAAGCATCTGGAATTCATACCTGTTTT
>JAADGO010000151.1:0-3329 GCA_013152355.1 Chlorobiota bacterium
CAAGCCTGGAAGTGGCTGCAGCAGCCTGGATCTATGCAGGAGGTGCGCACCATACAGCTTTTAGCCAGGCCATTACGCCTGAGTATTTACAAGATTATGCCGAGATGGCTAATATTGAGTATATGTTGATTGACGACTCAACTGAAATAAATGCATTCAGGAAAGAATTACGATTCAATGAAGTCTACTATCATATTTTTAATAAACCTTAATTAAATAAGCGTCTAACAAAAAACTAAAAACATAATTATGGGTACACTTGACTGGATCGTATTTGGACTCTTTGTGGCAGGCTTAATAGGGATTGTAATATGGGTAATAAGTAAAAAAGATAAAGACACCTCAGACTATTTCTTAGCAGGCCGCGATGCAACCTGGATCGCAATAGGTGCTTCTATATTTGCATCGAAATATAGGCTCTGAGCATTTGGTAGGGCTTGCAGGTGCTGGTGCCGAAAGTGGCATGGCCATGGCACAATGGGAAATGCAGGGTTGGTTAATCCTGATGTTAGGATGGCTATTCGTACCTTTTTATTCCAGGAGTAAAGTATTTACTATGCCTGAGTTCCTGGAAAGAAGGTACAATGCAAAATCACGGTCGTTTTTATCAATAATCTCACTGGTGAGTTATGTATTAACAAAAGTAGCTGTGACTGTTTATGCCGGCGGTGTGGTTTTCAAGGATGTTTTTAATATTGACACAATAGAATTTTGGGGCTACGAGGTCGATTTTTTCTGGGTCAGTGCCATCGGGTTGGTTGTTTTAACAGGGATATATACAACTTTTGGTGGCATGAAGGCAATATTATATACATCAGTATTGCAAACACCAATCTTATTGATAGGGTCGGTAATGGTGCTTGTAATCGGGCTGATCAAGGTTGGCGGATGGGGTGAACTGATGGATATCTGCCGTGCAAATGTAACTGTCCACGGTGATGATATGACCAGTCTTATGAGATCACATAAAGACCCCGACTTTCCATGGATAGGAGTAATACTTGGCTCGGCAATCATCGGATTCTGGTACTGGTGTACCGACCAGTTCATTGTTCAAAGGGTTTTGTCGGGGCGTGACCAGAAACAAGCCCGCAGGGGTGCCATATTCGGTGCTTACCTGAAATTGACACCTGTGTTTATTTTCCTGATTCCCGGGATGATCGCTTATGCCCTGAATCAAAAAGGTATTATAACACTGGAGAATAACGATGCGGCTTTTTCAACCTTAGTTAAAGAATTACTTCCCATAGGGTTTAAAGGAATTGTGATTGGTGGGATACTGGCTGCACTGATGAGTTCGCTGGCTGCCCTGTTTAACTCGTCGGCCATGCTTTTTACCATCGATTTCTATAAAAAATATAAACCTGAGGCATCGGAAAAGCATTACGTTATGGTTGGCCGTATTGCAACTGTGGTAATCGTATTTTTAGGTATTTTATGGATACCGGTAATGAAAGGGCTGGGAAAAGTTTTGTACGAATACCTGCAGGATGTCCAGTCGTTGCTGGCTCCGGGTATTGCCGCAGTATTCCTGTTAGGCGTCTTAAGTAAACGCACTACGCCTATGGCAGGTTTCTATGGGTTGGTAATAGGTTTTACATTAGGTATGTCACGGCTTGTCATGAAAATCTTTGCATCTTCAATAGGGCAGGATAATATTATCTATACATTGTTTATTGCCCCAAATTGGCTGTACTACGAGATCTATTTATTTGTAATTGTAATTGTTGCAATGGTGATAATCAGCTATCTGACAAAAAGCAAAGACGAAGAAAGTATTAAAGGGCTTACAATTGGGTCGGCAACAGCTGCTCAACGTGCTGAAACCCGTGATAGTTATGGAACGTGGGACATTGTCAATTCTGCTATAATTATTACGGTAATACTTATTTTTTATGCCTATTTCTGGTAATAACTGAAAATTTAGGATAAAATGATTGAAAAACTAAAACAAAAAGTTTTCCAGGCCAACCTTGGCCTTGTCAGGCATGGACTGGTGATTTTAACATGGGGGAATGCAAGTGGCATAGACCGTGATAAAGGGTTGGTTGTTATCAAGCCAAGCGGCGTTTCATACAACGATATGAAGCCTGAAGATATGGTTGTTGATGGTTGTTGTCGACCTGGACGGGAATATTGTTGAAGGGGAGATGAAGCCCTCCAGTGACCTGGCAACACACCTGGTACTTTATAAAAAGTTTGAAGAGATAGGCGGAGTTGTACATACGCATTCATGCTGGGCAACCTCCTGGGCACAAGCGGGGAACAGTATACCTGCTTTGGGGACAACCCATGCCGATTATTTTTATGGGGATATCCCATGCACGAGGAAATTAACCAAAAATGAAGTAGAAACAGCTTATGAACTGGAGACCGGGAATGTTATTGTTGAAACTTTTAAAGGGCTTGACCCCAAGGCAGTACCGGGGGTAATTGTAAATAACCATGGCCCGTTTTCCTGGGGCGACAGCCCTGAAAGTGCCGTTTACCATGCTAAAGTCATGGAGGAGGTTGCTAAAATGGCATTCTTAACTTTGCAGATTAACCCTGATGCTCAAATAGGCCGGGTTTTATTGGATAAACATTATCTGCGAAAGCATGGGAAAGATGCTTATTATGGGCAGGAATAAATCATAATAAATTTATTTAATTTAGACTTTTTTTATTGCTATGGCACAAACAAAATATACAATAGGGGTAGATTATGGGAGCGATTCGGTGAGGTCGTTAATAGTAAATGTTGAAACCGGGGAAGAAGTCTCCGGTGCTGTTTTCAACTACCCACGATGGCAAAAAGGATTGTATTGCAATGCATCTGAGAATCAGTTCAGGCAGCATCCCCTGGATTACCTGGAAGGATTGGAATATACAATAGTTGAAGCACTAAAGCAGGCTCCCAAAGGCGTTGCCGGGAATGTTGCCGGTATTTCGGTCGATACCACAGGCTCAACTCCGGTAGCAGTGGATGAAAAAGGTACCCCCCTCTCTTTGACACCCGGTTTTGAAGAAAACCCCAATGCCATGTTCGTACTCTGGAAAGACCATACTGCTGTGAAAGAAGCAGAAGAGATCAACCAACTGTCAAAAAAGTGGGATATAGATTTCACAAAATACGAAGGAGGCATTTATTCTTCGGAATGGTTTTGGGCGAAACTTTTACACATTATACGGGAAGACCCGGCTGTATTGCGGGCTGCCAGCTCATGGGTGGAGCATTGCGATTGGATACCGGCTGTCCTTACCGGCAATACCAACCCAAAAACATTGAAAAGAAGCCGTTGTGCAGCAGGGCATAAAGCTATGTGGCACGAGGCATTTGGCGGGTTGCC
>JAADGO010000151.1:3414-5669 GCA_013152355.1 Chlorobiota bacterium
TTTCGGCAGGCAATCTGTCACCTGAATGGGCAAAAAAACTCGGATTATCAACTGATGTTGTGGTTGGAGTTGGTGCTTTCGATGCCCACCTTGGTGCTTTAGGAGCAGAAATAAAACCTTATTACCTTTCAAAAGTAATGGGGACTTCGACCTGCGATATGCTGGTTGCCCCCGTGGAGGAAGTCGGGGATAAACCGGTGAACGGTATTTGCGGCCAGGTGGATGGCTCCATTATCCCCGGATTAATAGGGCTCGAAGCCGGGCAATCGGCATTTGGAGACATTTATGCCTGGTTCAAAAAAGTGGTACTGTGGCCTGTTGAGAATATTTTAAAAGAAACCACTTTAGTTGATGCCGCAACACGTGAAAAGCTGGTTGATGAAATCTCCTCAAAAGTGATTGGGGAGCTAAGTAAAGCCGCCGCCGATATACCTATTGATGAAAATGGCATTGTTGCACTCGACTGGATGAACGGACGCCGGACGCCGGATGCCAACCAGGGACTGAAAGGGGCTATTTCCAACTTAAGCCTTGGTTCTGATGCCCCGCGGATTTTCAGGGCACTGGTTGAAGCTACCGCATTTGGATCAAAAGCTATTATCGACAGGTTTAAAGAGGAAGGATTAAGGATTGACGGGGTAATTGCATTAGGAGGTGTAGCTAAAAAATCGCCGTTGGTAATGCAGATTGTAACCGACATTTTGAATATGCCTATTAAAGTAGCCAGGTCGGAGCAGGCTTGTGCCCTGGGGTCGGCAATGGCTGCAGCAGTTGCAGCAGGCATTTATGCTACTACGTCCGAAGCCCAGGAGAGAATGGGCGGAGGGATTGAAAAAGAATATTACCCAATCGCTCAGAATGTAGAAAAATATAAAAAGTTGTACACAAAATACCAGAAGCTCGGGAAGTTTGTGGAGTTTGATTATTAATGAAATTGTTTAGCAAAGATCTTTTGCTGAAAATACTATTGATTAAATTTTATTTCCGATATTTGACCTTATAAAATTAAGGATGATATGGCTACAACAGACCAGATTAGAAATAACCTGATAGACAAGATTCTTTCTATTGGAAATAAGGATATTTTATCAGCCCTTGACAGATTATTAGAAACAACAATAAGAGAAAAGGATGTTTATAAGGTTAGTAAGCAGCAGAGGCTAATTCTTCAGGCAAGCATGATTGACATTGAAAATGATGGTTTGATTTCAGATGAAGATTTGAATAAAGAAGAAGATTTATGGCTAAACAAGTAGTTTGGACAATAACCGCAAGGAGGCAAAGGCAGGATATTCTTGAGTATTGGTCTAAACGGAATGGGAATAAGAAATATA
The DNA here is from genome assembly GCA_013152355.1 of Chlorobiota bacterium. Taxonomy (GTDB): domain Bacteria; phylum Bacteroidota; class Bacteroidia; order Bacteroidales; family Prolixibacteraceae; genus JABMQB01. The sequence continues at coordinate 4,749 of JAADGO010000151.1, forward strand.
GCCAGAAAATATCTAGAATTATAAGAGGTCGGATCAAATATATTGTAAAATTCAACTACATTGGCAAAGAGACAGATTTTCAGAATATAAGAGTAACTGCTGCTGGATATTTCAGTATCTTTTACCAAATCAAGTCAGATCAAATTGTTGTTGTCTGCTTTTGGGACAACAGGCAAAACCCTGGTAAACTCGAACAAATTATAAAACAGCCTTTTTAAATTAATCTCAGAAAGTCTTATATGTATGATATAATCAGCGATGTGCATGGCTATGCAAAACTGCTCAAAAAACTACTGGCAGGACTTGGTTATTCACAAAAGGGGGGCAGTTTTTCACACCCTGAGAAGAAGGCGGTTTTCGTAGGCGACTTTATTAACCGTGGCCCACATATCAGGGAAACATTGAGGATAATAAGGGGCATGGTTGAAAATGGCAATGCTTATGCGGTTTTAGGCAACCATGAAATCAATGCAATAACCTATCACCTGAAAGATGAAAAAGGGGTGCACCTGATCCCAAAATTAAACAAGAACAGCCTTTCGTTGATTAAAACCCTTCAGCAGTTCCACCCTTACCCCGAAGAATGGAGAAGTTACAGGAAATGGCTGCGCACATTGCCGCTTTTCCTGGAATTGGATGGTATCCGTATCGTCCATGCCTGCTGGATGGATAAAAGCATAAAAATAATCAGGGAGGAACTAAATGAAGCAAAGGCCATCAAGAAAAGTATTTTCAGGGGAATCTATACAAGCCCTGAATCAGAGCTGGCCCAGAGTATATGGCAAACCACACGGGGTATTGATTTAAAGCTTCCGAACGACCTACGAATACGTGATAACCATGGCATTGTAAAGCGTTCGTTCCGTATGAAGTGGTGGGATGTCCCTGTTGGGAAGACATTCAGGGAACTATCGTTTGAAA
>JAADGO010000093.1 GCA_013152355.1 Chlorobiota bacterium
TTGGGTGGATTATTCCAGGGTAAATAATATTACTTATGATTTTGGAAATGGGGCAGAAAATCTACAGGAAGTTGACATAATTTCCAAGTGGATGCCGGTTGGTGAAGCTGGTGGGGGTATTCTTTACAAAGAAGGTTCATATTCTTTTAGCGACTTTAATTTACAATATCTTGCAGCTGAGGGTATAGGATTATTAGGAGGCTGGTCAAGAGTACGTGGTAGAGCAAATGTTTATAGAGGAAAAGATGGCACCTATTATGCCAATGTTTCCGCAGTAGGCTATACACCTTCCAGTACTCAGGGAAGTGTTACATTTAATGGAAATGTTGAAGTTTATTCTGGCGGTAACCTTGTTGGCACTCAAAAATTAAACAGGTTTGGGGGTGTATCAATTATTCAATCGGGCTGGCAAAATGTTGGACAGGGAACTATTGCATTACCAAGTTATGGGAGTGATGTTTATCTAAGATTTAATGTAGGCTATACTTATAGTGAGGGGGCTGGATATGTTTCACCTTGGCCAGCACAAGGTCATTACAATCTTTATATCCCTCATTTTGTTATCGATGCTTGGACTTATTAATTAATAAAAAGAACACAATACAATGAATTTTAAATTATTTATACCAATGCTTATCATGATGTTCTTAGTTACATCATGTGGCAATCAAACTAAAGAAGTAGACAAAAAACAAGACAACAAGTATACTAATCAGGTTGAAGCACACACAAAACTTCACACTGACAGGAAAAATGGAGATATCTTTGTTTTGAACGATATGGCTGTAAAGTTAATGGAACAGAGTTTACGATACGAAAAAGGTTCTTATGATAGAGATTCCTTGCTAAAAGAGGCTCTTTCTTATTCAAATGAAGCATTAGAAAAGAAAGAAGATTTTTATTACGCTTATTTAAATAAAGCGAATATTTTGAAAGAATTAGGGAAATATGATGCAAGCATAAAAACTTTAGAGGAATTATTAAAAGTCAAAGAAGATTATCCTGAAGCCATTTTTCTCATGGGTTTAATCTATGAAAAAACTGGAAATACGGATAAAGCAAAACAAAAATATAAAAGTGCACTAAAAGCCTATAAGGATTATCTAAAAACTCCAATGGCTACAGAACAAGATAAAACAAATAAAGATTTAGTGTTACTTTTTCTTGAAGGGAAAGAAAAAGCTTTGACAAGGATAAATGAGCAAATAAAAGAAAATCCTGAGAATAGTAATCTCTTAATTAACAAACAAATAATAGAGCGATTTAATAGAGCAGAATATTTTAAAAACTTCTAATTATTCTATAAATTATCACTACTGTCCACTAAAAAATTGAAATCGTTCTTTGAAATCATTGACAATCTATATTTTACAGGCGTTTTAGGCACGTGTCGATTTGAAATGCGTTATTAGTGGAAAATTTCCACTATGAATGATGGTAAATATGTGTTCGCTCAAATCCCCCCACTGGCGCGCGAATGTTTCGCGTGCTTTGACCGATTAATAATGTGTGATAACATTTTACCCCCTTATGCTGCCGGTCTTTCACCCAGGCCTTACAGATAGATAAGCAGGATGGTGTTTTGACAATCAAAAAATTTCCTACTTTTGAAAGCATGAAACCCGCAATCCCAACCAGTACTCAAAACTACAACCGCTATACTTATGCTTTGAACAACCCGTTGAAATACACCGACCCCACCGGGTATAATAATGAAAATAGTGGCTCAATTTATATTAACCCGTATGCTTTTCCCGGCTATCAGGGATATATTGGTCCCGGCTCGGGTAACTATTGGACTGACTATGTACGGACCGAGTATGGCAATTACATGTTAATGAGCAGCAGTACTTTCAATCATTTTTACGGTGAAGGTTCAACGGATATCGCCGGTCAGATAACTTCGAGCTCCACTGCCCTTGAAAAGTGGAAAAACGGGGGTATTACTCTGGCCATGATCAGGCGAGATGGTGGTTTTTGGGTGGATTATTCCAGGGTAAATAATATTACTTATGATTTTGGAAATGGGGCAGAAAATCTACAGGAAGTTGACATAATTTCCAAGTGGATTTCCAAGTGGGTGCCGGTTGACCAGACCGGTGGGGGTACTGATTTTTCATTAGCCGCTATGTATTTTCACTTTCAATTTGGAGGTGGTAAACCAATGACAATTAACATGTCTTCAATTGACTTCAGTGGAACTTCACAAAGGGAACTTGGTTTAACGAGCATGAAAGTCGGACATATTCAAGCAGTAAATTTGTTTAATGCAGGTACTTTAAACCAAGCCGCTTTAGCTTTTGGAAATGTCTATATGAGGTATTACGGTAACAACCAGTTTTCTATTGTAGGAGATAAAAATTCACGGTTTGATTTTTGGCCATTAGTTGGTGGTTCTTCATTAGCAAGAGATGTCGGCAACCTTTTTGGGGCATATATCAATTATAATTTATGGGCAATTCCCATTTCGCCATTATTTACACTTCCACCTTTGATAAATGGATCTTATGATGTTAAATTTATTGGTACAACAAAAATTCCAAAATAAAATGAATAGAAAAAAATACTTATTCGCAATAATTGTTTTGTTTGCTTTCTTGTTTTCAGGATGTGATTATATTTTCTGTAAATATAAAAACTTACCTGATTTAGGTAATGGGTATAAGTTTGAAACATCAGATTGCAAAACATTAGCGATAGTAAATCATAATAATACTGTTATGGTCATGGGAGTTATTTTAAATTATACTTTTGATTCGACTTTTATTATTGCAGCTCAACGACCTTGGGAAATACCGGGTGTGGGAGGTTTGGATACTTTAACCTATAGAGAGCGTAACAAAGTATTTGAAGAGAGCACTTTTTTACAATATTGGATATTGAATAAAAAAGAGAAGAATATTAATATTGGATATGACAGTATTAAAAAAAGAGCTAAATATTCAAATGTTTACGGGCCTTTTACAAAGGATGAATATTTGGAAAAACGGGAGGAATTAGGAGTGCCAAAAGAATTGAAATTAGAACAAGAATAATTAAGACCCCTCCACTGGCGCGCGAATGTTTCGCGTGCTTTGACCGATTAATAATGTGTGATAACATTTTACCCCCTTGTGCTGCCGATCTTTCATCCCGGCCTTACAGATAAGCAAGATGGTGTTTTGACAATCAAAAAATTTCCTACTTTTGAAAGCATGACCCCCCACCCCACTGGCGCGCATTTGTAATGCGTGCCCCCTCACTAGCGCGCGTTTAGCTTTGCGTAACGCGTGCTTCAATTATCAAACGGTTGCTTTTACAATGTATCTGTTCCAACAAAACAGGTTGAAGCCATAAACAGATATTTCATATTTTCGCTTCATGTCAGAAAAATATAAGTTTCAAAATGAGGATGGCATTTATTTTATCACACCAACAATAGTAAACTGGATAGATCTTTTTACAAGGCAGACTTATAGTGAGTTGGTGTTGGATTCATTAAAATACTGTCAAAAAGAAAAAGGCCTGGTAGTCCATGCATGGTGTATCATGCCAAGCCACTTACATTTAATTGTAAGCAAGACCGGCAGTGAAAATTTATCAGCTATTATCCGGGATTTTAAGAAATTCACATCCAAAGCAATAATTAATGAAATAGAAAACATAAATGAAAGCAGAAAAGAATGGCTGTTAAGTGCATTTAAAGCGGCAGGCAAACCATTAAAACGAATTAAAAAATACAAAGTTTGGCAGGATGGAAATCATCCGGTCGAACTGGACACAAATAAAATATTGGATCAACGGTTATCGTATTTACATAATAATCCTGTTGAACATGGTATTGTTTTCCGGGCAGAAGATTATGTATATAGTTCTGCTATTGATTACTATGGCGGTAAAGAGCTGTTGGAAATTGAATTGTTAGATTAAAAGCAGTGTAATGATTTTAGTTCATCGAATATATTGTGTCACGCATTGCAAATGCGCGCCAGTGGGTGATCACTGGTTAAGTTAAAAAAATGGCTAATAAATGACCAATTATCCAATGACCAATTATCCAAACTATTTCTTTATCACGTTTTTTACCACAGAGGTAGCGGCTTTAACAGAGAAACGAGCCAGCTGTTCCAAAACAAACGGCAGGTTGTCCATAGGGATCATACTCACTGTCTCTTTAATGGGTATCACTTTGTGCAACCGAAGGGTGGCTTTCATAATCCATTCCAGCGTAAACTCGTTCCGCATCCAGTATT
>JAADGO010000198.1 GCA_013152355.1 Chlorobiota bacterium
CATGGAAAGCAAACAGCCCTTTGCACCTGATTAAAGATGTTCCAAAAGAAAAGCTGGGGAAAATAAGGTTTTACATTGACTGTGGCGATGACGACTTCCTGTATAAAGGCAATTCTACTTTGCACATACTGATGAGGGATTTAGGTATCCCGCACGAATACCGGGTCAGGGACGGGTCTCATAGCTGGGTTTACTGGCGTGCCGGGCTGCCGGAAGGATTGAAGTTTATCAGCAAAACATTTCACCGGTAAATTTAAACAGTCTCTTAAAATAAAAGAACCTTATGAAAAAAGTAGCAGTAGTAGGATTCGGGTTTATGGGAATGACCCATACCTTAAATATTTTAAAAAACGGTGATTTGCAATTAGTTGCAATTGTAGATAAAAATCCCCAATCTGTAAAAAAAAACCTACAGTCTAAAAGCGGGAACTTCTCAACAGGGGAGATTGACCCTGAAGTAATCGATAACATCCACAAATACCAGGACTTAACAGATTGCCTGCAGAAAGAAGAATTGGATGCCGTTTTTATTTGTGTACATACCAATTTGCATTTTGAACTTGCCAAAGAAGCATTAAACCATGGGAAACATGTCCTTCTGGAAAAACCTATGTGCCTGGAACTCCGGCAGGGAGAGGAACTCATAAGCCTTGCAAAAGAAAAAGGGCTGATTTTAATGGTAGCCCATGTTGTCCGTTTTATGCCTCCTTACCAAAAGCTTAAGCAATGGATTGACTCAAAAGAATTCGGCGAATTGAAATTTTTATCATTGTCAAGATTCTCCGGCTTACCCGCCTGGGGGCAATGGAAAGAAAAGCAGGCAGATTTCGGTTCTTCAGGGGGGGCACTATTTGACCTGCTGATCCATGATATTGATTTTGTTAATTATACACTTGGGAAGCCTGGCAGCATAAAGAGCAATTACCTGCCCGGGGCACTGAGCAGGCACGATTATATTAATGCCTTATGGAGCTATCCTCAACACAATATTGAGGTAAAAGTAGAAGGCGGGAATATTTTCCATTCAAATTTCCCGTTTCAGGCCGGTTTCATGGCTCAATTCGAGCAAGCCAGTGTTTTATATACCACCTTTCAATCAGGAATCATACAAATAGCCACCAATAACGAATTGAGGGAAACCCCGGTAGGAGATGCCGGTGAAGGGTTCTATAATGAAGTTGCATATTTTGCCTTGTGCATTAACAACAACCAACAACCGCTGGAGTGCATGCCCGGTTCATCATTAGAGACGGTACAGCTGTGTTATAACCACTTATAAAAGAAATGAAATTAATACACCTGCGGCAACGGCCGACCCAATCACGCCGGAAATATTACTGGCCATACAATATTGCAGGATATGGTTTTTAGGGTCGTACTTTAATGCCATCTCATTAGCTACACGCGATGCCATAGGCACTGCACTAAGCCCGGTAGCCCCAATCAATGGGTTGATTTTCTTTTTGTTGAAAAGGTTATAGATTTTTACTGCTATAATACCTCCTGCAATGGAAATAGCAAAAGCCACAAAACCACCCACAACAATACCAATGGTTTTGGCTGTCAGGAATACTTCCGATGTCATAGTCGCCCCAACGGTTAAACCAAGGAAGATGGTTGCAGTGTTCATTATCGACCCCTGAATGGTGTCGGACAGCCTTTTGGTTGACGAGCCAACCTCTTTTACCAGGTTCCCAAAAAGCAGCATCCCCAAAAGCGGCACCGATGAAGGGACAAGGACGGCTGTGAGCGTACCCAAAGCAATTGGGAAAATAATCTTGGCTGTTTTCATATTTTTTATCTTCCTTTTCGCAGGAAAACTCTTTTCCATCTCTCTCATATTTATTGCGAACTCTTTTTTTGAGATGAGAATATTTGCGACCATTGGGATAATAATAGGCACCAGGGCCATGTATGAATAGGCAGCGATGGCAATAGGCCCCAGCAAGTGAGGCGCAAGTTTTATAGTCGTATAAATGGCTGTCGGGCCATCGGCGCCACCTATGATACCCAATGATGCAGCTTCTTTGGGTGTAAAACCAAAATAGACCGCACCCAGCAGGATGGAGAAGATACCAATTTGTGCAGCAGCCCCGAACATTGACAGCTTCAAATTGCGGAGCATGGGGCCAAAATCGGTTAATGCACCAACACCCATGAAAATAATCGAGGGGAGTAGCCCTGTTTTAATAAGTGCATAATACAGGTAATTCATAATCCCGTATTCATAGGCAATCTCAAACAGGTTTTTATACCTGTGCCCATCCAGTTGTATTTCTTTTGGGTCGATAATACCCATACCGGCACCCGGGAAGTTGGCAAGTAAAATGCCAAATGCTATAGGGATAAGCAGAAGCGGCTCAAAACCTTTTTTGATACCCAGGTAAAGCAGCACAAACGAAATCAACCACATTATTATTGTCTGGTAGGTGATCTCGCCAAAGGCGGTCATGTCAAATAACTCTGATAATATTTCCATAGGGGTTTATTAAGCTAGTTTAATCAATACATCGTCTTCCTCTACGTTGTCGCCATTGTTCAGTGCTATTTCTACTACTTCCCCTGCTTTGTCGGATACAATTGCATTATAAGTTTTCATCGATTCAATGTAGCAAACAAGGTCTCCTTCTTTCACCAAATCGCCTGGTTTTAATGCTTTCTCAGAAGGGTCTTTGGTAAGAATAAATTTCCCTTCAAGAGGGGAAATTATTTCCCATGTTCCCCCATTTTTATTATTGTTATCCTTTGCAGGAGCCTCAGCCTGGATACCGGAAGTGCCGTTTCCATTGCCATCCGGGCCTGCAATATCAATGTCGTTGTACGAGATGCCAACAGTATATTTTTCCCCGTTTATATCGATATAGAGTTTCTTGGGTTCGCAGTTTTCCGTTGTTGCCTTTTTCTCCGGGCCGGCAGTTTTGGCTTCCCGTTTTTTTGCCAGGTCGGCTTCAAAATCAGCTTTGGCTTTCCCCGATTTGTAGTCGCGGTATTGCTCGGGGTGCATGGCTAATTCAAGCAATTCCTCGTCATCCTGGCCAAAATCCCAGTTTTTTTCTTTCATTTCTTTCCTGAATACATCCAGGTTATCGGGATATAAATCCTGGGGCGTCCCGGTGTAAAACTCTTTGCCCTGCTCTTTTGCAAGCTGGATGATTTCTTCTCCCAGTTGGCCCGGCAGTTGGCCCGACCTCCCCGATATCATGTCCCAGATATTATCGGCTACCATGCTCCAGCGGCTTTTGCCTTTAATTAATTGTATAACATTCATCAGCGCCAGGTTTTTTACATACTGGCTGAATGGTGTAACCAGGGGCGGGTAACCCAGTATGGGCCATATATATTCTACTTCCTCAAAAAGTTTGATGAGTAAATCGTCCTGGGTAAGTTCAGGTTTATTCCTTTTTTTCAGCCACTTGTTTAAACCGGCAAGATTGGTTTCCAGGTCAGCCATCAGACTCCCCATCATGCCACCGGGTAAACCGGAACTGATAATCAGGGAATTCATCTGCCTGTTTTTAGGGTTGATGTAATACCCCAGGAAATCATCGATAAAACTTTGTGTTAATGCCCTTACTTCCATGTAGGCTTTCATATTTATTTCAGGCACCAGGAACCCTGCATCTTTTAGCATACCCTGCACTGCCAGTACATCGGCATGTCCGGTGCCCCAAGAAAGGGGTTCCATGCCAACATCAATGTAATCAACGCCTGAACGTGCCGATTCCAGGATACTTGCCATTGAGAAACCGGGTCCCGAATGCCCGTGGTATTGTACCGGGATATGGGGATGGTTGGTTTTTATATTTTTTATGATTTTACCAATAAATGCCGGACGGCCGATCCCTGCCATATCTTTTACACAAATTTCATCAGCACCCATCTCAATCAGGGTATTAGCAAGGTTTGTGTAATATTCAACCGTATGGACTCTGGAGACAGTCAGGCTCAGGGCTGCCTGAGAAACCATTCCCCCTTCTTTGGCAAAACGTATCGAATTTTCTAGGTTACGCGGGTCGTTTAGCCCACAAAATGAACGGGCAATATCGGTGCCCTGAAGTTTTTTAACTTTAAACATCAGTTTGCGCGTGTCAGCCGGGACAGGGCTCATCCTGATAGCATTTAATGCACGTTCGAGCATGTGGGTTTGAATGCCTGCATCGTTAAATGCCTGTGTCCACCGGCGGTTGGCGATATTTGGGTTCTCTCCGAAAAGCAGGTTGATCTGTTCAAATCCGCCTCCATTGGTTTCAACCCTTGCAAAACACCCCATATCGATAATTGCCGGGGCAACCTTTTCCAATTGACTTACTTTGGGTACATATTTCCCTGATGATTGCCACATATCCCTGTATAGCAAACTAAATTTTATCTCTTTTTTCATTGTCCTGGAATTTTTAAAGTTTTTTTACTTATTCGACTTACTTATTGAAATAATCTTCCCTCTTCCTCCTGTTACAACTTCCACAGTCGAAATAATTACAGCCAGTTTTTTCGGGTCAATTCCCTGTCCTTCTTTTTGTTGTTGTACCGGGGTGGCTGGCTGCCCGGTCGAAAGCCTGTTTGTAACCATGATAATTAAATTCCCTAACATGACTACAAATATTAAGATCGAAAAGACTGTCCCCATGCCGATTAACATAAGTTTTAACGCCTCTGATATTGGTTGTACCATAATTTCCCTATACTAAAAAAAATAAAAAAAATTGTGGCAAATATAACTAAGGCGGACGAATATATATGTAATTGTTTGTTAAGTTAAAGTGAACAAATTAAAACTGATTTTTGCGTTTTGCCTACATTCTGTAATCAAACAGCATAAATTTAATTTAAATTGATATTATACGCTGATTCATTTTACTTTATGAGGATGGGGATATTTTGTTTAGGAATAGTTCCGGGTTACAAACCAATGAGATAACCGGGATTTTGTATAATTTAACGAACAATTCATATTGCCATGGGTGGTTATCTCATAAATCTTTTTATTATAAATGGAAAATCTTTTTTAGCCGGCTCTGATTTTTTTATTGCAGGTTTGTAAAAAATCTTAAATTTGCAGGCTCGAGAAGCTGCCTGGGGTTTTAAGCAGTATTTTAAAATCAGGTGGGTGTTTTTTCGATAAATCCTGTTGTACAGGAATCCATAACGGAACAAAATCTTAATCGGGATGTAGCGCAGTCCGGTAGCGTACTTCGTTCGGGACGAAGGGGTCGCAGGTTCAAATCCTGTCATCCCGACTAAAGAATAAGGGAATCAATTGTTATTAAGAGTGAGGGTTTCACTTTAAGTGAAGCCCTCACTAAATTGAAAAACGCACTACGTGCATTGCGGTAACAAAAAACATATTCAAAGATCTTTCGTAGTTTTATCATACTTTTAATTAACAGGTAGTTATTTGAAATATCCAGCTTTTTATTTATTTGGGGTATATGGTAGGTTATTGATATACATGGACTTGGAATTTGTAAAAGCACTTACTGTCCCTTAAGACACTCAGCAGGTGACTCCAAGTCACCTGCTGAGTAGGTAGGCTGGTAAATAAATTGTACTATGAAAAAATTCGCATCAATGTTTAGTACAGAAGATATAATAAACCTTTCAACTGACAGCAGTTTCAGCAGAGGTGAAGACTATTATGAAAGTGGGTGTATAAAGAAGATTATACGCACAGGAAACAGGTTTGAAGGGGTCGTTTCAGGATCATCTTTATATAAACTTATACTGAATTTTGAAAATGAAGACCTAAATTTCCAATGCAGTTGCCCTTATGACCATGGAGGGCTCTGTAAACACGAAGTTGCTTTTGCATTAGCTATACTTAATGGGGAGTACACCGAAAAGATTGAAAAAAAGCCCGGTTCACTTGCTGATAAAGAAGAATTCGGTAAATGTTTCAGGAATACAGATCAGGCGAAAAAAATAAGTTTTCTCAAACAGCTTTTGGACAAAGATTCTGATTTGCAAAATCAATTTGTTTCATTCATAAAAAGTGAATCAGAAGACCTTGATGAAATCACCGGAATCAATATTGACACAATAAAAGAAACCGTTCACAAACAACTTGCTTCAATTGACTTCGATTATATCGTGGAGAATCATGATCCTTATAATGGGCGTTATTATGATGATGAAGGATATTTTGATACCGCGAATGATGAAATCAGTAATGTTTTCTTGCCATATAAAAATAAAGCCATTGAATATGTAAAAAAAGGCAACTTGCCGGATGCTGTAAGAATAATGCTCGGATTATATGAAGCGACTCAAAACCTTCCTGGCTTTGAAGACAATGAATATGAGATATTTTATGAAAGTTATGATGAGATTGCCCTTGGTTTGCTCAGGGAATCTTTTAAAGAGATAACAGGCAATATCGGGCAAGTTGTAATATCAGATGAATCGATACATAAAGTTCTTGACCTGTTTTTTCAGCGATACGAACACCTTGAGGTTTATTATCCCGATATAGAAGAAGAAGGGGATGAAATACTAATTTACATCCTGAAGTATTTCGAAAAACTCTTTCTTTCGTTAATTACCAATAAGAATACAGCAGAGTACTTCTACAAGATCATCCGGGAAAATGGATTAGAATGTTTGGATATGGCATTTGTATTGTTGAAAATTGCCGAGGTTACGGAAGATGAAAAAATGTGGATAGAAATGGCTGAAAAATTTGCCGAATCTGATCAAAAGATAACAAAACAACTGCTGGAAAGATATAAATTTAAAAATAATGAAAAGGATTTTAACAGGATTGCCGAATTGGCTTTTAGCAAATGGGCAGGAAACTTCGATCTCTACCTGGTAAATAATTTGAGTAAAGAATCAAAAAAAGAATTATACATTAAAGCTCTACGGAGTTATACAGCAGGCAAACAAAGCATAGCACATTATAACGAGCTTAGAGAATATTTGAATGAAGCACAGAAAAAAAAGTTTGCTGATGAAATAAAGAAAGGCTACCATGAAATATTTTTTGTTCAGATACTGGAAATAGAAAAAAGGCATGAAGATATTTTGGCTTTTGTAAGAGAAAAAAAAGACATTTCATACAATTTTGAAAATATTATTGCACCGATCAGAAATATTTATCCTGATGAATGTTTTAATATGATCAGAAATAAATGCAATGCTGCATTGGGTGATTATAACCGAAACAGAAAAACATACCAACAAATGGTGAAATGGTTGAAAGTCATGAACCGGATTGAATCAAAACAACAGGAAACAAAACAATACATAAAAACTTTATATGAACACAAACCAAATTTACCAGCTTTGAAAGATGAAATCAGAAAAGCACAATTGTTATAAATGGTAGTGAATTATGAGTTTCAAATGATAAGTTTTGAGTCTGCCTTAACATCGGATAAATCCATCGAACTGCCAACCCGCCCCGACACCCGGTTGACACTGGCAGCCAATACATCCCATATTAAGAGTGAGGGTTTCACTTTAAGTGAAGCCCTCACTAAATTGAAAGGATTCGTTTGATAAACCGGCTCATCCGGTCATAATGTGAACCTTCCCAAAATATTTTATTGCAGGAAGGGCATTGATAAAATGAATTGAAAAATTGGGCTGTATCAGGTTTAACCTGTTCGAGGATATCTTCCTTATTTACCTTTTTTAATTTCCCGTTGCATATAAGGCACCGGGACAAAGGGTCGATTCGTGAATAAAGGTCGAGCTTTTCAATAATCTCAGACAGCTGTTCTTCCGGATGGATAGCCCTGACATAATACCCATGGGTCACTTTTTTTGAATTTAACAGCCCTTTGTCGCGGGTTAGGATGATCCGGTGTTCTGTTCTGCCAATTTCCCTGATGGTGCTGTCCGTGTAGTCGTTTTTATAAAGTGTGTCAAAACCAATCATCCGCAGGTATTTTGCTAATTTGCCCAGGTGGGCGTCAAGGATGAATTTTGTATGGCGCAAAGGTTCCTTCCGTACCTTTGAGGCCGATGAAATATCAATACTTTCAAAAACGGGGTATACCGAAATGTAATCAGATTCATTTATCCGGTAGCTAAAGTCGACAGCTTCACCATTTACCAATACCATATCAACCTGTGAATGGGGTACACCCATTGATTCAATTACCTCCTTAACAGTTATTGGCCCCAGGAACGAATAATCAAAGCATTTTTGTTTCCTGCCTGCAGGGATGAAATCATTTAATTCGGCATAGAACCTGAAACTTGCTGTTTTATAATATTTCAATTCACTTTTTTTCATATTTACCAAAAGATTGGCTTTCTTAGATATGAAGTTGTTTAAAGGGTCCTATAAATATACACTATATCCAAGAAGTTGTTTAAAGTTAAAGTGGATTTTCGAGAGTGACAGATTGACTTTAAACAACTTCCAAACCAAAGCCCTCACTAAACCTGACAGATGTCATTCTTTTCTGTTTATTCAGACTAATTCCACCTTATTGTTAAGTTAATTATGTTGAAGAACAGCTTAAACAATTTAAATAATCTTCGTTTTTAAAAAAACATAAGGCTATTTTTGACGTGTATTAAATAAAGAAAAATTCCTTTATTTAATAATTTGCGATATTGGCCATGCCTGATAGGCGTTCTAGACAAAACAACAAACAATAAAAAACTATTTATATTAATTATAAAAATCTTTTTATATGAATCCTATACAAACTCTTATTAAAGAACTAGCAGATGTGCACGGGAGGAGGAGGGAAAGTATCCTGCCTATTTTACAAGGCGTGGTAGAACAGGAGAAATACCTTTCAGAAGACTCAATGGTTGAAATAGCCCGGGAAATAGACATCCCGGCTTCTGATGTTTATGGCACAGCAACATTCTATTCGTTCCTCGAAGCAAAAAAAATGGGGAAGTACGTCATCCGTGTATGTAAAACCATCACCTGCTCAATGAAAGGGAAAAACCAGGTTTTGCTCACCATCCAGGAGATGCTTAAAATAAAACTGGGTGATACAACCCCTGACAAGAGGTTTACCATACTTGAGACCAACTGCCTAGGGTGGTGCCATAAGGCTCCCGCCATGTTGATAAACGATGAGGTTTATACCGAACTTACTCCTGAGAAGGTCAGGGAGATTTTATCATCTTATATGAAAAAGAACGGACAAATTTAGGAGGGAATAATTATGGAAAGTATACATCAATTAAAACGGGCAGATTTTATTTTCAGGAATGAAAATGATTGGGAGAAAATACTGGGGAATGCCTTAAAACGTAAGAATCAGGATATAATTAAAGAATTAATAAGTTCCGAGCTAAAAGGGCGCGGAGGAGCCGGGTTCCCGACCGGATTGAAATGGAAGTTTGCTTCGGAGGCTGAAGCCGATGAGAAATTTATCATTTGCAACGCCGATGAAGGTGAACCAGGTACTTTTAAAGACAGGGAAATATTAACCAAAGTACCGTATAAAGTATTAACGGCAATGGCTGTATGTGCCAATATTATTGGGGCAAAAAAAGGATTTATCTACCTTAGGGGTGAATATAAGTTCCTGAAAGAAGAATTGAATAAAGCAATTGACGAATTCCACTATTACTGTAACGAAATTAATTTCGACTTTACGATTAAAATTTTCATGGGTAGTGGAGCATACGTTTGTGGGGAAGAGACAGCCCTTTTCGAATCAATGGAAGGCAAACGAGGCGAACCGAGGAACAAACCTCCTTTCCCAACAATTAAAGGTTACATGGGCAAACCCACTGTAATTAATAATGTTGAAACACTGGCTCACGTATTTACAATCTTAAAATATGGCGCCAAGAAGTTTTATGACCTTGGCGTACAATATTCACGCGGGACCAAACTGTTCTCTGTATCCGGCGATACTCCGAAACCAGGTATCTATGAATTGGAACTTGGGATGAGTTTGCAGGATTTTGTATATGAATTTGGAGATGGCGATACCAAAGCCGTACAGGTAGGCGGGGCATCGGGGTTCCTTGTCCCACGCAAAAACTTTAAGGATGCCGCAATTGGGTTTAAAGGGAAACTTACCGGCATATCATTGCCAACGGGAGGTTCGATGATGCTTTTCAACAGTTCCCGGTCGATGTTTAATGTACTTGACAATTACCTTAAGTTCTTCAGGGAAGAATCGTGTGGGCAATGTACACCCTGCCGTGTTGGGTGCCAGCAATTGCAAATGGGAATAAAAGCGGTAAAGCGTGGCGAGAAACCATCATCATACCTCACGAAATTACTCAGGTTGGCAGAAACTATGCAGTTAGCTGCGAAATGCGGATTAGGGCAATCTGTAGCTAATTCATTTTCTTCAATTGTTGATAATTTCCATGAAGAGATGATCTATTAATTTATTAACCTGATAATTGTAAAAAAATGTCAAAAAAAGTAAACCTTATAATAAACGGGCTCCCGGTTGAGGTACAACATGGTACAACTATCCTTGATGCGGCAAAAGAGCTGGGGATTACAATCCCAACATTATGTTTCCATAAAGACCTTTGTGTTGCAGGGAATTGCCGTGTATGCGTGGTAGAAGTTGCCGGACAAAGGCGTTTGTCGGCTGCGTGTGCAACACCTTGCGATGAAGGGATGGAGATATTGACAAACAGCCTAAAGGTGCGGAGCTCCAGAAAACATATCATTGAGTTATTGTTGTCGGAACATAATGCCGACTGTACAAAATGTTACAGGAACGGGAATTGTGAACTTCAGGAAATATCATCGGAATATAAAATTATGACACAGGACTTTATTGAACTTGTGCCGTTTAAACATTATTCAATCGATGCCTACTCCCCTTCTATTATGAAGGACGACAGCAAATGTATCCGTTGCCAGCGTTGTGTACGCACATGTTCCGAATTGCAGGGGGTAAATGCCCTTACAGTTGCCCACAAAGGCGACAAAATGAAGATTACCACATTTTTTGAAAAGTCGATGAGGGATGTGGTTTGCACCAATTGCGGGCAATGTGTCAACCACTGCCCGACAGGGGCTTTGGTTGAAAAAAATTACATTGAAGATGTATGGGACGCAATCGCCAACCCGAAAAAACACGTGGTTGTGCAAACAGCTCCTGCCGTACGTGTCGGACTTGGCGAAGAACTGGGGTTTCCTCCGGGCAGCCGGGTGACCGGGAAGTTGGTTGCCGCTTTGAAACGGTTAGGATTCGATTCTGTCCTTGATACAGATTTCTCAGCCGACTTAACCATTGTGGAGGAGGGGACGGAACTTCTTACCCGGCTAAAAAAAGCATTAGTTGACAAAGACGATACCGTTAAATTACCAATGGCGACTTCCTGCTCACCGGGATGGATCAAATACATTGAGCACATGTACCCTGAATACCTGGGGCACCTGTCAACATGCAAATCGCCTCAGCAAATGTTTGGTGCATTGGTAAAAACATACTATGCCAAAGCACGTAACCTTGACCCTGCTGATATTGTTTCGGTATCAATTATGCCATGCACTGCCAAAAAATTTGAAGCCTGGCGGCCTGAAATGCACGATAGTGGCTACCGTGATGTCGACTATGTATTGACCACCCGTGAATTGGCAATACTGATTAAACAAGCCGGTTTGGATTTCGACAAGCTGGAAGAAGCAAGATATGACCGGTTAATGGGTGACTCTACCGGTGCGGGGGTAATCTTTGGAGCTACCGGAGGTGTTATGGAAGCTGCTCTCCGTACTGCTTACGAGATAGTTACAGGGCGTGAAGTGCCGTTTAAAAACCTTGATATTATGCCTGTCCGCGGCATGGAAGGGATCAGGGAGGCAGTTATCAAAATAGAAAACCCTGTTAAGGAATGGGCATTCCTTGATGGTGTTGAGTTGAAATGCGCAGTTGCACATGGGTTGGTCAATGCTAAAAAAGTAATGGATGCTGTGAAATCGGGTAAAGCCGACTACCATTTCATTGAATTTATGGCTTGCCCGGGAGGATGCCTCGGAGGTGGGGGGCAGCCTATACCTACCAATCCGGAAATACGCCAGAAACGTATGAATGCAATCTATGCTGAAGACAAAAGCATGAAAGTCAGGAAGTCGCACGAAAATCCGGAAATAATTAAACTGTATAAAGACTTCCTGAAAGAGCCACTGGGAGAAAAATCGCACCAGTTGCTACATACGAAGTATACGAAAAGGGATAGGTTCTAGTGTCAAGCATAACCTTACGGGACAAGCCTTGTCCTTGTCCTTTTCCGTTTTTGCATTACAGAAAAGAAATTCACGTAGCTATGGCTATGTGAGTTTTTTTTGCTTCACAAAAACAAAAATAACTACGGCTTACCCACGACTTCATGCTTGACTTGACACGAGGTTTCGGGGCAAAAAAATGAACTACCCCGTCCGCTTGCGGCGGGGTAGTTCATTAAAAATTCTCCGAGGTTGTTGATTATGGCTGTTTCCAATTCATGTTCCGAATATGAACTGTTTTGTTTTATGTTTAAAAATTCAAGAACCAATGGGTCTTTTAACAGGTCTTGTTCGGTACTTATAATTTGCCCCTTTTCAGACAATTCTTTTACCGCTTTTTTATCTTTGTTTAAAACCAGCCTTTCAAAAAGAGATGAGTTTATTTGCCTGTTCAACTCCCTCTCTGACCACTTGTTTTCTGCTGTTTCTATAATGTAGAAGCTCCTTTCTTCCTCATCCTTTATGCTTAAAAGTCTGACGAAATGGGACCAGGTAAGATGGGTGATGGAAGCAGTCAATTTTTTGCTAAATAAATTTATATCCTCTTGTAAATCTTCCTTTTCTGATTTTGCAAATAATGTCTGCAATTTTTGATTATCAGATTTTGCAAACACTGTCTGCAAAATTGGGAACTCAATATAAAACTGTTTCATATAGTAAAGGTTTCGCCAGGAATATCCTTTTCAATTTCTATCAAAAATACAATAAATTCCTAGAGTGAATAATAAAACAAACCTGCTCAATTTCAGGTTTTCTTCCAATTTCTTTTGAATAGTAATCAATTTTCTATAAAGTTGTTTAAAGTTAAATTGTATTTTTAGCAAAAATATGATTTAAATGAAACTACTACTGTTTTTATTGCTATCGACCCTCTTTTCGCAGTTTTCACTTTCGCAGGAACGTTATGTTGACGTAATTACCGACTCAATAGAGGTTGCCACATATACTTATGCCAGCAAACAAGGAGAAAACCTCATGCTGGATATTTATCTGCCTGGCAATGATTACGAAGAAAAAAGAGCAGTCGTAATATATGTCCACGGTGGCGGTTTTAGAGGAGGGGAGGGACAAGGAAAGCAGGCGAGGCATTTTGTAAAGGCCTTGCCAAACTGGGGTATGTTACCGCATCAATTTCATACCGCCTTACAAGAAAAGGCAAGCCTGAAGGTTTTGGCTGCGATTGTGCGGCTATTGATAAATTAAATACCTTCAATGCAGCAGTTGAAGATTTACAGGATGCGACATTTTTCCTGATTCAAAACAGGCAGGAGTTTGGCATCGATCCACAGAAAATTATCATTAGCGGGAGCAGTGCAGGTGCCGAGGCAGTGCTAAATGCTGCTTACCAGCCGCCTTATTGCTATGGGCTTGACTCAGGGCCGGTGTCTTATGCCGGAGTTATTTCAATGGCAGGCGCCATCCCTGATATAAGTAAGGTGTACGATGAATCTGCCATTCCATCATTACTGTTCCATGGCACTTGCGACAAGCTTGTGCCCTATGCAACAGCGCCTCACCATTACTGCAGCAAAGAGGATAGTGGCTACTTAATTTTGTACGGTTCATTCTCTATCGCCCAAAAACTTGAACAATTGGGTGTTCCATATTGGCTACATACCACTTGTGGCGGAGGCCATGAACTGGCAGGTACGCCAAAGGTAAAATACATGGACGAGATAAAAGAATTTTGTTACGAATATGTAGTAAAAGGGGAAGGGGAAACAAGGCGGACTGTTATTCCAGGCGATCAGGGGCAATGTAATTACCAGCAGTTTAATTTTTGTGAATAATGAAATATTCAATAATTTTATCATTCTTATTATTTAACAGTGTTATTATTACCGCACAAAATTTGAATATTATTTCGTATAATATCCGTTTTAATACGCCTGAAGACGGAATTAATGCATGGCCCAACCGGGTGGATATGGTTGCCGGGTTGTTGCAATTCCATGATGCAGATATTTTTGGCCTGCAGGAAGCCCTCCACGGGCAGCTTAAAGACATTAAAGAAAAACTTCCTCAATACAGTTGGATCGGTGTAGGGCGTGATGATGGCGGTGAAAAAGGGGAATATTGCCCTGTTTTTTACCGGAGCGATAAGTTTGCCTTACTGGAAAAAGGTAATTTTTGGTTATCGGAGCAGCCAAACCAGCCAGGTTTAGGATGGGATGCGGCCTGTTTAGGATGGGATGCGGCCTGCCCGCGATTATGTACATGGGGGAGGTTTAAAATTATCGGGAATAGTAAAGAGTTCCTGTTTTTTAATACCCACTTCGACCATAAAGGAGATGTGGCCAGGGAAAAATCGGCAGGGCTGATCCTTGACTCAATTGCTAAAATAACCGGAGGGGAGGGTTTACCCGTTATTTTAACCGGGGATTTTAACCTTACGCCTGACAAAGCACCCATTTTAGAAATTAAAAAAGTATTGAACGACAGCCGGGATATTTCGAAGGAGAAACCGTATGGTGCCGATGGTACCTCCAATGGTTTTAGTTTCTGCTCCCCATTAAAAGGGCGCATCGACTATATATTTGTAAACAGCCGGGCCAGGGTGCTAAAATATGCTGTGTTAACCGATTCGAAAGAGCAGCGTTACCCAT
>JAADGO010000175.1 GCA_013152355.1 Chlorobiota bacterium
TTCATTTCATCTAAAAAAGTAGCTTCATGGTATAGCAGGTCGGCACCTTTAATGATTTCAACAATGGGTTCATGGTAACGGGTATCGGTACAAAATGCATACGACCGCGGTTTTGGCGGCGGGGTAGTTAATTGTGCATGGCTAATCAATTTGCCGCCCCCGGCAATAAAGCCTGCCCCTTCTTTTATAGCCTGTATCTCTTTTATGGGGATTTTGTACCGTTTAATCAGCTCTTTTTTAATATTTGGGAGCCTGGGCTGCTCTTTAAACAAGAACCCACAAGTTGGTATGGAGTGGTTAACCGGGAAAGAGGACACTTCTACCTTTTTGCAGGAATAAACAACCTGTGGTTTTTTGAGGTTCAACGGGTGGAAAATAACATTAAACCCAAGGCCTCCTTTCATGTTGTCGAGTTGTGGTTTTATCAGGCCCTGCAATTCCGAATGGGCATAAATATGTATGTCGTTAGTATACCCCAGCAATTTGAGGGTAGAGATCAGCCCCGGCAGCCCAAAGTAATGGTCGCCATGTAAATGAGAAATAAAAATATGCCTGATTTTGCCCATTTTCAATTTCAGCCTGCGCAACTGGATCTGGGCTCCTTCGCCGCAATCAATCAAAAAAAACCGCTCAAGTACATTAAGTACCTGAGCGGTTGGATATCTTTCCGATGTCGGTAATGCTGAACTGCTCCCTAATATGGTTAACTCAAAAGGCATCAACAGAGCCGTGGATTAAAGGGTTTCCTTTTTTTCCAGAAGGCTCTCTGCTTCATCAATATTTTTGGTAATTAATAATACAGTGTGAAGCATCGATATCCTTATCAGGTTTTCCACATCGGGCTGAAGTCCATTGAGGATAAAAGTCCCAATGGCATCTTCACAAAGCCTGTTTGCTACTAAAACAGCTCTTAACCCGGACGAATCGCAATAGGTGCATTCCGACATGTCGAGGACGATATTCTTCTCTCCGCCGTTATTCACCATTACTAACTCTGCCTTCAGGTCGTGAGCATTGTTTGTATCAAGCTTTTCAACCAAAACCTTAACGAGGGTGTAATTATCTTTTTTGAGAATTTCGAATGCCATAATTCAATATAAGAAATTCTATCAAATAAATTGCTAATTACTTGCTATCTTTTTTCTCTTTTTCCAACATTTGCGTTTTCAGTGCTGCTAATTCCGAAATATCGCCTAAGGTTGTCCTTTCAATATTATCGTTGATTGCCTTGGCAGTCCTCCTGGTGGCTTTGCCCTGGACTTTCTTCTTAGTTTGCTCTTCAGCTTTTTTCACATCTTCGAAAACCCTTGAATGCGAAACGATAATACGTTTAGACGACTTGTTGAATTCAATTACTTTAAACTCCAGTTTTTCATCCTGTTTCACCTTGCTGCCGTCTTCTTTTACCAGGTGGCGTGGTGTAGCAAAACCTTCAACTCCGTAAGGAAGGGCAATTACAGCACCTTTGTCCATTAAGTCGACAATCGTTCCTTCGTGAATTGAGTCAACCATAAAAATGGTTTCGAATACATCCCACGGGTTCTCTTCCAACTGCTTATGGCCAAGGCTCAAACGGCGGTTATCTTTGT
Organism: Chlorobiota bacterium; assembly: GCA_013152355.1. GTDB lineage: Bacteria > Bacteroidota > Bacteroidia > Bacteroidales > Prolixibacteraceae > JABMQB01. Next base: position 1,590 of record JAADGO010000175.1, read on the forward strand.
CAATGTCAAGGACAACAACCTCAATATCTTCGCCAATAGCTGTAAACTCAGATGGATGTTTGATCTTTTTGGTCCAGCTAAGGTCTGAAATATGGATAAGCCCATCAACACCCTCTTCGATTTCAACAAATACGCCAAAGTTTGTAAAGTTACGAACCTTTGCAGTGTGCTTACTGCCCACTTTATATTTTTCTTCGATTTTTTCCCATGGGTCGCTTTTCAACTGTTTGATACCCAGCGACATCTTTCTTTCTTCGCGGTCAAGAGTAAGTATAGACGCCTCTATTTCATCACCAACCTTTAAAAAGTCCTGTGCACTTCTCAGGTGCTGGCTCCACGACATCTCAGATACATGCAGCAAGCCCTCTACCCCCGGGGCAATCTCAACAAATGCACCATAATCGGCAAGTACTACAACTTTCCCTTTCACTTTGTCTCCAACTTTAAGCCCTTCATCCAGTTTGTCCCATGGATGAGGTGTAAGTTGTTTTAATCCTAAGGCAATCCGTTTTTTATCGTTATCGAAATCAAGGATTACAACATTTAATTTTTGGTCTAATTCCACAATCTCGTTAGGATGGGAAATCCTGCCCCATGAAAGGTCGGTAATGTGGATTAAGCCGTCAACTCCGCCAAGGTCGATAAATACCCCATAAGAAGTAATATTCTTAACAGTACCTTCAAGTACCTGGCCTTTTTCAAGTTTTGCAATAATCTCTTTCTTCTGCTGTTCAAGTTCAGCTTCGATAAGTGCTTTATGCGAAACAACAACGTTACGGAATTCCTGGTTGATTTTTACCACTTTGAATTCCATTGTTTTCCCAACAAAAACATCGTAATCGCGAATTGGTTTTACATCGATTTGAGACCCTGGCAAGAAAGCTTCAATACCAAAAACATCGACAATCATACCACCTTTTGTGCGGCATTTAATATACCCCTGGATGATTTCATTGTTTTCAAGTGCTTCGTTCACACGTTCCCAAGAGCGTACTGCCCTTGCTTTTTTGTGTGAAAGGATCATCTGTCCGCTTTTGTCCTCAAGGTTTTCAACATATACATCAACTGTGTCGCCAACTTTTAAATCCGGATTGTAACGGAATTCATTAAGGCTGACAATCCCGTCAGATTTGTAACCGATGTCGACAACAACTTCGCGTTTGTTCATCGAAATAACTTTCCCTTGTTGGACTTCTTTCTCCTGGACAGTTGAAAGTGTATTATTGTAGATATCTTCTAATTCATTACGCTGTGAGGATGAATAAGAATCAAGCCCTTTTTGCAGGCTATCCCAGTCAAACTCTTCACTTGACTCGCTAATCGTTTCTTTAGCTTGTCCTGCGTCAGGCTCCGGAGTGCTTACCGGTGCTTTTTCATCTTCGGCAGGTGCTTTGGGGGTTTCTTCTGCAACTACTTCTTCTTTTGTTTCTACGGCTTTTTCTTCAGGAGATTCCTCCGCTTTCTCTTCCGCTTTTATTTCTTTTGCTTTTTCTTCAACAACCTCTGGCTCCACAGTTGGTTCTTCCACCTCTTTTCCCGCTGGCTTTTCTTCGTCAGCCTTTGCCTCCACAGTTGGTTCTTCCACCTCTTTTTCTGCGGGCTTATCTTCGTCAGCCTTTACTTCAACAGTTGGTTCTTCCACCTCTTTTTCTGCGGGCTTTTCTTCGTTAGCCTTTGCCTCCACAGTTGGTTCTTCCACCTTCTTTTCAGCTTTTACTGCTGACTTTGGACTTTTCTTTTCTGCTTTTGCAGAAGCAGGTTTCTTTTCTGGTTTTGCTGCTTTTTCTTTTACGCCATCCTTTTCTTCCAGGACAGCTTCAGTTTTTTCTTCCAGGGCATTAGATTCAACTTTGCCCTCTGACTCTTCTTGTTCAAGATTCCCTTTTTCAGTACTTACCATGTAAATGTAATTAAATTAATAAGTTAGACATTATATAATAATAGCGCGCAAAAATATAATTTATTAAATATATTTCAAAGGCTTTTGGTAATTAATAACTATTTTTTAGGCTCTAAACAACTTATTTTTAAAGAAATATTAAAAATAGAAAGTGATTGAGTAAAATTGTTTGATTTTGCTATATATTGTAGGCTTTTAAAATTCTTAAATTTATTAATGATAATTCTAATATAGGAAATGAAGATTGTAGTTGTAGGTACGGGTTATGTTGGTTTGGTATCAGGCACCTGTTTCGCCGAAACCGGTATACATGTTGAATGCGTTGACATTGACGAAAAAAAGGTCGGGCAATTAAAACAGGGGCATATCCCAATTTACGAGCCGGGACTGGAGCAGATTTTTAAACGGAATACCGAAAAAGGCAGATTGGCTTTTTCTACCGATTTAAAAACTGCAATGAAAGGGGCAGAGGCTATATTTATTGCAGTGGGTACCCCTCCCGGCGAAGATGGCAGTGCCGACCTCAGGCATGTGCTTAACGTAGCGGCCGGGATAGGGAAGCATCTCGAGCAATACACGGTGGTCGTTACAAAAAGTACCGTGCCGGTAGGCACCTCTTATAAAGTGCATGAAATAATTATGCAGGAACTGGGCCGCAGAGGGGTTAAGGTGCCTTTTGATGTGGCTTCAAACCCCGAATTTTTAAAAGAAGGCGATGCTGTTAGTGATTTCCTAAAACCTGACAGGATTATCGTAGGTGTCAATTCTGAAAAAGCAAAAAAAACGATCAAGAAACTCTACAATGCGTTTGTGCTTAACGGGCACCCGGTGTTGTTTATGGATATCCTTTCTTCGGAAATGACCAAATATGCAGCCAATTCGATGCTGGCGACTAAAATTAGTTTTATGAACGATATAGCCAACTTATGTGAGGTTGTTGGTGCCGATGTTGGAATGGTACGCAAAGGGATTGGCTCCGACCCCAGGATTGGCAATAAATTTATCTACCCAGGTATCGGGTATGGAGGCAGTTGTTTCCCCAAAGATGTAAAAGCGCTCATCAAAATTGCTGATAAAAACGGGCATTCACTGGAAATATTAAAAGCTGTTGAAGCAGTAAACGAACGCCAGAAATCAGTCCTGGTGAAAAAAATCATGGCCCATTTCAACGGGGATATAAAAGGGCTGAAATTTGCCGTGTGGGGATTGTCGTTCAAACCAAAAACCGATGATATGCGGGAAGCCCCTTCATTGGTAATTATAAACAGGCTGATTGAACATGGTGCCAAAATTATAGCATACGACCCTATTGCAATGGAAGAGTCAAAAAAAATATTGGGCAGTAAAATAACCTATGCGAAAGACGAATACGATGCCTGTGTCGATACTCATGGATTGATCCTGATAACAGAATGGCCCGAATTCCGTGTCCCGAATTTGCGCGTACTGGAGAAATTAATGAAAAACAAACTCATTTTTGACGGGCGTAATATCTACGACCCGGAAGAAATGGAAGAAAATGATTTTACCTATTACAGTATTGGCAGAAAAACTATTAATAAAAAAAGATGAAAGGAATAATTTTAGCCGGAGGAGCAGGTACAAGGCTGTACCCCATAACACGCAGTATTTCAAAACAAATTATACCGGTATACGACAAACCTATGATCTATTACCCTCTGTCGGTTTTAATGCTTGCCGGTATCAGGGAAATGCTGATCATTTCAACGCCTGCTGATATTCATTTGTACGAAGAGTTGTTTGGCGATGGCTCTCATTTAGGGTTGAGAATTTCTTATAAAATACAACCATCCCCCGATGGCCTGGCCCAGGCATTTATTTTAGGGGAAGAGTTTATAGGAGGCGACAATGTTTGTATGATCTTAGGCGACAACATCTTTTATGGCTATAATTTTAGCAGTATCCTGCAGGAAGCAGCTGAGCTGCAAGATGGTGCAACGGTTTTTGGCTATTACGTGAACGACCCGGAAAGGTATGGTGTGGTTGAATTCGACAATGTAGGCAAAGTGGTTAGTATTGAAGAAAAGCCGCCTCAGCCAAAATCAAACTATGCTGTTACCGGCCTGTATTTTTACTCGAACGATGTGGTTGAGAAAGCTAAAATCCTAAAACCCTCAGCCAGGGGCGAACTGGAAATAACCGACCTTAACAGGCTATACCTTAACGAGAACCGTTTAAGTGTTAAGCTGTTGGGAAGGGGATTTGCCTGGCTCGACACCGGCACGCACGACAGTTTATTACAAGCTTCCAATTTTATAGCGACCATTGAGCAACGGCAGGGGTTAAAGGTATCGTGTATTGAAGAGATCGCATTTAAAAAAGGGTATATCGACCGCGATGAGTTGATAAAGCTGGCCGGGCCGTTGAAGAAAAACCAATATGGTGAGTACCTGCTGAAACTTGCCGAAAAACAAATTTTCTCTTTTTAAACAGTTGAAATGAATATTATTAAAACCAAAATACCGGGACTACTGGTTATTGAGCCTGATGTATACGAAGATAGCCGTGGTTATTTTTTTGAAAGCTACCAATATGAAAAATACCTCGAGGCAGGGATTAATTGCCGTTTTTTGCAGGATAACGAATCTAAATCAGTCAGGGGGGTGGTTCGTGGGCTTCATTACCAGCTCGAACCATACGCCCAGGCAAAACTGGTACGGGTAATTTACGGGAATGTTTTTGATGTAGCTGTTGATATCCGGAAAGGTTCGCCAACATTCGGGCAATGGTTTGGCACTGAACTCAATGGGGAAAATAAAAAGCAACTATTTATACCGAAAGGATTTGCCCATGGATTTTCTGTTTTAAGCGAAACAGCTGTTTTTGCATACAAATGCGACACATTTTATTCGAAAGAAGCCGAAAGGGCAATAAAATTTAACGACCCGGCACTTAATATCAATTGGCAATTGGCAGAAAAAGACATGATTATTTCAGCAAAGGATAATATAGCCCCATTATTTGATGAGGTGGAGATAAATTTCAATTTCTAATCAGAAAATGAACGTTTTAATTACAGGCACTTACGGACAGTTGGGGAGCGAGATTAAAGATCTGGCTGGCAATTATCCCAACCTATCTTTTATTTTTACAGATATCGACACACTAGATATCACAAAAGAGGAAGGCTTAAACACCTTTTTCGAAAAGAATAAACCCAATTTTGTGGTCAATTGCGCTGCATACACTGCGGTAGATAAAGCAGAGGAAGAGAAAGAAAAAGCCAGGCAGGTAAATACTGTCGCACCTGCAATCCTGGCCAAAGCCTGTAAAAATTTTAATACAAAATTAATACATATCTCAACCGACTATGTTTTTGACGGGAAGAACCACCGCCCTTATGTTGAAACAGACCCAACCTGCCCACTCGGGGTTTATGGGGCAACAAAACTGGAAGGAGAGCAACTTGTTATAAGACAGAATCCTGATACAGTGGTCATACGTACCTCATGGCTGTATTCACCGTATGGCCATAACTTTGTAAAAACAATGCTCCGCCTGGGTAAAGAAAGGGATATATTAAAAGTTGTTGCCGACCAGGTAGGGTCGCCAACGTATGCCAGAGACCTGGCAAAAGCTATATTGGAAATAGTGTCACGTACGAAAGAATCATTTGCTAACTTTGTAAACGGGATATACCATTTCTCAAACGAAGGCATTTGTAGTTGGTACGATTTCGCAAAGGCTATCCACGAAACAGGCAATATTACGTGTAAAGTGGTGCCGGTTGGTTCTGGTGAATACCCTACATTGGCAAAACGCCCTTATTACAGTGTACTGGATAAAACAAAAATAAAATCAGTTTTTAAATTGAATATACCGTACTGGAAAGACAGTCTGAAAGAATGTATTGATAAGATTTTAATTGATTGAGAATGGAGAATCAGGAATTACTTCAACAGGTTATTGAGAGAGCAAAAGTTTGGCTTTCAGAGATATATGATGAGAACACCCGCAAAGAAGTTCAACGATTACTGGACAACGAAGATAAATCAGAACTAATCGACTCTTTTTACAAAGAGTTGGAATTCGGCACAGGCGGGCTTCGCGGGATAATGGGAGTAGGGTTAAACCGCATGAATATTTATACGGTTGGTGCTGCCACCCAGGGGTTGTGCAATTACCTGAAAAAGAACTTTGCCGGATTGCCTGAGATAAAAGTGGCAATTGGCCACGATTGCCGTAACAACAGCCGGTTGTTTGCCGAAAGCAGCGCAAAAATATTCACAGCCAACGGTATCAGGGTTTTCCTTTTTGACGACCTGCGCCCAACCCCTGAATTGTCGTTTGCTATCAGGGAGTTGCACTGCCAGAGTGGTATTATTTTAACAGCATCGCATAACCCGAAAGAGTACAACGGCTACAAAGCTTATTGGGATGATGGTTCTCAGGTTGTAGCCCCCCACGATGTGAATATTATCGAAGAAGTAAAAAAGGTAAAAGCTGAGGACATAAAATTCGATGGGCCAGATGAACTAATTACCATTTTGGGTGATGAGATGGACCGGAAATTTTTGGCACGGGTCAAAACTGTTTCCATTTCTCCCGATATAGTAGAGAAATATAAAGACCTGAGAATTGTATACACCCCTATCCACGGGACAGGTGTAAAACTTATTCCGGCTGCATTGCGTGCTTTTGGCTTTACTAATATTTATAATGTCCCTGAACAGGATGTGGTGAGCGGTGACTTCCCAACCGTAGTATCGCCAAACCCCGAGGAAGCAGCCGCCATGGAAATGGCTATAAAAAAGGCCGTCAGGGTAAATGCCGATGTAGTGATGGCTTCCGACCCTGATGCCGACAGGATTGGTGTGGCAGTAAAAAATGATAAAGGTGAGTATATTATAATCAACGGAAACCAGACTGCCCTCCTGTTTATCTATTACATTATCACCAAAATGAAGGAAGCAGGGGCAATGAAAGGGAATGAGTACATTGTGAAAACAATTGTGACCACCGAATTGATTGCCGAGATTGCAAAACAAAACGATGTTGAGTATTTCGATGTTTACACGGGTTTTAAGTTTATTGCAGAAGTAATCAGGGAGCTGGAAGGGAAGAAAAAATACATTGGGGGAGGCGAAGAGAGCTTCGGGTTTATGCCTGCTGACTTTGTACGCGACAAAGATGCCGTTTCATCGTGTGCACTGATGGCAGAAATAGCAGCCTGGGCAAAAAGCCAGGGGAAGACCCTGTACGAAATGTTGCAGGATATTTACCTTGAATACGGTTATTCAAAAGAAAAAATGAAATACGTGGTGAGGAAAGGTAAATCAGGGGCTGACGAAATTTTACAAATCATGGCTAAATTCAGGAGCAACCCACCCAAATCACTGGGGGGGTCGCCACTTGAAACTGTAAAAGATTATTTGTCAAGAGTTGAGAAAAACCTGATTAGCGGCGAAGAGAAAACTGTCGGGCAGAAGTCAACATCCAATGTTTTGCAGTTTTTTACACAGGATGGGACAAAAATCTCTATACGCCCATCAGGTACCGAACCAAAAATTAAATTTTATTTCGAAGTGAAGGGGCAACTGGGGTCGCGGGCCCAATTTGACGAGGCAGAGCAAAAAGCCGAAACAAAAATTGACGCCATAATGGATGAACTGGGGCTTTAAAGGCTACGCATAAATTCACCGGAGGAACCTGAGTGAAGCATTGAATTAAAAATTATTATAAGAAAATAATAGCAAAATCAATAAAACAGAAACAGCATGAAAACCAACTTATTACTAATTGCAGTATTATTTTGCTCATTTACAGTATTTGCACAGAAAGAACCTGAGAAAATGACTCCCGGCATGACCGAGATATGGGATCCTGAAGTGAAAGTGATTCAACCCGGCGAAAATATTGGCGATGCACCTTCCGATGCCATTGTCTTATTCGATGGCACCAATATCGATAATGAATGGACGAATAGTGAAGGGGGGAAACCCGGCTGGATAGTTGCCGATGGCTGCGTTACCGTGGTCAAAGGTACGGGAGTGATCAAAACCAAACGAGCCTTTGAAAATTTCCAGTTACACATCGAATGGAGGACTCCTTCCGAAGTAGTGGGTAAAAGCCAGGGCAGGGGGAACAGTGGGGTCTTCCTTCAGGAAATATATGAAGTACAGGTACTTGATAATTATAACAACCGGACATACCGGAACGGGCAGGCCGGCAGTATTTACAAACAATATGCACCATTGGTAAATGCCTGTAAAAAACCAGGTGAATGGCAGTCATACGATATTATCTACACAGCTCCTGTTTTTGCTAACGACGGTACTTATGCATACCCTCCAAGAGTTACAGTCCTCCACAACGGGGTATTGGTGCAAAACAATGTCAGCCTGCGCGGGCCAACTGAATACATCGGAATCCCCGAATATTCGGTAAAACCGCATGGTGCAGGAAGCATCGTACTTCAGGATCATGGGAATCCGGTTAGCTATAAGAATATTTGGGTGAGGGAATTATAAGATATTAAAAAGAATTCTTCGGTTGGATAATTTTTTTTCAGCAGCTTCTGAGGAAGGGGGTATAATGAAAGAATTTATAAAAATTAAAACGATTAGATTACTGCTTTTTTTCCTTTTATTCGGAATATATGAATCAGATGCCAACGCTCCTGCAATAAGGTATGCAAGTGCCAAAAACGCCCCTGTCTCCGGATGGGCAGGTTCTGCGACAAGAGGAGCAGCTATTACGATATGGGCAGAAAACATTGGAAGTATTCGTGGTAACAGCACTCTTACTGTGTGTGGAGTTACTCTTGACAAAGATTCTGATTTTGCGGAATGGGGTGCAGATACCATGCCCAAAACCGCTAAAAATACAAAAAGAATAACGTTTTGGCTGAATCCGGGCATGAGCGGCTCAGGAGGAATTTACGCCACCGTAAATGGGGTAAAAAGCAATGTGTACCCGTTTACATGCGACACTACCGGCAATATCAGGTTTGTAGATTACCAGAATGGCTCAGACAGTAATGATGGAAAAACACCTGCAACAACATGGAAGACACTTAACTATGCCACTAACCAGATGAAGCCGGGAGACTTTATATATCTTATGGGGGGGACTTATAGTGAGAGTCGTTTCAGTATCGGTTATTGGGAGTTTGCAACTGATTGGCATCCTGGCACTGACGCTGAACGTATCACCATGACAAGCTATCCGGGAGAAGAGGCTATCATAAGTACAGAGGTAGATGCACGGTCGTCTTATTGGACATTTACCAATATTACATTCAAAGGGGCCGGTGGCCTTTATGAACTTCTATCTCTTGGAGACCGGAATGGATTTAGAGTTGATGCCCTGCATGGTGTCTCGGAAGGAATAAGTGCCATTGGAAACGAATTTACGGGTACGATGTGGCACGCCATGGATGGTTACGGGAATAATTTCATTATCCAGGGCAATTATATAAAATTTACTCCTGACCCAAACACTAAAAACGGAAGTGCGTATTCTTTATACATGTGCAGCGGAACAAACAGGGTGATAAAGGACAACGAGATACATGGCGGCGCAAAGTGGATTATTCATTATTATGATGAAAAGAGAACAAGTACTGAAGTTTATAAAGAAGTTTCCGGAGTAATTGAAGGAAATTGGTTTGATGCCACAAATAACGGAGGAATAGGGCTAAGAGGGGCTATTATTCTGGAAGTCGTTAATAACGGCAGCCCGCCTGTAGCCATAGAAATGAAAGAGATGGTTATAAAAAATAATATCTTCTTTACCCGTGATGCCGGGCTTATACCCGGTTGGGCTATGATCTTTATGAGGAAAAATGCCAAGAATATTAAAATCTATAACAATACTTTTTACAATATAAACAACAGGGCGATTTGGGTGAATCATTCAAGTACTGAAAATATTGATATAAAAAATAATATTTTTAGCAACATAGATGCGTACGATATAGATGCGTATTATTTGAACGGAAACCCCCAAAATATTACAGCTGTAAATAATCTCTACGACAATACCCCTAACCTTAATAATATAACCGATTCCAGCCCTATTGTCGGATGTCCTCAGTTTGTCAGCCCTGGCAATGATTTTCGCTTAAATGAAGGTAGCCCGGCAATAGATAGAGGGTTGAAAATTGAAGGCTTAGATCGTGATTATGCTTATATCAATCGCCCGCAGGGCAGAGGGTACGACATAGGTGCCTATGAATGGTATAGTGGGCAACCATCGGTTTATAACAGTTATATTCCCCCGGCAGGTTCTCAATAAATGCTTATTATGTGGCTTCTGATGGGCAACCTTGTACACTAAAAGCTTATACTGGGGAGAAATCTATTTTCAGATACCTCCTTAATGGAAGAACAGGTAAGCCATAACAATGGCGGCAATAATCCCGGCAAAGTCGGCGATCAGCCCACACACCACTGCATAGCGCGTATTTTTGATCCCAACGGCACCAAAATATACCGCAAGAATGTAAAATGTAGTGTCGGTAGCCCCCTGGACAGTACTTGCCACCCGCCCGACAAACGAGTCTGCACCGTAAGTTGTCATGGCATCTACCATCATTCCACGGGCGCCGCTTCCGCTTAAGGGTTTCATTAAGGCAGTAGGTAAGGCTGCTGTAAAATCGGTATTAATACCGGCTTGCCCCAATACCCAGGCAACACCGGAAATAAACCAATCCATTGCCCCCGATTCCCTGAATACACCTATAGCTACCAGAATAGCGATCAAATAAGGGATAATCTTAACCGCCGTTTTAAACCCGTCTTTTGCACCTTCAATAAATGATTCGTAGACATTTACTTTTTTACGTATCGCCAATAATATAAACCCTATTATTACTGAAAACAGGATGAAGTTACTGGTAACATTAGAAATCTGGGTAACCTCCTCCTTCCCCAATGTTGAAAAGTACCAGATAATTGCTATAATAAATGCTGTAAGCCCGCCAAGGTAGGACAGGATAACTTTGTCAAAAAGGTTGATTCTCTGGTAAATTGCCACCGATACTAACCCTACAATGGTTGAAAAATAGGTTGCCAGCATTATAGGGATAAATATATCGGAAGGATTTGCCGCACCCAACTGTGCCCGGTAAACCATAATACTTATAGGTAAAATGGTTAACCCCGATGTATTCAAAACCAGGAACATTATCTGAGAATCGGAAGCGGTACGTTTGTCGGGGTTGGTTTCCTGCATCTCCTTCATTGCTTTCAACCCCATTGGAGTTGCTGCGTTATCAAGGTTGAGCATATTGGCTGCTATGTTCATCATTATGGAGGCATGGGCAGGGTGGTTCTTTCCCAGCCCGGGGAAAAGTTTATTGAATAAAGGGCCTATCAGCCTGGAAAATATATTGACGACTCCCCCATTTTCCCCTATTTTCATTATACCCATCCAGAGTGTCAGAACCCCTGTCAGCCCCAATGAAATCTCAAACCCGGTTTTAGCCATTTCGAATGTCGAATTTACCATAGCCGGGAAAACGCCCATGTCGCCAAAGAAAATAAGCTTGAACAGTCCTATAACAAATGCTACGAGGAAAAAGAATATCCAAATATAATTAAGAGCCATACCGTGGTTTATTTATTCTTTGCTCTAAGTAGTCTCTGCAAGAAAACTCTGCAAAATCAGAAATGTTTCTTTTGGCGATATTTTTATTTTTCTCAATTCACTGATGCTCAGGCCACTTCATCTCCAAAAAGTAAAAATCTCATCCCAAATAATTCATTTCGTAAAATTCGATAGTTTTCTTGCAGAGACTAAGTAACTGTCTTTTCATGCCTGGCATGGGCTTATCGGGTATATTCTGCCACTAACTTATTGATCTCCTTCACAGTTGGAATCCCCGAAAATACCATGACCCTATAATTAAATGTAGTCGACTCCCCTTTTTTTAATTTGAAGTTCAACTCTTTTTTACCGTTTGAAAAAATCTTTTGCCCCAATGGGTTTGCAGCAAAAAGCCCGTACCCCCTGGCATGCCAGTAGGTCGGGTAACCAACATTCCCCGGGTGGTCGGCAATAACAATTGCAACATCTTCCCCGTTAACCTTCCCGTAAAGCTCCATCCACTTAGCACGTGTACCCCATACGCCGGCTCCTTCTACTCCTTCACTGCTCAGGTAATTGCCTGTTGCATCCGAACTACCCGAAGCACTTACTTTTGTAATAGTACCATGGGAATCAACCAGTTTTAAAGGTTTTTCTTCCGGAAGTTCCAGTTCCCGGGCAACCCTCATCCCAAACATACCTTCCTTATTATCTTCAAACAACACATCGGTTAATGCTGTAAGTTTTGTTTCACGGTCGATTATCCTGACATTCCCTTTTACACTAAATACAAACTTCGTTTCTTCATCCAGCAGGGTATCATTCCGGGAGTTGACCCAGGCAGCTTTTACGGCCAACGTGGCTTTTCCTGCCCCACTCTCCAGTTTTTCTACACTTTTATGCAGGATAGTCCCGAACTCCCCTCTTTTCTCCTTAGGGATTGCCTCCGAATTGTTCCAGAAATCAAGTCCGTTCACATTCCCATAATTTAACCATATCCCCACGTGGTGCGGATGGTCAACCCTTTCGCCCGCCTTTTTCTTTAACGGGTAATTGCGGGTCAGAGTATTGCCCCCGGGTGAAATTAATGGCCATAAAACAGGCTTCATAATTGTTTCAGGGAAGATGTAAGCAGTAAATAGCTCCCCATCGATCAATACTTCAATTTTCTTTTCATCACTTTTATCAACAAGCGTAATTTGTTGTGCATTTATACCGGTTACCATAACAACTGACAGGAATAAAACAGGGAATCTTATTAATATACTTTTCATTTAAAGCTCTATTGGTAAGCATCAAAAATACAAATTATAAATGAAGTTGTTTGAAGTCAAACTGAAAATCTACGAGAAACATCTTAACTTCATTGGACTTCAGCTAATTTTTATTTTATAGCTACAAAATTTAAACAGCACTTCTAATACCACGTATTGGTTGTAGTATTGTAGATTAGGCAATTACCCATAAAACAACCTGTTCCCAGTAGGGGATTAACTTGCTTTTCAGAGGTATTCAAAAATAAATTTTAATTTTTGAAGAAAGCTTATTTGCTTCTTCAGAGATATACCTTTTAAAACCTTCCTCTGTTTTCCATTGGGCTTTATCCAGTCCCCATACCGCAAAGAAATAGTGCCTCGCCGGTTTTCCACTCTCAAATTTTTGCGTAATATAATAGGTTTCGCTGATGATGTTACTAAACCCTTTCTCTACAACAGTCTGAAAACCTAATTTGAAAAAGTTGGTATTGGATGTACGTCCTATTTTGCCTGCTTCTTTGGCCGGGATAATTACAGCCATACCCAATTCATCGTTGTTTAACGACTGTACATCGTGTGTCCCAATGCACTTCCAGCCATAAGTGTCAAAAGCAAAGGGTTCTTTTTTCAGTTTGCTGGTTACAATCCCGGTTGCAATTTCCGACCCTTCGGGGTTCCCCGTTACCGTAACATCTGATTCGAACCAATATTTGCCGGGGTAAATAGAAATACGTTCAACAGCTTTCAGGGTATAGCCATCTACTTCCCAGCCACCGTACCGGAGTTCGAAGACCGACCGTACCGGGCCTTCTGTAATCTTTTGGTATTCGTATGTTTCGGTTGAGCCAAGCCTGTAGAGCGAGTCATCTTTCATCAGTGCAATCCCACCCGAACCAAGTGAGCTCCCGCAATGCAAAATATCCATCCCCCAATCGGCTAATTTATGGTAACTGCCCATTTCAGGAGTGCCAATTTTGTCAATAATTAATTCGGGCTTCAGTCAGTTTCCCAAACAGGTCTTTTACATTCCGGCAATCGAAATAATCCCGGAAGCCTATCTTATCGTTCTCCCAGCTCACGCTTTCACCCTGGGCAATAATTTTAAATCCATCTTTGCACGTAGGGGCTTTATAATAATCAACCTCTTTATATGAATGCCCTCCCTGAACAATTCCAAGGCGTAAATTGGTACGTTTTACAAATTTGGGGTAGCTGCCGGCTGTAACAAAGCCTACCTCCGCCTCAATTTTCTCATTCGGTTGAAAATCCAGCAGGAGTGCAACCTCATCCCATTCGCCATCACCATCCAGATCATCAACCTGCGATGGGGCAAATTCCCCTCCTACTGTAAAAACAGGCAACATACCTTGCTGAAGGGTGGTTTTCCCAGCCAACTGGGATCTTGTTAAAACAACCAGTTCATCAACCCTTTCAACATTCAATGGAT
>JAADGO010000019.1:0-5562 GCA_013152355.1 Chlorobiota bacterium
GTTAATTCCCCATACCGTTTTGTCCATAAGGTATCTCCATTGTTGTCAATCTTTCCAATAATAAGTTTGGTTGTGAGAAGATAATCTTGATTCTGACCTCCGACTGTACCGGTAAAAATATAACCGCCATCACTGGCAAGTATAATGTCGTAAATATAGTCGAAAGAAGTTCCTAAATCGGGATGTTTTATAAACCAGGGTTGTGCTATTACGCTATTGGCAACGACCAGAATAAGTGAAATTAGTACGGTTAGTTTCATAAGAAGATTTTTGTAGATTAGTAGATTAATTGAGCTCTAAAAATGGGTTTTATTTATTTTATGAATTTTAATCAATCTAATTGCCTGCAGGTTAGAATTTAGTATTGAAGTTGTTTAAAAATATAAATTAATAAATGTAACAAAAAGTTTTTTATTCTCAAATGAACAACTTCATAAAAATAAACTTTAAACAGGCTAAAATAAACATCTAATCTTCAAAAAGTTTTTTACAATTTAAAACCTCTGTAATTTTTACCGGACGTTTTTCCTCAACCGATTTTTTTGCAGCCAGCCCGATGGCAATGGATAACAAACCGTCTTTACCATCAACCGGCATATCGTCTCCTGAAATAATGGCATCAATAAATTCCCTGAGCTCCCGGTTGTATGAAGCATCATACCTTCCCAGGAAGAAGTGTAACGGGAGGTCGCCCGAAACGCCTGATTCGGTGTATAGCTTATGCGAATTCGGGAAGTTGTTTTCAGCCTGTGCCATTCCCTTGCTCCCAAATACTTCAAGGCGCTGGTCGTAACCATAAACCGCTTTCCGGCTGTTGTCGATTACAGCCATTGTGTTGTCTTCGAATGTCAAAATAATAACAGCAGTGTCAATATCCCCGGCTTCCCCGATCGCAGGGTCAACCATTACGGCACCTTTGGCAAAAACTTCTTTTACCTGCTTGCCGGATATATAACGGGCCATGTCAAAATCATGGATGGTCATATCGAGAAACATCCCCCCTGAAACTTTTATATATTCTATAGGAGGAGGCCCCGGGTCGCGGCTGGTGATTTTTATGATCTGCGGGTCTCCAATGGCATCGCTCAACACCAACTGCCTGATTCTTTGAAACTCCGGGTCAAAACGGCGGTTAAACCCCAGCATCAACCTTACCCCATACCTGTTTATAATTTCCAACACCTCTTTTACCCGTTCGAGAGAAAGGTCGAGTGGCTTTTCACAAAAGATTTGTTTGCCGGCTTCAGCAGCTCTTACCACATAGTCGGCATGGGTGTCGGTTGGCGAACAAATGACAACTGCATCCAATCCGGGTGTTCTCAGAAGTTCATCATAATCATTGGTGAAGACAGGCACATTAAACTCTTCAGCAACTGCTTCTGATCCATCAAAGATATCCATAACGGCAACTACTTCCAGTTCAGGGAAATTCCGGCACAAATTCTTCAGGTGGATTTTCCCGATCCGGCCCAATCCGGCTACTGCAACTTTAATTTTATCCATTTTTATCTTTTTATTATCTGATTAAAGTCCTAATGATTTAATATACTTCCTGTTATTAGCGGCGCATTGTTTAGGCGACCCCATCCCCGGCAGCACATCCTGCTCAACAACAATCCAACCTTTGTACCCTTTTTTATTGAGGATATTGACGATTGATTGAAAATCAACACCCCCTTTCCCCAGTTCACAAAAAACGCCCTCTTCTACCGACTTGAAATAATCGTAACTCATTTTTACGGCAGCCTGCCCAACATTCGGGTCATAATCTTTAAAGTGTACATGCCATATCCGGCTATAATATTTTTTTAAGGCTTCCACAGGATCGCCACCTCCAAATGCATAATGGCCCATATCCAAACACAAACCTAGCAGAGAAGGGTCGGTAAGTTCCATTAACTTAGCCACCTCCTGAGGTGTTTCTACATACCCCCCGCAATGGTGGTGGAACACTGTACGCATCCCATATTTGTCTTTTACAGCTTTGGCAACTTTCTCAGCCCCCTTGGCAAATACTTCCCACCGGGTTTTGGTTAACCCCATTCCAGGCTTAATACGCCCGGCATTTTTGGTACGCTCATCCACCGACCCATTTTCATCGGCCAAAACAATAAAGGCAGTTTTGAACCCGGCTTCGAACATTAAACCTGCTGTTTTCAGGGCTAGTCCTACCCCTTTGCCATGTGCTTCTTCATCTGCCAGGCTAACCGGGACAAAAGCCCCGATAAGTTGAAGTCCTTTTTCATTAAGAACACTTTTTAGCTCTTCCGGGTTTGAAGGCATAAAACCCCAGTCGCCCAGTTCTGTACCCTCATATCCGGTTTCAACCATTTCTGAAAGCACCTGTGCATACCCTATCTGCTTCCCTTCCAATTCAAATTCTAAAGCACCCCACGAACAGGGTGCATTGGCTATTTGTATCATTATTATTGACTGTTAAAATTTGCGCGACCACTCTTTTGGCCACCTTTCTATCACTATTTTTGTTTGAGTAAAAAACTCGACAGCATGCCTTCCCTGCCCGTGCAGGTCGCCGAAAAAGCTATCGTTCCAACCACTAAACGGAAATTGCGCCATTGGTGCAGCTACACCGATATTGATTCCAATATTACCGGCATTTGCCCTGTTTCTGAAAGTGCGTGCATTCAAACCACTTGAAGTGAATAAACATGCCATATTCCCAAAATTATTACTGTTTACAAAGTCAATAGCCTGGTCAATTGAGTCCATTTGCAACAGGCTCATTACCGGGCCAAAAATCTCGGTTTTGATAACTTCACCGTCCAATGCCACATTTTCAAGGATAGTTGGTTTTATAAAATTCCCGGCCTCGTAACCACTGATCTCCGCATTGCGCCCATCGAGCAAAATATTTGCCCCTTCGGCAACACCCCTGGCTATTAACCCCTCTATTCGCTTCTTACTTTCAGGAGTTATCACCGGCCCCATTTCTACTCCTTCGTCAAGCCCAAATCCGGTGGTTTTACTTTTTGCAGCCTCTACCAATGCTTCTTTTATAGCCCCGTTATGATCAGCAACCGTAATAATATTAGAAGCGGCAAGGCAACGTTGCCCGGCACACCCATAAACACTATCGGCAATAATCCTGGCGGTCATTTCAATGTCGGCATCGGGCATAATAATAACCGGGTTTTTAGCCCCTCCCTGAGCCTGGACACGTTTTCCGTTGGCTGCCCCCTGCTGATATATATAACGTGCTATGGGTGTGGAGCCAACAAAACTGATTGCTTTAACATCCTGGTGAGCGAGTAAAGCATCAACACTCTCTTTCCCTCCGTGGACAAGGTTCACCAACCCCTTTGGCAAGTCCAGCCGGTCGATCAGCTCAAAAACCTTCATCATTGTCAAAGGCACTTTCTCCGAGGGTTTTAAAACAAAGCTATTCCCACATGCAATAGCATAAGGCAGAAACCAAAACGGGATCATTCCCGGAAAATTAAATGGAGAAATACAGGCGCAAACCCCAATTGGCTGCCTGATCATAAACTCATCGACACCCGTGGCGACATTCTCGGAAAATTCGCTTTGCATAAGTGTCGGAGTAGCGCAAGCCGTTTCAACATTTTCGATACCACGCTGTATTTCCGCCTTAGACTCGGCAAAACTTTTACCACACTCCAATGTAATCAACCTGGCAATCTCATCGATATTTTCTTCCAATAACTGCTTCAACTTATAAAGTGGCTGCACCCGTTTCATCACAGGTGTATCCCGCCACTCTTTTAAAGCTTCGCTAGCAGCAGCAACAGCCCTTTCGGCATCACCAGATGTTTTTGCCCCATAAGGGACTTTTGCCAGTACCTCCTGGTTTGCAGGGTTTACAACATTAATTACCCCATGTTCCTTACTTCCGACCCAACTCCCATTGATATAATTCTTTAAAACTTCCATGTTATTCTGAACTTTACGTAATAAAATTATTTTTACCTTCCAAGTGCGATATACAACGCAATAGTGATAATTACAAGGGCTGCCGAAAGGTGTTTTGCATATTTCCAGCTTTGCATATCTACTTTGGCTGCCACTGCCTTATCTTCAAATGTTTTCCGTGGGTAAAAATGCGATACGGCAAGCATAATTACCATGTTCAATACAAACTCGATTCCCCAGATATGGATAAAATGTATATCAACCTTAATAACAAAGGTCGTAATCAGATAAAATGACAACCCGAAAAACAGGGCTGCCTTTGCCCCGGTGGCTGAAATGTTTTTCAGGAAGAAGCCGGCCAGCATGATAGATGCCACCGGAATAAAGAAAATCCCGTTAAGTTGCTGAAGCAACTGGTATAACCCGTCAGGCGCACCTGCCACCAATGGTGCGGACACAATGGCAAAAACAGCCAGTATTGAAGAGGTTCCCCTGCCAATCAATACCAGCCGTTTCTCCTTCACATTTTTGTTAATAAGCCGTTTGTAAACATCAATACTAAATATGGTTGCTGCACTATTCAGGACACTATTAAAGGTGCTTAAAACAGCACCCATAACCACTGCGGCAAAAAAGCCTACCAACCCCAATGGCAGTACTTTTTTAATAAGTGCCGGGTAAATATGGTCCTGGTTTTCGTACATTGAATCGCCAAAATAATAGTAGCCGATAACACCGGGGAGTACAATTATAACAGGTACTAATATTTTCAGGACTCCCGTAAAAAGCAAGCCTTTTTGTGCTTCTTTCAGATTTTTTGCACCAAGTGCACGCTGTATAATTGTTTGGTTCATCCCCCAAAAATAGAGCTGGTTTATAATCAGCCCGGTGAAAAGAACGCCAAATGGCATAACCGAGTCTCTGGCACCAATGACATTGAATTTCTCAGGAGCTTTTTCATATACTGTTTTTAGCCCGGTCAGGATATTCCCATCGCCAATACTAAACAGGGCGATTAACGGGACCAACGTACCTCCGATGAGCAATCCATAGCCATTTATTGTGTCGGAGATAGCTACTGCTTTTAACCCCCCGAAAATGGCATAAACAGAGCCAATTATCCCAATAGCAACCACAGTTATCCACAAACCCTGTGGTTTACTCACTTCAAAGACTTCAGATATATTAAAAATACTCTCAAGGTTGATGGCACCCGTGTAGAGGACAATGGGAAGCAGGGTGATTACGAATGACACCATAAGGAACAGTGCGATCAGGCTGCGGGTTGCCCCATCAAACCGTTTTTCAAGGTATTCGGGGATGGTTGTCAACCCCATTTTCAGGTACTTTGGGATAAAATACATGGCAGTTACCACCAAAGCTAAAGCTGAAGTAACCTCCCATGCAATGATAATAAACCCGTTTTTGTATGATAAGCCATTCATGCCTATCAGGTGCTCGGTGGAAATATTTGTAAGCAGCATTGACCCTGCAATGACAATACCTGTCAGGCTACGGCCTCCAAGGAAATAGCCATCGGAAGAATTCAGGCTGTCTTTCCTTAGTTTATACCAGACATAAAGGGCAACAAAAGTGGTAAAGCCGATAAATGTTAAAACTGTCAGCATATTGTAGTATTTAGTAGAAAGTCAAAAGTAGAAAGTAGAAAGT
>JAADGO010000019.1:5581-25902 GCA_013152355.1 Chlorobiota bacterium
ATTGACCTTAATTCCACTCGTTCTTTTAGATTTATATATAGTTAAGTTCATCTTCATTTGAAAACCTCCGGGTTTCAATTCAACCAGCTATAAAAAGTAGCGTTGATTTTTCTTTTGTTCCACATAATTCTTATATGCTTCTTGTACAGATTTTGATTTTGATATTTCGGCAATAGGGACATCCCACCAGGCATATCCGTAGCCTGCAATTTTCCGTTCAGGAACGGTCTCAATATAGATTACAGTTGTACGGGTTTCCTTTTTAGCTTCTTTCAGTGCCTCCCTGAATGAAGCAATATCTGTGGCCCTGTAAACTTTTGCACCAAGGCTCTCCGCATTTGCCGCCAGGTCAACAGGCAATGGTTCTCCATCGAGCTTTCCCGATTCCTGGTTGCGGTACAGGTATTGAGTCCCAAATCCTTCGCCCCCGATTGATTTCGACAGTCCACCAATACTTGCAAATCCATTGTTGTTAATCAAAATAATGGTGAGTTTATACCCTTCCTGCAATGAGGTTACAATTTCGGACGGCATCATCAGATACCCCCCGTCACCCTGCATGATATAAACCTCACGGCCGGGGCAGGCCATTTTTGCCCCTAACCCCCCGGAGATTTCATAGCCCATACAAGAATACCCATACTCAAGGTGGAAACTTTTCGAATCTTCGGTACGCCAGAGTTTGTGCAAGTCGCCGGGCAAACTACCTGCCGCACACAGGACTATATCTTTAGGGGCGGCAAATTCATTTACCGCACCAATAACTTCCGACTGGCTCGGCACATCCTTCCCTTCCACATTGTAGGCGTATGCCACTTTTTCATCCCAGCTTTTATTATAATCCGCCACTCTTTTCCGGTATGCCTCTCCAACATTATAATAACCCAATTTTTCAGTTAACTCTTCCAGAATCACTTTTGCATCGCCGGTTAATGCCAGCCCACTGTGTTTATGTGCATCAAATTCAGTGATATTAATATTAATAAAATTAACATCTTTATTCTGGAAGGCTGTTTTTGAGGCAGTTGTAAAATCGCTATACCTTGTTCCGATACCGATCACCACATCAGCTTCCCGGCTTATAGCATTTGCCCCTTCGGTTCCGGTAGCACCTGCAGCCCCAAGGTTGTGTGGGTCGTCATAACGCAGAGAACCTTTTCCTGCATAAGTTTCGGCAATGGGGATCCCTGTTTTGTGCACAAAAGTTTTGAGGGCATTTTCAGCTTCACTGTAAATAACACCGCCACCTGCAATAATTATTGGTTTGGTTGCAGAGCGTATCAACTCAATTGCCCGTAACAAAGCTTTTTCATCGGGGCGTGGGCGGGGAATATGCCAAACTCGTTTTTTAAATAATTTTTCAGGGAAATTGTATGCTTCTGCTTGTACGTCCTGCGGGATACAAAGGGTTGCAGTGCCAGTATCGGCTGGCGATGTTAATACACGCATCACTTCCGGAAGTGCAGTAATCAGCTGTTCTGGCCGGTTAATACGGTCCCAGTATTTTGAAACAGGTTTAAAACATTCGTTGACAGAGAAATCCTGCGATGTAGCCGACTCCAGTTGCTGTAACACAGGGGCTACTTTGCGTTGAGCAAAAATATCTCCGGGCAGGAGTAAAACGGGTAAACGGTTAATAGTTGCCCCGGCTGCTGCACTTATCATATTTGTTGCTCCCGGGCCAATGGAAGATGTACAAACAAAGGTCGAGAGCCTGTTCTTCATTTTAGCATAACCCGCTGCCGTATGTACTGCTGCCTGCTCATTACGTACCAGGTAGTACCTGAAATCGGGCGACTGTTGGAGTGCCTGCCCAAAACCGGCAAGGTTGCCATGCCCGAAAATACCAAAACACCCGGCAAAAAATGGCTGTTCAACCCCGTCTCTTTCAGAAAACTGATTTTTCAGGTATTCGATAGTAGCTTGTGCGACTGTAAGTTTTATGGTTTTCATTTTATAGGAATGAATATTTTATTGTGATATAGTTTAGCATTTGCTTCTAAAAACCCCCTTTTGATTCAATAAATTCAAGTATCTCTTTTTCATAAGGAGTAAAGTTGGCACATCCAAGCCGGGTTACAACATGTGCCCCACAGGCATTCCCCATCCGGCTGCATTTGTACCAATCCCAGCCTTTCAGGTAACCGTAAATAAAACCTGCCGCAAATGCATCGCCGGCACCAAGAATATTCAGCACCTCGACCGGGAATCCGGGAACCTCCTGTACCGTCCCGTCAGAGAGGTAAACAATAGCCCCCCGCGACCCGGTTTTAACAATTAAAGCCTCAACACCTAACTGAAGGATACCATTTATTGCTTCATTAATATCACCTTTAATCTCAGGCGCAGAAATTTGCTGGTGACTGATAATTAGCTGCGATTCGTCTCTAAGGTAGGCTGCCAAAATCTCCTCTTCAGTACCAAGTACAATATTTACATTCCGCATAAAGGCTCTTACAGTAACTCCAAAAGCCCTTATATCGTACCATTGGTCGGCACGGAAATCGAGGTCGAGCATGACAGGGACTTTATTTGTTGTTGCAATTTCAGCAGCCAGGAATGCGGCACTCCTGGTTGGCTCAATGTTTAAAGCAGTACCGGAAACTTCAAGTAACTTTGATTTTTCAATGCCCGCTTTCAAAACGTGGTCGATATTAATTTGCGAATCGGCACAATTATCCCGGTAATAAACCAACGGGAAACGGTCGGGGGGTTCAATACCTAAAATAACCGCGGAGCTCCTGGTGCCTTCAATCACCGGGATGTTTTCGGTGATAACCCCTTCTTTTTTTAAGAAATTGAGGATGAAATCCCCTACTTTGTCATTTCCAACACCTGTAAGCAATGAAGCTTTCAATCCCAGCCTGCTGCAACCAACCGCAATATTTAACGGCGAACCTCCAACAAATGCATGAAATCCGGGGATCTCTTCAAATTGCCTTCCAACTTCTTGAGAATAAAGGTCAATTGACGACCTTCCGTAAGTTATTACATCGTATATTTTATCCTGTGAACTCATTTGCTGGTTTTATTATTATTAATATCTGCTGTAACCATTGGTATCCGCGGGTCGCGCCCTTTCCACGAATTGTAAATCCATTTATGGTCGGGGTCGTCGGTGTTTGCCAGTGACTGGTCGCTACCGGTTAAAAAGTTCAGGTAGTAAACATTGTACCCATGCCCGGCAACAACCGGGTGATACCCTTCAGGGATTAAAACCACATCGTTGTTATAGGCAACAGCTATTTCATCCAGGCTCCTGTCATCGTTATAAACCTGCTGGATAGCAAACCCCTGTGGTTTATCAATTTTGTAAAAATAAGTCTCTTCAAGGCAGGCCTCCAGGATATTCCCGTCCTTATCGACTATACGCGTATCGTGTTTATGGGCAGGGAACGAACTCCAATTCCCTGAAGGTGTATATACTTCTACCGAGACCAACCGGTGGCAATCGAATCCTGGTTGAAGGAGGCTGTTGATTTGGCGGGTTGCATTGTCGCCGCCCCTTATTTCAATTGTAGCTTCCCCGGGGCGTTTGAAACAGGCAGGATGGTCTTCATCGGTTGCACACCACCCATACGCAATATCAAGCACCTCGCTTTGGGCAGTTAGTTCGAAGGCAGTGTTCCGTGGCAAATACAATGAATGGGCTATTCCACTAAATACATCTTTGCGCCCATTAATGGTTTCCCAGTTCCCTTTTTCAGTTTTAACAGAATAGTTGCCGCCTAACAAGATTATGGCATATTCATTCTCGCCGGTATTACCCGCCCATTTTTCACCCCTGCCCATCAGGCGTGCCTGGAAATTGAGAAACTGCCAGCCTGCTTCTTCTTTTAATACACTTTGATAAACCCCATTCCCTGAAACAGGTTTTGCTAAAAGCGGGTATTTTTTATCTCGTACCATGGCCTGTCATTTTAATTTCACCTGCTTTATTAACAGCATTAAGCAATTCAAATTTTTCAAGGATAAACTCCTCAAACTCATTCATATAGGTTTTGCCTGGAATAATAGGGTCAAACCGGGCAGGTGACAGTTTAAAAAATTCACGATGCACACGTGCCCAGATCAGGCGGGCATCGGTGGCTATGTTTATTTTGCAAACACCATACTGAATAGCTTTTAAAAGCTCCCCGGTTGCAACACCCCGGGCATCAGTGCCAAGCTGGCCACCGGCAGCATTTATCCGTTGAATTTCTTCCAGATTAACGGCAGACCCACCATGTAGTACCAAAGGGAAGCCGGGAAGCCTCTGTTGAATCTCTTCCAGGATATCAAACTGAAGCCCCTGCCCTCCTGAAAATTTATAAGCCCCATGGCTGGTTCCAACCGCAACAGCAAGGCTGTCGCACCCGGTTTGATTCACAAAATCCTCAACTTCTGATGGTTGCGTATATTTTATGTGCTTCTCGTCAACTGTAATATCATCCTCTACACCACTTAAAACTCCTAATTCGGCCTCAACTGCAATATTCCTTGCATGTGCTTTTTCAACAACTTCCCTGGTCAGTTTAACATTAATATCATAAGGTTCGTGTGAAGCATCAATCATTACGGAAGTATAACCTCCGGAGTCAATACAGTCAAAAGCATGTTCCTTATTCCCGTGGTCGAGGTGAATGGCAAAAACAGTTTTGGGATATATTTTAGCAGCAGCCGAAATCATTGACAATAACATTCCGGGGCCGGCATAATTCCTTGCAACCGGAGTTGTTTGGACTATAAACGGGGCATTGGCTCTTTGTGCGGCGCCGAATAATCCATGAATTTGCTCCATGCACCATACATTTACTGCTGCAACCCCATACCTGCCGTAACTCTTTTGGAATATATCTTTTGTTGATACTATCATTTCCTGTCCTAGTTTTCTAAAATTCCCAGCATAAATATAAGTCGTAAACCAGATGAAAGAAGAATGAATAGTGGAAAAAGTTTATGCAAAGGTTTGCATAGAAGTTGTTTAAAGTTAAACTGAGAATCTACGAGAAAAGTACAATTACCGGGAAGAACCTCGTATTATTAATTCAGGGAAAAGAGACTCTATACGAATTTTTGAGAGTTCGTTTTTAGTATTAATACGTTTCATGAGGATACGGGCAGATAACATACCAAGCTCATAGGTAGGCTGCCAAACCGTTGAGAGTGAAGGTTTGAAGTAGCACGAATGCGGGTCATCGTCAAAACCAATGACCGAAATCTCTTCAGGAATACCAATCCCTGCTTCCTTAATCACGTACATAGCACCAATGGCCACGCCATCATTAATGGCAAAAATGGCATCGGGGCGTTCTTTTATAGAAAGTAATTGTTTGGTTGGGTCGATACCATGCTCCGGGAAAAAACCTCTACTGGGCACAATATAGTCCTCGTTGACAGGTATATTGTGTTTTTTCAAAGCATCTTTATAAGCTTTCAACCGGTGCCTGGCGGTCGAAAGAGTTGAAGGCCCGGAGATATGTGCAATCCGCCTGCAACCCGTTTGAATCAAATATTCAACCGCCTGAAAAGCCCCTTTGTATTCATCTACAAAAACCTTGTCAACTTCAACACCTTCGCAATCCCGGTCAAAAATAACCAGCGGGATATTATTTTCTTTGAGTGCTTCCAGGTGGCAAAACGTCCTGGTTTCCGAAGAAGGGGAGATTAAAAACCCATCGACCCGGATAGAAATAAATGTTTGAACAATATTTTTCTCCTCCTCATGCGACTCATTGGATTGCCCGATTATCATATTTACACCCATCGGGTTTACCAGGTCCTGTATTCCGTTGATAATTGACGAAAAAAAGTAACTCGTAATTTCCGGGACTATTACCCCAATCGTATTGGTTTTCTTTTTAAGGAGGCTAAGGGCAAGGAGGTTTGGCTGGTAATTAAGCATTTGAGCCAGTTTTACAACTTTAGTCCTTGTGTTCTCGCTTATTGCAGGATGGTTGTTTAAGGCACGCGAAACCGTTGAAGGGGAAATTCCCAGTTCTTTTGCTATTTCTGTTATGGTTGTACGTGATTTTCTCATTTCAGGATCAGATATAAAAACTACCCCTTGTGCCAATATATAACCGATGGTCAGGCTTCATCGAATTGCTCAAAGTGGGTCACCCGGCATTCTTTAACATATTTTTCCATCCCATGAGGTATTACGGCCTTATCCCATGCCTCGCCACAAAATGCAACCAGTGCATCTTGATTTTCCCATGTAGTTATCAGTACATACTCATCCTTATCCCGGCCTATTACTTTGCCGGCTGAAAAAGAAACTAACCCTTTTTGTGCTTTTACCAACGGGATTGAAATTTGGATAAAATCCTTTTCGAAATCTTCTTTCAATCCCTCGTTTACCCTAACTTTAAATATCCTTACTATCATTATATTTACAATTTTATTCCGATATGTTCCAAAAATAGTTTACCCTTTTGCTACCCACCCGCCATCTACAAATAGTGTTTGTCCAGTGACAAAATCTGATGCAGGACTAGCAAGATAGATTATGGCACAAATTAGGTCATCAGGTGTTGCTAAACGGCCTAATGGAATTCTGCCAAGAACCATTTTTAAAATATCACCTTGCAAAAGATCCTCTCGGCTTGGGGTCTTGACTGCGCTGGGAGCAATAACATTTACTCTTATCCCATTTTGAGCCCACTCTACTGCAAGGGATTCCGAAAGATGGCAGAGCCCTGCTTTTAATGCTGCGTAAACAGACCGCCCAGGTATGGTACTATGGCTGAAGGTTGAACCTATATTTATAATCTTCCCATATTTTTTTTCGCTCATAATCGATCCAATAATCTGACTGCAAAAGAATACACCTTTTAAGCCTGTATCAAGCATTTTATCCCAGTCATCTTCTGTAGTTTCTTGTGCCATTTTGGTCACTGCATAACCCGCATTGTTGACGAGAATGTCAACTTTTCCAAAACGTTTCAGTATAAACGCTTTCAATTTCTCTATTTCACTTACCTTACAGACATCAAGGACAAATGTTGCTACTTTTCTGTCAAGGTTTTCAATTTCAGTTTTTACCGCTTCTAGTTTTTGTTTGTTGCGGCTGCAAATAATTAAATCTGTACCTGCTTCAGCTAAGCCAATAGCAATGTCGTGGCCGATGCCTTCGCTGGCCCCCGTTACTACTGCAACTCTGTTTTGTATATTAAACATTTCGAGGTATTTGTTCATGTCATTTCCAGTATAACAAGTTATTCTTCAATTTTAACATATTATGCTAATTTACAATTTATTCATTGACTAGTGTCAAGTCAAACATAAAAAGACTACTTAAAATTGCCATCGCTCACCCTTAAATTCCCTAAAGGGAACAACCCAGGCGCGAAGGGTCCCTCTGGGGGCCAGGGATATCGAGGGGATGCGACATAGTTTACTTGACTCGACACTGCTAAAGTATTACAAGATACATTCCCTCATAACTTTTCCATGCGGACTCTTCTTTTGGACATCCGTTTAAGCATTTAAACAGCGATAAATAATAAATAGAAAACCATGGCATTCTCAAGGTGAAAAGATACGCTCCTCCCACTTTTACATATATTCTTTGATAAATGCCCGGCTTTTGGCGTCAGGTGCAGCCGATTGTTATGAACTCGTTTTGGGGCGATATACTAATGCGACTACAATACCACAGATTAAAAATTCTATCATACCAAAAACAAACCACTGAATAGCCAGAGATAAAGGAATAGGGTATACAACATATTGGCTGAACATTCCAACTGCATTCATCAAAAGCCCTATAATTATTCCATAGCGAATGCCTTCTGCTATTCCTTTTCCCTCATATCCTTTTGTAAAGATATATACAAATAATAGTGAAAGTACAAATGAAATAATATACATAATCCACATTTTAGACATCATGTCAGGACGCCATATATCTTTGAGGCTTTCGTATGTAGGCCCTAAGATTATTCCGTGGATTATAAAATCAAGTACCTGGAAGGTAACAAAAACAGCAATGCATGCATATACAAATCTTTTAATATTCATAATTTATTCCTCCTTTGGTTATTTTTGAAAATGGTGAGTTATTCTTCAGTTTCAGCATATTACACTAATTTACAATATTATTTATTGGTTAGTACGTTTTTTTTACAATTTGTTATATGCCGCCTGGTTTATCCCCCCCCTGTTAACCGGGCAATTTAGTTTTCGGCCTTTTTATTTAGATACTCATTCCCCACAACTTGATCTATCACGACCCCATCGTTATCGTGATCAATTAGGGATTATCTATGCCCACAGGCCACACTTCGTTCTTTATGGGTTTTGTTTTCACATTCTCCAGGTCGACAACCAGATGTTTTATTGATTTCCTTTTCCAGGTATAGGTGATATGTATAAGCCCGTCTTTGCCTTGAATAACAGCGGGGTAAGAGTATTCAGCATCTTTATCCGGGTCGTTCTCCAGAATGGCAACAGCTTCCCAGTCTGTACCATTCTCCGAAATAGCCAGGTTGAGGATATTGCGGCTGCCCCATTTTGATTTGTCAACGCCAATGTGGTTATAAACCAATAGGTACCTGCCATCGGCCAGTGTTACGGCATCTATTCCTGAATTGGGGTTGGGGAGGGCACTTGGTTCAAAACCTGTCCAGGTACGCCCTGCATCGTCCGACCATGAACTCATTATCCTGTTGTTTTTACTCCGGCATAGCATCTGAAGTTTGTTGCCGCCATGAACCAGCAATGTCGGTTGTATAACTGAGAGCTCTTTGCCATCGTTTAAAGCCCTGGTCCGTTCCCAGGTACTCCCCATATCCGAAGTGATTTCCACATGTACGCGCCAACCGTCATACTCCGTGCTGGACGGGCAAATCAGGTCTCCATTTTTTAGCATGACAGGCTTATTTTTTATTGGCCCCCATATATCTTCCGGCAGCCTCCGGCTGGCAGACCAGGTTTCCCCAAAATTGTTAGTAGAAATAACCTCGCCCCACCAGTCGGCACAATTGGGCCCAACCTTGTAAAACAGTTTTATTTCATTCCCATTGCTAAAAAGCACCGGATTCCAACAGGGGTAGCGTTTATCCTTATGCTGTACCCCGTTTGCCACCTCAACCGGCTTTGTCCAGTTGCCATTTACGTATTTACTTACCCATATCACAACGTCTTTGTGTTTTTCATGTGTCCCGCCAAACCATGCTACCATTAACCCTTCGTCAGTTTCAATTATTGTTGATGCATGGCAACTTTGAAAACTAACATCGTCCGGTTGAAATATAAGTTCCGACTTTTTAATGATTCCTTTTGAAGGTTGGTATGCAAAAAGTACATTACAAAATGCAAGGAGGGTGATAGTTATTTTGATGGTTTTCATTTGTTTAGTATAAAGGTTTTATTGATTACAACAAATATAAGTGCCAGTGACAACAGCCCTGCGGTACTGAATGCGCCAATAATTATGGGGTCGAGTGTGCATTCCAACCAATCCAGCCCTTTGGGTAGTTCTCGCATAAACGACCCCCAAATAATGATTAATATACTGAAAACGACTGATAATATCCCCTGCCAGTGTTTTATTTTTATGTTGAAGATGCCAATTAAAAAAAGCCCTAATATCCCACCACCAAAAATCCCGGAGATTTGCCACCAAATATCCAATGCACTTTTTGCACCGATAAGGAGAAGGGCGAACAGGATACCCATGATTCCCCAAATAATGGTTGTCAGCCTCAAAAAAATCATACTATTTTTTTCCGAAGCATCCCGGCGGAAGAATTTTTTGTAATAGTCGACAAAAAGTACTGTTGCCGAACAGTTAAGTGCCGAATCGATTGTACTCATTGATGCTGCCAGTATCGCCGCAATAATAAGCCCTTTCATCCCAACCGGCAACTCTGTGGCGATAAAATAGGGGAAAACCTGGTCGCCCCTGGTTATTGCTTCGCCAGGCACATTGCCCGGAGAGCTGTAAAAGGCAAACAGGGCAGTCCCGATAAACAGGAACATTGCTGTCAACGGGAGGTAAATCAACATGGCTATCCAAACCGACCGTTTAGCCTCCTTTTCGGTTGCAACCGAACTGTATTTTTGCGTATAATTCTGGTCAGCAATCAGGTTCCGGATATTTTCGGTCACACCATAAATAATCATCACCCAGATAGTCCGGCTGCTAAGGGAGAACGATGGGTCGCCAAGGCTAAATTTATTCGCATCAAAAGCTTTCTGAATAAGGTGCTCAGGCCCTGAAAAAACTTCAATGGATAGGATAACACTGCAAAACAGTATTCCTCCAATCATAATTACCGACTGCATTACGTCAGTCCAGATTACTGCTTCCATTCCTCCCATGAGGGTGTAAATAATGGTTATCAGGCCAATTAGCAGGATGATGGTTTTTATATCGATATCAATAAATGATGTTAGGAGTAGCGATGATAAATAGAGTATAACGGCTGTCCGCCCGATCATAAAAAGGACAAATGATAAGGAAGCATATATACGCCCCCATAACCCTATTTTCTTTTCGAGGTAGTTATACACCGAAATTATTTTGTTTTTCCGATAATGGGGAATAACATATTTTGTAACAAACCACGAAACGGGGATAGCAGCAAGTGCAAAAATCAGAGGATGCCAGTTTGAGTCGAATGCTTTCCCGGGAACCGCAATGTATGATATGCTGCTTGTGTAAGCACTCATCACCGCAATCCCTGCAGCCCAGGCAGGAACAGACCTGCCTGCCACCATAAATTGTTCTGATGTTTTACTTCTCCGGTAAAAGTAAATACCCATAACAATCAGGATTAAGCCGTATAAAATAATGATTGACGTATCGATAATTCCTAATTGGTAGTTCATTTCAAAGCAGCTCTTTAATTTCACCTAAGTACATCTCAATCTTTTTACGTTCCGAAGCAGAAAACCTTGTTAAAGGGGGAGCCATATAGTCGTTGCATATACCTAAAACCGAAAGGGCGCATTTTGTGCCAATTATAATTTTGGCAGGCGAGTTGCCCACATTATATATAGTTTTGTACAGTTTCATTACCGATTGGCGCAAAACAGCTACTTTTTCGAAGTCTTTTTGCTTTGCCGCATTATATAAATCCACGAATAGCCCGGGAAATATATTTGCCCCTCCGGCAATGGCTCCGTGCCCGCCATTCATAATTAATTCCGGCATAAAAAGCTCTGTCCCGGTTATGATTGAAAAATTCGGAGAGTCTTTAAACTCATCCAAAATTGAATATAAATATAACATATCTCCCGAACTATCCTTAATTCCAAGTGCTCCCAATTCTTTTGCTTTTTTTACAGTTTCAATTGCCAGGTGAAGTTTTGTGTGGCTGGGTATATTATATAAAAGGAAAGGCAATGGAAGTTCCCTGCTAAGGTTTTCGAGGTAAGCCTGCATCTCTTTTTGTGTAATTGGCATATAATACGGAGGTGCTACAACAACAGCATCGGCACCGGCTTCTTTCGCATGGTTTGCTATCTCCAGCGACCCTTCGAAAGATGTGTCGGTAATACCCACCAAAACAGGGGCACGTTTATTAACCAGCTCGCAGGTAAGCGAAATAAATTCTTTACGGAGCCCATAACTTAAACCCGGGGCTTCGCCACTGGTGCCTAAAATAAATAACCCATGTACACCCCCGGACAACAGGTGTGATACTAAATTCCGAACGCCTTTCTCATCAATATCTGCCATACTGTCCAAGGGGGTAAGCATTGGTGGGATAATCCCCTTAATTTGCAAGTCCATTGTATATGATCCGGTTTAGGAAACCTTTAAAGACTACTATTTGTTTTACAAAGGAACGGTAAATCAATTTAATATACTTGTTACTTTTTATTCAATACCTAATAATTATTAACCATAAAGCTTGTATTTTATTTATATATTTGCTTATAAGGTTAAGATATATAATATGGAGTTTGTTTTCGAAAAGATATTCGTACCCCATAAGCATTCATTTATTACACGAAGCCTGACTCTTGGGAAAGAACCGGCACGAATACATTCGCATAAGAATTTTGAGTTAAACCTGATTACTTCAGGGTCGGGGAAGCGTATTGTGGGCAACCATATCTCCAGTTTCGAAAGTGGCGACCTTGTTTTGATGGGCCCCAACCTGCCTCACGGTTGGGAAATATTACATCCCGGCAATGATAAGCCAGCGTCCTGCATTGTAATACATTTTTATGAGAACTTAATTAGTTCCGATTTTTTTAATATCCCGGAACTGGAAAAAGTACAGCAACTTTTAAAACAGGCTGAGAGGGGGATATTCTTTCAGGGCAGATTAGCTAAAAAGGTGATACGGAACCTTAAAAACCTTGTTGGGCTAAACGGGCTAGAAAGTTATATCGGACTTTTGAGGGTGTTTAACCTGTTACTTAATAATGACGAGAGGGAATACCTTTCGCAAACCTCGTTTAGCCCCGTTTCGTTTGCGAAAGATCAGGAGCGAATAAATAAAGTGTATGAATATGTATTTCAAAATATACAGGAAGGGGTTTCGTTACAAGGTGCAGCTAAGTTGCTTAACATGGCTCCCGGGTCGTTTTGCCGCTATTTTAAGAAAAAAACCAGGCTCACATTTATGCAATATGTAAAAAATGTAAGGATTGGCTTAGCTGCAAGAATGCTGGTTGAAACGGATAAGCAAATCACTCAGATTTGTTATGATAGTGGTTATAATAACCCGGCTAATTTCAACCATTATTTTAAAAGTGTTATGAAAAAGCCGCCTTCCGAATACCGTAAAAGCTTTAGGTAGGTATTAACCCGGTTAATATTCTAATGAATATGATTATATTTGTAATAACATAAATATACAAAGTCGTCCATCCATGAATAGAAACGTATTCCTGCATTGTATTGCACTGGTTCTGTCCGTCCTTATATTATCCTCATGCGAGAAACTTGGAGAAAAAAAACCTTCATCCAACAATGTTTACCTGAAAGGTTACGAATATATACGTAACATATCTGAGCTTGAAGTAGAGTATAATCTGAATATATTGACTAATCTGTATCCTGACGCAGCTACAATTAAGGAAAAAGCTACACTCGGCGTCAATATTTATACCATCACATATCAGACATCTTTTCAGGGAAAAGAGATAATGGCATCAGGGTTGGTTAGTGTCCCCATTGGTGACGGGCCGTTCCCTTTTATGAGTTTTCAGAATGGTACCAATACGCTGCATGACAAGGCGCCGTCTAAAGACCCGAATGGTGAGCTTTTTTTGGCTCTGGAAACTATTGCGTCAACAGGATTTGTCATTGCAATTCCCGACTACCTGGGCTTTGGGGTCTCAGACACTATGTTCCACCCATACCTTGACAAAGAATCGACAGTACAAACTGTGATGGATATGCTCAATGCCACAAAAGAACTGGTGAACAGGGATAACCTTGATGTTAATACCTCTGACAACCTGTATATTTCGGGCTATTCGATGGGAGGCTGGGCAACCCTGCAATTACAAAAAAAACTTGAAACTGAGCCTTCCCCTGATTTTAACCTAAAGGCCAGTGCATGTGGGGCAGGGCCTTACAATTTATTGTTTATCAACCGCTATATATTAGACCAAAGTACCTACCCAATGCCTTACTTTATAGGGTATATGCTGGATTCATATAAACAACTGGGGTATATCACCAATAGTTTATCTGAGATCTTAAATGAACCCTATGCTTCACTTATCCCCTCGCTGTTTAATGGGGTAAATGACGGTGCCGCTATTAATTCCCAGCTCACAACCAATGTGTCTGGGCTTTTTACCGAAGAATACCAGGACGGATTTAATAGTGCCCCTGCATATTCTTCTGTGCGGTCGGCCCTGGTCAATAACAGCATTGATGCCTGGGACATTGCCACCCCTCTTATGTTGTTTCACGGCGGTGAAGATACATTTGTCCCATACCAGGTTTCGCGTAACATGTATGACGATATGATTGAACTGGGGGTGAGCACAGACAAGGTGCAACTAGCCGGCCTTCCCGGAGGCGGCCACCAGGAAGGGATTTTGCCTTTCGGCATTGCATCTGTACTATGGTTTATTGATATAAAGTGACCATTTTTTTCTTTAAAACCACTGCCTTTTCCTAAACAGGATTACTCCTAAAAACGATAACAGCAATGAGGCGATTATGATCGAGGGCAATGCCCAATTTGACTTTTCCATAAAGTTTGGCACATTCATCCCGAATATACTTGCTATTAAGGTTGGTATCATAAGTATGATAGAGATCAAAGTCAGTTGTTTCATTACAACATTCAGGTTATTAGATATAACAGAGGCAAACGCATCCATCATCCCGCTCTGGATATCAGAATAAATCTGTGCCATTTCCAACGCCTGTTTATTCTCAATCATTGCATCTTCAAGTAAATCTTCATTAATTTCGGTAGTGATCTTCCTAGAGTTTCGAAGCCTTGCCAATACTATCTCATTTGCTTTTATTGAGGTAATAAAATAAACAAGGCATTTCTCCATTTTCAACAACTTATTCAATTCCCGGTTTTTAATTGACTTTTCGAGGTCCTGCTCAATTAGTGCAGTCATTTGGTTAATCTGTTTCAGGTACCTCAGATATGTATTCCCTGAACGGAGGAATAACCTGAGGATGAAATTAAAGACATCGGAAATCTGACGGTAATGCTCCCTAAATGGCGATGGTTGTTCTATTGGCAGTATCTCATTATGTTGTAAACACAATGTAAGTGTATAACCTTCAACCATAAATATGCCAAGAGGTATTGTATGAAACGGCAATCCATTATTTTTGTTCTCAACCGGGATACGCATAATTACTAACGACCAGTCATCGTCAAATTCAACACGAGGCCTTTCATCCGGGTCTAAAATATCCAGAACTATATCTTTTGGTAAATGGAATTCTTCTGTTAACCTTTGGAATTCTTCTGTTGTTGGTTGAGTTACATTAATCCAACATCCTTTTTCGGCTTTGGGGGTTTCAACGTACCCGCCAAATGTTTTGAAAATTTTAATCATTTTTTGTCTCCTTCCGATATAATCTGTAAGGAAACATAAGAATGCCCATTACAGATAAATTAATACTTTAATTGTATATGATACGGGTCTTCTTCCATCACTTTGATTTTTTAATTGCCGGACAAATTTAACCTTATTTTTCAAAGAATCTGTTTTTGTAAAAGGTTTTTGATGGATTAAGGTATAAAAACTATTTTTAAAAAAATTTAAAATGTGTTTAACTCATTGAAAATTATTATTATTTTGCACACCGATTAGTCCCAGGGTTAGAAGTTGTTTAAAGTTAAATAACCTCTTAAAAAGTAAAAAATATTTTTAATTATACATCTACATGCATTAGAATATATTTTTTTAAAAATCTTTGAGTAACATAAATTATTAATAAGTTCAACATTTTTAATAACTTAGTACTATGCCTAAACATATTTTAAGACTTATTATTTTGTTCGTAATAGTAATAGGTTTATTTTTAGTAGCACGGCAATTCTTAATTCCGGAATCTTTTGGGGAATATGGGCATTACAGGGCTAATTCCATTGAAGAAAATGCAAATCATGATATTAAGTACGTAGACAGGGCAGAATGTGCAGAATGCCATGATGATATAGCGGCATTAAAACAAGGAGGGCCACACAAAAATATTAACTGCCAGACATGCCATGGCCCGGGAAACCTTCACATAGAAGACCCGACTCCTGAGAACATTGTAAAAGAAACCGAAAGGGAATTTTGCGGGAGGTGTCATAATAAAAATGCAGCAAGGGCTAAACTTATCAAACAAATTGATATAAATGAGCATAATATAGAAAGCAAATGTATTGAATGCCATAATCCTCATGAACCATGGAACTAAATAAAAAGAATAAAAAAACAAGAAGAGACTTTTTAAAGTTATCATCAGCTATTGCCGGGAGTGTTGCATTTTATTCAATGTTTAAGCCTATCGAATCTGTTGCAAACAGGAAAACCGATGTTACAGAACGTGAACACTGGTATGGGTTTGGTTTCGATATAGAAAAATGTATAGGGTGCGGGCTTTGTGCAAAGGCATGTAAAATTGAAAATGATGTTCCCCGAGAACCATTCTTCTTCCGTACCTGGGTAGAACAATACACTATAAAAAATGGGCATATAATAAAAGATGAGAATGTAATAGTAGAATCGCCAAATGGTGGGATTGACGGGTTTACCCAATCTGTTCCGGATAAAGAAATTTTCAAATCTTTTTTTGTCCCAAAAACATGTAACCATTGCTATAAAGCTCCTTGCGTACAGGTTTGCCCTGTTGGAGCTACTTTTGAAACACCTGATGGCGTAGTTTTGGTAGACGATTCATATTGCGTGGGTTGTGGGTATTGCATACAAGCCTGCCCTTACGGTGCCAGGTATTTACACCCTGAGAAAAAAACAGCCGATAAATGTACCTTCTGCTATCATCGGTTAAAGAAAGGCTTGGCTCCTGCATGTGTTGATGTTTGCCCTACCGGTGCCAGAATGTACGGAGACCTTGATGATAAAGAAGGGCCATTGGTTCAGTTCATAAAAAACCATACATGCCGTGTGTTAAAACCCCATCTTAATACTAAGCCAAAATTATTTTACAACGCATTAAACGAAGAAGTTAGATAAAATGGAACATTTTGATCAATTATACCAAGCCTTAAATGAGGTAGTTGGCTACATATATCCTAACGAGATAGAACTACGCTGGTCTATACTGATAGTATTATATCCATATATTACAGGGCTTGTGGCAGGGGCATTCATTTTAGCATCGTTAAACAGGGTTTTTGAGATTAAGGCACTAAAACCTACTTATGAGATATCATTACTTGCCGCCCTGGCATTCTTACTGGTGGCTACTATGCCATTGATATTTCATTTAGGGCATCCCGAACGATTTTATGAGTTAATGATGACTCCGCATTCATCATCAGCTATGGCAATCTTTGGATTTGTTTATTTATGGTATCTGATGGTTGTGTTGTTATTAGAAATCTGGTTCGATTACAGGCGCGACTTTGTTGTATGGTCACAAGAATCAAAAGGGTTAAAAAAGTTCTTATATAAAGTTTTAACACTTGGTTCAAACGATATATCCCCCAAAGCATTGA
Source organism: Chlorobiota bacterium (assembly GCA_013152355.1). Lineage (GTDB taxonomy): Bacteria > Bacteroidota > Bacteroidia > Bacteroidales > Prolixibacteraceae > JABMQB01. The sequence continues at coordinate 22,684 of JAADGO010000019.1, forward strand.
AATTAGATGACAAGTTAGGATATATAATCACTGTGGTTGGTATTCCTTCTGCGTTTTTATTACATGGGTATGTTGGGTTTATTTTTGGTTCGGTTAAAGCAAACCCATGGTGGTCATCAGTTATGATGCCGGTAATTTTCCTGCTTTCGGCAATGGTTTCGGGCATTGCCCTTATATTGGTAACATACATGGTTATTAATTATTTCAGGAAGCAGAAAATAGATATGCTATGCCTTGATTCTATTGGTAAATACCTGTTTTATACTATAATTATTGACTTTACTCTTGAAAGTTTAGATCAAATTCACAGGATTTATGAAGCCGAAGAATCATTTGATATAATTTCACTGTTAATATCCGGCAAATTATTTTTTACTATGTCTATAATGCAGGTATTGGCAGGGACACTTATCCCTCTTTTTATTTTAGGTTTTTTTCAGTTTTATAAGCCAAAAGAGAAAATCAGGAAGACGGCATACCTTATTTCAGGTATTCTTGTACTTGTAGGGATATTCTTTATGAGATGGAATGTTGTAATAGGGGGGCAGTTGTTTTCAAAAAGTTTCTATGGATTTACAAGTTATAAAATAGGGCTTATTGGGGGAGAAGGGATGCTGGCCGCAGGTGTTTGGATGGTAGTCCCGATACTTATTCTTGTTTTTCTGTTGTGGTTGTTACCTCCATGGAAAAAACAGCATAGTGGAGGTTGAAATAAGCAAGGCACTGTAGGTGAAAAGAGGATTTACTCCTGCATAGAAAAATGCCGGAGCAAGCGCAGGCGCAGTATGGCGTAGGCTGGCATCACGCCTAAGCTAAAAACCTTATCGCTTTTTTTCTAAAATATGGGATCTTCAACAACAGCATCCCAATATAAAATATAGTTGCCCTAAACTTACCGTATTTTATTAATAAGCCCATTAATTGGTTATGCTTTCCCCTGACTTTCAATAAATCCTCTATCTTTTTCGACTTGTAGCCTGGGTCAAGAATAATTTTGCCAATTTCTTCACCCGATACTAAAGCAGGGTATATCCCCTCGCCCGTCAATCCGGAAACGAACCCTCCTGCATCTCCAATTAAATAAATATTCTCAAATTGGTGCCCCTGATAATCGTAATCAAGCACAAATGCTTCATACCTCCCTTTTGAAATATCAATTTTGTTTTTGCCAAGCCAATCTTTGAAATTAGTTACCAACTCTTTTGAGGAAAGGATTTCCGGGTTACAGCCACATCCAATCGATACATAATCTTTATGAGGGAATATCCAGGCATACCAGGCAGCAAATAATTCCGGGTCGGAAAAAACCTCAAATTCTTTATATTTATTAGTGGGTATAATATATTGGATTGCAATATTGACATCTTTAGGCTTAATCCCTAAATATCTTTTTACAATAGATGTTGAGCCATCTGCCCCAACCAAAGATTTATATAGGATTTTTTTATTATTAACAATGATATACTTCTTTTCTATTTTTGAGACTTTTGAATTTGTCCGAACCTCAATTTGTTTGTATTGCCCTAACTTTTTAAGTTGCCATTGGCCCAGGTTCTTCCTGTCAATTGTATATGCAAAGTTATTACTGTGTTTGATTGTTGAACAAGAGTTTTTAACATGTAATTTTATTTCATCATACTGAAAGTCAATTAAATCCTGAGGCAGGTTTAGGTATTCAATATCTTTCCCCGTTAGTCCTCCCGCACAAACCTTAGGGCCAACCTCTTTGTTCTTTTCAAGAACCAAGACTTTAAGCCTGCTATTCCCTAAAGTTTCAGCGCATCTCAGGCCGGCAGGGCCTGCTCCGATAATTACAACATCAAAAGATTCCATGTTTTTAATAGCCGCTGCGATTAGTGTAGTGAGGGTTTCACTTAAAGTGAAGCCCTCACTAAAAAACTGCTAAAGTGTTACAAATAAAAAACTAAGATACATTATAATAATTCAAAAAAACAAAATTTATACAACCTCTGGTTTATAACCTAATATGGCATTAAAGTTTAATTTTTACAGCAAAAACCCAATTTTACTTTTAAATCGTTTTACTTTTTGAAATTAATTTCTACATTTGCTACAACTTAAAAGTTAATACAGTTACATAATGAATTTAATATCTAACATTATCCTAGTCGTTGTTGTCGTGATTCTCAGAAATTCCGGGAAAGGCTAGTTTATTATGTTAGTAAAAAATATTAGAGCCTTTCTCAATAAAACGAGGAAGGCTTTTTTCTTGTTTAACAGAAGATAAAAAGCCTAAAAAGATGAAAATACATCTACGTAGCGATACAACAACACAAGGCCGCAGGATGGCAGGCGCACGAAGCCTGTGGAGGGCCAATGGCATGAAAGAAGAGCATTTTGGCAAACCGGTTATTGCAATAGTAAATTCTTTTACCCAGTTTGTTCCCGGGCATGTACATTTGCACGATATAGGGCAACACATCAAAGGGATTATTGAAAATAACGGCTGTTTTGCCGCAGAGTTTAACACCATAGCCATCGATGATGGTATAGCCATGGGGCACGATGGTATGTTGTACTCACTTCCATCGCGCGATATTATTGCCGACAGTGTGGAATACATGTGCAATGCGCATAAAGTGGATGCTATGGTATGTATTTCCAATTGCGACAAGATCACTCCCGGGATGATGATGGCTGCCATGCGTTTGAATATCCCTGCAATATTCGTATCGGGAGGGCCAATGGAAGCCGGCGAGGTAGACGGACAGTATTACGACCTTGTAGACGCAATGGTACTGGCTGCCGATGATACAATTGAAGAAGATAAACTATCAATTATCGAAAAGAATGCATGCCCGACTTGTGGGTCGTGTTCCGGTATGTTCACAGCCAACTCGATGAACTGCCTTGCCGAAGCTATTGGTATCGCACTCCCCGGGAATGGAACAATCGTGGCCACGCATGCCAACCGCAAGAAGCTTTTTGAAGAAGCTGCCAAAAGGATAGTGGAGTCCACTTATGATTATTACCAAAACGGCAATAAATCTGTCCTGCCAAGGAGCATTGCAACAAAAGAGGCATTTCGGAATGCAATGAAACTGGATATAGCCATGGGAGGTTCGACAAACACAGTACTACACCTGTTGGCTATTGCCCACGAAGCCGAGGTTGACTTTACCATGAAAGATATTGACGAACTGTCAAGGGCCACGCCTAACTTATGCAAAGTTGCACCCAGCAGTCCATACCACGTCC
>JAADGO010000125.1:0-14358 GCA_013152355.1 Chlorobiota bacterium
ACCAAAATACAAAATGCCGTACAGAAGATTACCAACCACCGACCAGGCCCGAAAACGGGCACTTTCAACTGCAATTGAACTGGGGGATAAATTGGAGCCGTCAGAGCTGGCATTTTCCAGGCATCTGTTAGCCAGGATAAAAAATTTCAGCCAGGATTTTGAGGGTGCTTTGCAACAATATAAGTTCAATATAGAAAAGCAGTCTGAAAAGGAGAAAGAAGTTTATGAATTACAGGAGAAAGCCCGGATGTATGTTTACCATTTTATGCAGGTATTGAATCTTGCTATCATCAGGGGTGAGTTTGAGCCCGAAGTGAGGGAATTTTATGGAATGGGCGGAACAGAAGGAAGCCTGCCATCGTTAAACAATGAAATTGAAATACTGGAGTGGGGAGACAAGGTTATTGAGGGAGAATTGAAGAGGTTGGAAAAAGGGGGCAGCCCAATTTATAATCCTTCTATTGCAATGGTTAAGATACATTTCAATGCTTTTAAAGAGGCGGTTGCTGTTCAAAAAATTATGAGTGAGAGAATGGCAGTGTACCTGCGGAATATAAATAAGGTAAGGGAAAATGCCGACCTGTTGATCCAGGAGCTTTGGAATGAGATTGAGGACAACTCCGGGCATCTGCCCCCAAAGCAAAAAAGGCAAATAGCAGAGGAATACGGCGTAGTATATATTATCAGGAAAAAAGAACATAAAAGGGCTGATGAGCTTCAAAGAGATTTATTGTTTGAATTTTAATATGCCGGGTTTTTCTCCGGAATAAGATGAACGTTTGATCAACCACAACGTAAGTAAGGTAAACGCCAGGCTGATTATTGCCATGTAGAAGCTCTCCGGTGTAGCCCCTATTTCTTCGATAGAAGGGTCGATCTTACCCTGATTGATAAGCCACATAACCCCGTTGTTTACAAAGTGGGCGATAATAGGTAGCCACAACGACCCGCCCCATACCAGCAGATACCCAAAAATTACTCCTAACAGCATCCGTGGCATAAAACCGTAAAACTGCATGTGTAAAGCACTGAATAAGATAGCAGATATCCAAATCCCCCAATGGAAGCTTTTTGCCATGTCGGTAAAAATTCTCTGGATTACACCCCTGAAAAGTAATTCTTCGCCAATGGCCGGCAGGAAGGCAATCATAAACAGGTTGAAAAAAAGTCCGCCCAGGGTATCCACATTTAAAAATGCCTCTGTTAAAAGAGTAGCGTTATCTTCGTTCCTACGCATCCAGTCTTCCACACCCGACAACCAGCCGGGGAAAGCCATCTTGGCATTTAATACGCCGATATAGTTGATTGCAGGATTGACAAAAATGGTCAGTATAATTACTAAAAATACCGATGAGAAGGCTACTTTCCGGTTAAGCATCAGGTAAGTGGTAATTTTACCGTGATACAACCAGCCTATAATAACAGGAGGCACGATAAAAATACCAATGGATTGTACAACCTGGAAAAATTTGAGGAACCGGATACTATTGGGGTCCGACAGATTGTTAATATTTGGAAGATTTGATAACGAATCGATCTTAAAAACAGGTATAGCAATAACTACCGCAACAAACAAAAAAAAGAGGAAGCATACAATGATAATAAAGATTGAAAACAGAAGTTGTGAAGAGGGGCGCATACCCCTGAAAGCTGTAACCTGCATATTATTAGAATTTGTTGTGTATATAGAAAAACAGGATTTCCAATGAATCATATTTTCATATTATTCCTTCCTCGTTTGTTGAATGCGACAATTCCGGTGTACCCTGTTTCTTTTAATAAATCAACAGCAATATCGAAATGCCTCCCGATTTGTGATACTGCATGGGCATCGGAACCAAGGGTTACAGGGACACCATGGGCAAAACACATTTTAATTAATTCGGCATTTGGGGTAAACTCATTGCATGGGCGGTCTAACCCTCCTGTATTCAGTTCCACAACACAATCCGATTCTTTGAGAACTTTTATGGTTTGCTCAAAAAGGGCCTTTTGGTTTGACTCGGGATAAACCCGGAATTTCTTAATAATATCGAGATGCCCGATAACGTCAAATAGTTTTGACTTTGCTGCTTTTTGTATAAGTTCGAAATAGATGTGGTACAATTCATCATTGTCCCATTTACCATAAAGGGATTTATCGGTATCGAAATTCCAGTCGCCAATAAAATGAACCGACCCTATAACATAATCCAGAGGGAGGCTGTTTATTATTTTCTCCAGCCTTGATTCTTCACCAAGGAAATAATCCATTTCAATCCCATAACGGATGGTAATATAATCTTTGTACTTTTCCTTGATCTCACTAATCTGTTCTGTCATTACCGGCAGGTCGATTGAGCTAACTGCCCAATCGGCCTCTCTTAAACAAATATGGTCACTGAACCCAATTTCACTCAGCCCTTTTTTGATAGCAACCTGTACCATCTCCTCATATACCCCTGAACCGTCTGAAAGTACAGAGTGTGTATGGTAGTCAACTAATCCATCCATAGATATACACATAGTATTAACCCAAAAGCAGTATCAGTAGCGTATCGGGGTGTTAACTAACCCACACAGCATAGCCGTGGGGTGTAAAAATTGAGTTAAAGTTCCCTGATTTTAATATTTTTAAACATTGTAAGGCCTCCGTGGTCCTGTAATCCGATATACCCTTTTTTTGCCATTCCGTAATACGGTTCTTCTTTCCATTTACCTGCTTCTTTCATGGCTTTCCATTCATCGCTCCAAAGTTCGTATTCAACAACCTTTACTCCGTTGAGCCAATGTTCCACATGCGTCCCATCCACAATAATTTTAGCACTATTCCATTCCCCGGTCGGTTTAGTTTTAGCATTTTGCGGTGCGTCCATCGCATAATTGGCACCACTGTGCTGGCTTGGCCTTAACTTGGTCGGCCAACCTTCATCATCAACAAGTTGATATTCAGGCCCTGATTTATAGATTGCATCAACTACTCCTTCCCTGACATGGAAAAAGATTCCTGAATTACTTCCCGGGGTAATTTTCCAGTCAAGCGTAAGCTCGAAATTTTCAAATGGCTCTGTGGTGATAATATCGCCACCGTGGTCACTGCCAACTCCGGAATTTTGTAAAACACCATCAACAACTTTCCAGCCCGTTACTTCACCTCCATTAAACATTCTCCAGCCATCAAGGTTTTCTCCATTAAATAATAGTTTCCAGCCATGTTCCTGTTCGGATTTAGTCAATGTGTTTGGTTTAACTTCCTTTTTTTTTGTATTGTTACATGAGAAAAGAAGGGCAAAAAGGATTAATAATGTTACAAAAGTCAGATTTTTCATGATTGTTATAATTTTTCCCCTAATTTACGAATTCAAACGGAAAAGAAAAATTGCCTTTGAAAAAATATGCGGGGACACCTTTTACTCCGGGCCTGACTTTGAACAGCCCTCCCGAGAGGGGGTATTTTTTTATCTCGTCTTTCTGTAACCCCTGTGTTGCTGTTGTAATATAAAGAGTCCCAAGGTCTTCATCGCCAAAAGCACACGATGTAACATTTTTTGCAGGCACTTTAATCTTACGTACCAGTTTCCCTGAACCAGGGTTCCAGCAGCCGACAGCAGCACCTCCCCAAAGAGCAATCCATAGGTTACCTTCCCGGTCGATGGCCATACCATCGGGGGCACCCATTTTCTTTGGCACCTCAATTACAACTTTGCCATTACTGATATTGCCTGTTGCATTATCGTAATCATAACACATGACCTGGTAGGTAGGAGTGTCAATATAATACATTTTTGTGCTGTCGTTTGACCAAACAATCCCATTTGATATTGAAACATTTTCGATCATCTTATGCGATGACCCGTCAGCATCAATACGGTACAGGGAGCCGTTGTTTTCCACCTGGCTAAGGCTCATTGTCCCTACCCATAACCTGCCTGCCGGGTCGCATTTCCCATCGTTAAAACGGTTGCCCTCAATATTGCTTTCAGGATTTACAATAAAATGTTTGGTGCCGGTAATAATATCTATCTGATAAATACCGTTTTGCAGGGCAACAATTGCTTTCCCCGATTCGGAAGGGACGACAGTACCAACCATTTGCCCGGTCAAAAGCCCTTTATTCCTCCCTGTATAGGGATTATAAATATTTAAAAGCTTACCTGTGATATTTATCCAATACAACCTGTTGCTGATATGATTCCAGATAGCTCCTTCTCCAAGCTCACTTTTTGAATCAAGGACCAGTTCTACCTCGGACATATTTTGTGTACAACCTGCGGACATAAATAAAATCAGGATATAAAGTAGTTTTTTCATATTTTATAGTTACATGCTTTTTATCAATTCTTTCAGGACAAGGGTCATTTTGGGCTCAGCCTTGATGGCTACCTGCTGCACCTCTTCGTGCGACACCTCCACTATTTGCCCGGGAACCCCGCTATCGGTAACAATTGAAATACCGAAGACTTTCATATCCATCTGGCGGGCAACAATTACCTCGGGGACTGTAGACATCCCAACCAAATCGGCTCCAAAGTTACGGAACATAATGTATTCGGCGGGGGTTTCAAAAGTAGGCCCTGAAACACCAACATAAACCCCTTCTTTCAAATTAATATTATGCTCTGATGCTACTACCCTGGCTTTATTCCTCAACCTTTCGTCATATACCCTGCTCATATCAGGAAACCTGGGGCCCAGCTCTGCCATATTGGCTCCCCTAAGCGGATGTTCGGGGAACATGTTGATGTGGTCTTTCAGTACCACAATATCGCCTACCCGGTAGTCGGGGTTCAGTCCTCCACTGGCATTGGATACAATCAGGTGATTAATACCCAATAATTTCATCACCCTTACTGAGAAAGTAACTTCCTGCATTGAATAACCCTCGTAAAAGTGAAAACGCCCCTGCATTGCAAGTATTTTCTTATTTCCCAGTTTCCCGAAAATCATACGGCCGGTATGCCCCTGGACTGTTGTAACCGGGAAATTCGGGATATCTTTATACGGGATAGACTTTACGATCTCTATTTCCTTAACCAATCCACCAAGCCCGGTCCCCAGAATAATCCCGATATCAGGATTAAAGTTGCTTTTTTCTTTTATGAAGCTCGAGGTTGCTTTTATTTTCTCCAACATAATTAATAATCTTTTGATTGAAAGTAGCCCCTTCTTTATCCAGGAATTTTACTTTTATGGGTAAATAATATATTGCGTTCTTAAACTCTAAAGGAAGTTCTTCCATATCCTTAAAGCGCATTGAATCTTTTTCGGTTGTAACAATAATTCTTTTTTCAGATGGTATTTTGTTAAACTTATCCATGATCAGGGCGATATCGTCTTGTGTATAATAATGATGGTCGTCAAAGGCCAATTCTTCCACCGAAGAAACAGTTTCATTCAGGTGGCTTTTTATACTTATTGTTGAAGCGATTCCTGTAACCAATAAAACCGATAATTCACTTTCGAAAAACAGGTTTAAGGTTTGCCCGTTTGTGAATACTGGCCGGATATGCCCATATACGGTGGTGGTAAAAAACAGGCTTTGGTATGGTTTCAGGTTTACCTCTTTTTGTAAAATACGCCTGGTAATCGGAGTTACCTCCCGGGGGCATTTAGTCATAATTATGATATTTGCCCGGCGTATCTCGGCTTTTCCTTCTCTTAACCGCCCGGCTGGCAATAAAGTATCCTTTTTTATCGGGCGGTTATAATCAATCAGTACAATACTGACCCCCGGGGTAATCCTCCTGTGTTGAAAGGCATCGTCAAGTAACACAACATCCGGGATCTCCTCCGGATCCCTTTTCATCAGTTGTTTAACCCCGGCAACCCGGTTATTGCAAACCGAAACTATAATACCGGGGAATTTGCGTTTCATTTGCAGTGGCTCATCACCAACACCTGCTACAGTAGAATCGGCCTCTACATATAGGAATCCATCTGTTTCCCGCTTGTACCCCCGGCTTAATGTTGCTACTTTAAAACGGCCTTTCAAGAGTTCGATTAAATACTCGGTATGCGGTGTTTTCCCGGTTCCGCCCACGGTAATATTACCGATTGAAATTATCGGCAAATCGAACTCCGTAGATCGCAGCAAACCATAGTCGTACAGCCTGTTACGAACATAAACAGCAATTCCGTACAGGAGTGAAAAGGGATAAAGTAATAACTTAATCATCAATATTAGTTCTGTAACAAAAAGCTAAGATATAAAATAAATGCTGTATGATGAATAATCATCATTTCAAAATAGTTTAGCCTCATTTGTAACACAGGAAATACGTATCTAAATATTATTTTAAACAATTTCTGATAATTGTTGGATGTTTTGGGGTTCACAACCCCGATCTGGATGATTTTTAGTATATTTCATACTATAACAAATCACTTTATCAACATCAAAAATAAAACGAATGAAACTATTTGGCATAAAGTTTAACAAACAGGCCTTCGTCAGGTGGAAAATATATGTTGACAGGGCAAGGATGTATATCGGATACCTTAATTTTGCAATGATTGCTTTTGTTTTCCTTAATTCAATTAACGACTCTTCAATCAGGGATTTGCTGGATGAAAACAAATTTGTATCCTATCCAATAATGCTCCTGCTATTTTTTACTTTTTCTTTAATTTTGGGACGGCTGGATACGAAATTCGGACTAAGGAGGGAGGAGATGAGAAATGCTTCGACAGAAAATCCGGTATTGATGGAGATTCTTAAAACTGTACAGGAAATTAAAGACAAACAGAAGTAAGCAAAAACCTGCCGGGCGATTTTACAGCTCCGGGGTTATATAGAAGTTATTTGAAAAAGCTTTTCCGGCAGCATCAATAAAGAGGAAGGCTGGCAAATTATAAACTCCGGCAGCCTTCCTCTTTTATCGTTCAGCCTTTCTATGCTAAACTTTCATCTTTTGGCACAATGCCCCCTTCCCCCGGATCGATTCTGTTTGAGTCAGGTAAGTTGCCTGTCCATTTCTTAATACGGTAGTTGATCCGGATAGTGAGCATATACATAACTGGTGCTATAAGCAGTGTCAGAATAGTAGCAAATGTAAGCCCGAAAATAACTGTCCACGACATTGGCCCCCAAAAGGCAACACTCTCACCACCCATAGAAAAATCGGGGTTGAAACTGGTATATAAGCCAAAGAAGTCGAAATTTAATCCGATAGCCAGAGGCAACAAACCGAGGACAGTGGTTATAGCAGTAAGCAGTACAGGCCGCAGCCTTGTCCGTCCGGCTTCAACCAAAGTGTCGATCTGTATTTCGGGAGGCAGGAATGCTTTTTCGCTATAGCCTAATTCTTCGCGTTTACGCTTGCGCAACAGGTCAATATAGTCGATTAGTACAATGCCATTATTTACCACGATACCGGCCAGCGAAATTATTCCGATACCGGTCATAATTATTACAAATTCCATTTTAAAGAACCCCAAACCCAGGAAAACCCCAATGGTACTGAATACCACAGTGGCAATAATGATTGCCGGGCGGATAAATGAGTTAAACTGCGTAACCAGGATGAGCATAATCAGTGCAATAACCACCAGCATTGCAAACATAAGGAAGTTGGTGCTCTCATCCTGCTCTTGTTGTTCGCCGGTAAAGGCATAGTTATACCCATTTGGCATTTTATAGTCGGCCAACACCTGGCGGATACGCTGGTTTATCTGGTTGGCATTGTAGCCTTCTTTTATATTCGATGAGATAGTGATAACCCGCTTGTTGTTAACCCGGCTGATCTTGTCGTAGGTAGTAGAATACTCAAAGTCAGCCACTGCCGAAATAGGGATATTGCTTCCGTTGACCGATAATTTCTGGTTCATTAATGTCGATACGTCATTTCGGTATTTTTCACCCAGGCGAAGGAATATATCGTATTCATCTTCGCCTTCTTTAAATTTACCTACATCGAGGCCATAAAGTGCATCTCTGAAAGCCAGTGCCACCTGCTGGGTAGTAAGCTCGTAAAGGCGGGCTCGTTCGCGGTCGACTTTCACCAACATTTCAGGTTGGTTTACATTGATATTTAATCTCAACTCATCAATACCGTCAATGTTGTCGTCTTCAATTAACCGGATAAAATCATTGGATATCCGAATCAACTCATCAAACTTATCGCCCGACACATCAATGTTGACAGGGGCTCCTACAGGAGGGCCATTGTCATCTTTCTCAACATAAATTTTTGCCCCCACAAAACCATCCAGGTTGTTTGTAATATCCTGCATTATTTTGGCTGTGCTGATCCCGTCCCTTAATTTGTATTCCTCAAAGGAAACCATGGTTAACGATTTATTGGGGCTATTATCTTTTTCAAATAACCCCCCTTTACCATTCCCCACATTGGTAGTTACCGATTTCACAATATGCCTGAACGGGGCAATTGTTTTGGTAATAATTCCCTCAACCTCACGCGAAACTTCATCTGTTTTTTCAATGGAAGTCCCTAAAGGCAGTTCCATGGTAACATATATTGTTTGCGGGTCGGTATTTGGGAAAAACACAACTTTAGGCTGGCTGCCAAAATAGAACAAGGCAGAAAAAATGAGTAATAAGATAGTCCCGGCAAAATAAACAATTGGCATATACCCTGTGAGGGCAAATTTTAACAGCCGCGAATAAAAATTCTCAAGCCACACCAGGAATTTTGTTTGAAACCAGCGTGCCATAGGGCGGAATAAAATTACATTCAGCACCATCAACAGTGCAATGGTCATTAAAATATTTCCGGGCAGGTATATTTTACCCATGTAAAATAAGGCAGCAATAGCGGCTAAAATTCCGGCTATCTTAAATGATCTTTTCCAATCGGCTTTTTTCCTTATATCATCAATCTTCATGAATAATGCAATAAAAGGCGGATTCAATATTAAAGCCACAAAAAGCGAAGATGCCAGCACAACAATCAATGTTTTTGGAAGGATACTCATGAATTGCCCTACGACCCCTTCCCAGCTCAAAAGCGGGAAGAATGCCGCCAGAGTAGTTAATGTTGATGTGATAATCGGGAAAGCGATCTCACTTACCCCCTTTTTTGTTGCCAACAAGATGGAATACCCCTGGCTGTGCAACCTGTAAACATTTTCGACTACCACAATGGCATTGTCTACCAACATCCCCAATGCGAGGATGAGCCCATAGAGCACCATATTATTCAACGTTACCCCAGTTTGTTCCAGGATAATGAAGGAGAGGAACATTGACAAAGGGATGGCTAATCCGGAGAACAGGGCATTACGGAATCCTAGGAACAGGAACAAAACAAATATTACTAAAATCATACCCAGGATAATACTGTTTTCCAGGTTATTAATTTCATTCCTTATATAATGGGTCGTATCATCTGTAATTATAACCTCCAGGTTCTTGGGTATGAACCCTTTGTCTTTTTGCTCCTTAATAGTCTTTAATATCTTATCGGACGCCTCCAGAATATTTTCGCCTGATTTTTTGGTGATCGATAATGTAACCACAGGTTTATTGTCGAGCCTTGCAATAGTCGACCTCTCTTTATAGCCATCAACAACAGTTGCCACATCGCGGATATAAACCGGCTTGCCCATGTTTACCTTAATAATGGTATTGGCTATCTGCCCTATATTTTTATAATCGGCTTCGGTACGGATCACCCGGCGGGTTTGGTCTGAAGTAAACTCGCCTGCCCCTATTGTAATATTTTCAGACCTGATGGCAAGAGATATATCCTCAAAAGTCATCCCGTGTGCCTCAAGCTTGTATGGGTCGACATTGATCTGTATCTCCCTTTCGTCAATCCCCCTGATATTTGCCTCTGAAATTTCATTAAGGCTTTCAAACTCATCCTGAAGCAATTCGGCATATTTTTTCAGGTCCTTCATGCTAAAATCTCCCGAAAGGTTGACATTCATAATCGGGAATTCTGAGAAGTCGATATCCTTTACAATAGGATCCCGTTCAAGGTCGTTTGGCAATTCCGACAACGATTTGTCAACCCTGTCCTTGGTATCCTGCAAGGCATCCTTTACAGGCACATTGGTATTAAATTCAACTATAATCAAGCTTACATCCTGATAGGATGCTGAAGAAACTTTCTTCACCCCCTGCATACCTTTTAGTTCCTGTTCTATGGGGCGGGTAATAAAGTTTTCGATATCAATGGGCGAGTTCCCCGGGTAAAGAGTTTGCACAAAAATATATGGTACTACAATTTCGGGCATTAGCTCACGTGGCATTCGCTGGTACGAAAATATCCCAAACAAAATCACAACCCCTGTCAGGATATAAATGGTGGTTTTGTTTTTCAATGCCAGGTAGGTAGGCCCAAACCTGCGCTGAATATTTTGCAAATTATTTGTTTCTTTTTCCTTAACCATCGTTATATTTATTTATGGTATTTGGCCTATGGGAAGCCTAAAACTGAATTATCGATCCGTCAACAATTTGGGTATAACCTTCGGTAATTATCTGCATCCCTGCCGACAATCCATCTACTATTTCGGTTATATTATTATTGGACACCCCGGGTTTTACATATACCTTTTTGGCTTTATTCTTACCACCTGACGAATCAACAATGTAGGTAAAGTCGCCTTTAAAATCTTTTTTTATTAATAACGATGGTACAACAACTGCATTTTCAGCAGTATAATCCCTTATTTTTAAAACAGATACCAGGTTAGGCTTAATCATCCGGTCTCTGTTGTTTAGGTTAACCCTTACGCGGAATGTGCGGTTGTATGGGTCGATGGTATTCCCCATGCGGTATATAGAGGCCTCTACTTCCCTGTCGAGTGCAGGGAAAAATACGGTTACTTTATCGCCCTTTTTGATTTTTGTAAGGTAAGTTTCGGATACATCTGCATATATTTTCACCTGGCTGATATTCAGCACCTTTACGAAAGGTGTTTGAGGGCTTCCGATTTGCCCTTTTTCCTGGTAAACCACGTCAATTTCCCCATTGATAGGCGACTTAATAATTGCCATATCAATTTGGGCCTGTATCCCTTCAATCCTTTTTTCAAGTGATTCTTTGTTTGTTTTAGCCTGCAGATATTGCATCTCCGACCCTATGTTATGGCTCCATAAATTTTTCTGGCGTTCGAAAGTTGTGACTGCCAGCTCAAGTTGTATCTTTAATTCATCGAGCGAACGTTGAAGTGCATCGGTGTTCAGCCTACCTAAAACCTGCCCTTTTTTTACATCCATCCCTTCTTTCGCAAGTACCTCTTCAATTATGCCTGCCGATTCAGGGCTCAGGTCAACATCCAGATCAGCCTCAACATTGCCATTTACTTCAATAAAATGTTCGAACAGGCGGCTTTCAATTTTTTCTACTTTCACATTGATTATTTCTTCTTCAACATTTGCCGAAAGTTCTTTTTCAAGTGCGCTGATTTTTTGTTCCAATTCATGCAGTTCCTGTTTGTACTGCTGTAACTCCTGATGCCTAGTTGCTTCATCTTTAACAGTTGTACTGCCGCACGAAGCCAGGAAAAGCAGGGCAATTATTATGATTAAATTTTGTTTCATCTTTATGTCTGTTTTTTAGTTGTTTTTTTGTGTGTCCTACAGTTTCCCTAAAGCTTTCTTAAGGGCCAGGTTGGCCTGTAAAAGTTGTAAGGTTGAGACGATATAAGCCCCATGCGACTGGAGGTATTGTGTTTCAATTTGCGATAATTCAGTACTACTTGTAATTCCGTTGTTAAATTTGAATTTAGCCTTGTTTAGTATCTTTTCAGAAAGCTGCCTGTTTTCTTTGTCATTTTCATATTTCTCCAGCATCGATTCCATATTGGCTAATGCTGTCAGGTACTCTTTTTGAAGTGTTTCTGTTGCCAGGGCCCTGTCGTTTTCTGCCTTCTCAAGGTCAATACGGGCTTGCTGTACTTTCGCAGCTTTTTGCCCCGAACTAAAAATCGGCATGGTCAATTGAAACCCTATCATTGATGATTTAAACCAGGGTATATTTGGCTTGAAAAGATTGGCATTACTCCCGTAGGCTGTTTTATTCCAGTTATAAAACGCACTTAATTTAGGCAGGTAGGCCGATTTTTCAAGCCTTAGCAACTTCTCAGATACCATATAATTGGTTTGCGACAATTTATAATCTATATGATTGGTGTAATCAAAACCTGTTGAAGGATTCTTTTTAAGTAATGGAGCCAGGAATTTGTCAAGCTTATCGCTGAGTGTGATTTCCTTATCGAGGTCAAAGCCCATGGTGTATTTCAATACTACTTTTGAGATTTTAATTTCACGGACAGCTTTTAATATCTCATTTTCAGCACTACGTACCATCAGTTTCATCTGGTCTACATCCTGCTCCTCACGGAAACCGTTGTCGTAATATGCTTTTGTGTCATTATAAAGGTGTTGCGTGTTTTCAAGGTTTTCCTTCATTACCTTTAGGTTTGCTTCGCCAATCAGCACCAGGTAATAAGCCTGTGCTACCGCATCGCGGATATCGATTTTAGCCTTTTCGTTTGCCTGCAAAGCCAGGTTAAGGTATATTTTTGAAGAGCCGACTCCTACAATATATGAACCATCGAACAATAATTGCGACACCGTGATCCCAAAATCCGAATTGTAGTCCTGCCCAAACTTTACCGGGATGTAGGTTCCGGCAGGTTTGCCAAAAAATTCGCCCGGGATCAATGAAACCGGGAGGTTCAGGAATTTATTGTAGTTGACCGACCCCGAAACCTGAGGCAACCCGATGGTGATTGTCTCCCATACCTTTTTCCTTGCTTTATTAATTTCCAGGCCCGTATTCTGGAGGACATAAGAATTCTTCATTGCATATTGTTGTGCCTCCTCAAGTGAGAAGGCCGTGGGGGAGTCCTGAGCCATGGCTTCTCCTGCCAACCATGCAGAAACAATAAATAAAAGCAATGCCTTAGTTATTTTTTTCATTCTTAATATTGTTTAATTGTTTATGGTAATATTTTAAGCCCTCTTCTGTACAGATTGCATGAAGATGGTAGTCGATTCCTTTGTCAAACAGCTCAATTAACGATAACTCATCCTCACCGAATATCCCTGAATTGGGATTGTAGGTGCATAACATCCGCCCAACCTGTAATTTCGCAATAAATTCAACCTCAAGCCCGTCACGGAATAATCCCTGCGATATGCCTTCCTTAATATTCTGGACTGAGTCTTCGAATATCTTATTCTTCTTAAATTTTATAACTTTTTTGTATAGGGCGGGGTAATACTTTTTCAGGTCAAACTCAAGGTTATTATTATAACTCTTTAATACTGTTACAATATGCTTCCGCAATGAGAATAATTTGTCAATTGCATTGCCTTCTTTATTCATGGTAAGCTCAAACATGGGGTTTTCCATAAAATAATTGAAAACCTGATTTACCAGGTCCTCTTTATCTTTAAAGAGTTGATAAAGTGTCTTTTTTGAGATTCCAAACTCACTGGCAATGTCATCCATCGTAACACTTCTGATACCATATTTCATGTACAGTTCACCTACATTCTTAAGTATATGTTTATTCTTTTTATCCATAATCCTGCAAAAATATATCTTCCGCGCACTTTAGAAACTTTTTCCGTATTAAAAGTTTCTAAAGTTTTCAATAATTTAAAGTATAAAACATTTTTAAGTGTAATTGACTAAAAAAAGGCTTTGTAAAAGTAGTGGTACAGGAAATATTTTTGGCATACGAATCGGCGAATGTCGAATAAAAGGCCTTGAACATTCGAAAAATCGAAATAAGAGATGGTTACATACCGGGGCTTATTTAGAAACTGCTTAAAAGGGTATTTCCCTTATTTAGTGTCAAGTCAAACATAAAAAGACTACTTAAAATTGCCATCGCTCACCCTTAAATTCCCTAAAGGGAACAACCCAGGCGCGAAGGGTTTGAAGGGTTTCCCCTCTGGGGGCTAGGGGTATCGAGGAGATGCGACATAGTTTACTTGACTCGACACTAATGTCTCTAAGAAAACGTCAATAACTGCGTTACGCTTATCCTGAAAACAGTCATTTACAAAAAGCAACCCGCCCATTCCAGGTCTTCGGGGTAAGTTATTTTAATGTTCTCCCTGTTCCCTTCAACCAAATGGACACTTTCGCCAAAAGCTTCGATTACCGAGGCATCATCGGTAAATTGCACTCTGTAATCCTGGCAATACGCATCTTTAATTAGTTTACAATGAAATGTTTGTGGCGTTTGTACAAGGAAATAATCGTTCCGGTCGGCAGCCACACTATTTGTATTATTCCCTTTACGGATTGATTCTGTAACCGGCAAAACCGGGATTGCATTTCCTTTTTCCACAGCCGTTTCCAAACAGGCATTTAAAGTAGCCTTGTTTACCAATGGACGGACACCATCGTGGATAAACACAATGCCTTCGGTTCCTACAAATCCGAGGCC
>JAADGO010000125.1:14389-14692 GCA_013152355.1 Chlorobiota bacterium
CCTTTGGCTATTTGATGAGCTATGGTAAAATTATGTGCCAGGCATAGTTTTTCCCATCTGCTGATTTGGCCGGCAGGAATAACAAGTACCAGTTGGATAGTTTTATCAAAATTGAAAAAAGCTTCAATTGTATGCATCAGTATTGGTTTCCCTGCCAGTTCAATAAATTGTTTGGCAACGTCCCCCTTCATCCTTGACCCTGAGCCTCCTGCAACAATTACTGCAAACTTTTCCATCCTCTGAGCTGTTCTGATTAAACACTAAATTATTACCTTGCTAAGATAATCAGAAAAATTATAACCA
>JAADGO010000047.1 GCA_013152355.1 Chlorobiota bacterium
AATTTAAGAAAATGTCACTTAAGAAAACTAATATGTTTAATGAAAAGTTTGTAGAATTATTTAGCTATTTTAAAATCAAAACAGGATACTAAAGAATAAGCCGCATAATAATACAGCCTTATAACTACGTTAATAGCTAATTTACAAACTCTGTACGGCCAACTAAAATGCTTATTATTATATTTGTAAAAAAGGAGCAAAATGAAAGCAATAGAAATAAACTCCAAGACGGATAAAAATGGACATCTAAGAATCGATTATCAACTTGATAAATCAGAGAGGAATGTCCGTATATTGATTCTTTTAGAAGACGATTTATCAGAGCTGGATGAAGAAAAGCTTTGGATGGACTCAATTTCAAAAAACCCTGCGTTTGATTATCTAAATGATCCGGCTGAAAATATTTATTCATTAGAAGACGGAGAGCCATACAATGACTAAAAATTCTATTGTGCTTGTTCCTTTTCCTTTCGATGGCCTTTCTACCTCAAAGGTACGGCCTGCTCTATGTTTGACCTCGGAAATTGGTAAATACAAGCATGTTATAATTGCATTCATTTCAAGCAAAATACCTGATGAGTTATTGGAAAGTGATTATCTGATCATATCAAAAGCAAAAAAAAGCAGCCGGTCAAAAATGAATTTTATATGCAGTTATTTTATATTCCATATATTCCGGGGAAAAGCGTTTGGTTAGACGAAACTGAATCAAAACACTGTATCCGGGTTTTAAGGCTTGGCATTGGTGATAAAATACAATTGGTTGACGGAAAGGGAGGTTTCTATGAAGCCCAAATTTCTGACCCAAACCCCAAAAGGTGTTCACTGGAGGTGATTTCTACTGAAAATGATTACGGGGGGAAAGGTTTTCGACTGCATGTTGCCATAGCCCCGACAAAAAATATTGCCCGTTTTGAATGGTTTCTTGAAAAAGCTACCGAGATAGGGGTCAATGAAATTACCCCGGTTATCTGCCGGTTTTCCGAAAGGAAATCTTTAAAACCAGAAAGGCTGGAAAAAATTATCATTGCAGCCATGAAGCAGTCATTAAAAGCTTACCTCCCAAAATTAAATCCGCTTATTCCTTTTAATCAACTACTGAGTAGGCCTTTCGATGGGGAAAAATACATCGCCCATTGTTACGAAGGAGAAAAGAAACATTTAAAAGATAGTATTAAAAAAAGTGAAAACAGTTTGGTATTAATTGGCCCTGAAGGCGATTTCTCAAAAGAAGAGGTAACTTTGGCACTCAGGCACGGCTTTAAAGAGATTTCATTGGGAAGCAGCAGGCTGCGTACAGAAACGGCCGGGATTGCCGCTTGCCACATTATCAACCTTGCAAATGAATAATTTTATGAAGATCATCCTATTTATTATTTTAATATTTTCTGTTTCCGCATCTTTTGCACAAAATACAACAGTAAGGATTGCCCTTGTAAAATATAATGGCGGTGGCGACTGGTATTCCGACCCCAGTGCTTTACCCAACCTGGTTGAATATTGCAACAACCACCTGAATACCGGTATCTACTCTGAACCCTCAACGGTTGAAGTAGGCAGCCAGGAGATATTCAATTACCCATTTGTACATTTAACCGGGCATGGGAATGTTATTTTTTCGGATAGGGAGGCACGCAACCTGAGGCTTTACCTCGAAGGAGGAGGGTTTTTACACATCGATGACAACTACGGGTTGGATAAATTTATAAGGAGGGAGATGAAAAAAGTATTCCCCGGAAAGGACTTTATTGAGCTACCCCCTTCACATGAAATCTTCCACCAGAAATATGATTTCCCCAAAGGGTTGCCCAAGATACACGAGCACGACAATAAACCACCGCAGGCATTCGGGATATTTATTGACGGAAGGATGGTTTGCCTGTACACCTACGAATCGGATTTAGGCGATGGGTGGGAAGACCCCGAAGTACATAAGGACCCGGAGGAGATTCGCTTGAAAGCATTAAAAATGGGGGCTAATATTATTATGTATGTTTTTGACCAATAATAGAAGTTGTTTATGAAAGTAGTAGCATTTAACGGAAGCCCGCGCAAAAACGGGAATACAGCCACCTTAATCAATGAAGTATTTTCAGAGCTTAATAAAGAAGGTGTAACCACCGAACTTGTACAAATTGGCAATAAGCCTGTACATGGTTGTACAGCTTGTGGGAAGTGCAGGGTGGTACTGGACGGGAGGTGCCATATCAAAAATGATTTATTAAACCTGTGTATTGAAAAAATGGTTGAAGCAGACGGGATTATCATTGGTTCGCCGGTATATTTTGCCGACATCACCCCCGAGGCAAAAGCGTTAATAGACGTTTCGGGTTATGTGACACGTGGCAACGGGCATTTATTAAAACGGAAAGTGGGTGCCGGAGTGGTAGCCGTCAGGCGGGGTGGGGCCTTGCACACTTTCGAAACAATCAACAACTTTTTCCTGATAAACCAAATGATCGTCCCGGGGTCGACTTATTGGAATTTTGCGTTTGGCAAAGAACCGGGAGATGTGTTAGCCGATAAAGAAGGCATTAAGACAATGCACGCCCTGGGGCAAAATATGGCCTGGTTGTTGAAAAAAATAACAGTCTCTTAGAGTCCTTTAAGGCTTCCCCGGCATTAATTTTTCCAGAACCTGATAATCAGGGCTTCGGCAGCAATAAAGGCCAGGGCAAACAGCACAAACCATTTCCAGAGTTGCCTGCCGTTTTGCAGCTCACTAAATATCTCAGAAAACCGGGCGTCTGTATTTTTTATCAGTGTGGTGGAGGTAAGCCCGGCCGAGGCCAACTCATTTTGTATTTCATCCGGTGTAAAATAACGCAGGTCCGATTCGTCTCTGTTATAATTGAACGAAAGAGGTGCAATTACCTTGTTATCCGATTTCACGGCATACTGCCCCGCATGGGTAATGATATTGCTTAAGTCGAGCCGTATTTTGTTGGCATTGCCCACCTGTGTTTCGATTTTAAATTCTGCACCCGATTTTAAATCCCGGATAACCACAGGGTAGTTTTTGTTGGTTAGGTTAAGCTGGTTCAAAAGGACAAAGTGGTCGGTGCCAATGGTATACGAGATTTTCTGCCGGGGGATACTGTTCAATACCAGCCCGTAAATGGTTGGGACAAATAAAATATCAGTTGCAAAGCCTGCATTTTGTCGGTTTAGCGGAAAACTAAACGTGTATAGGACACCATCTTTGTAAGCAATGCTTCCCAGTGCTTTATCACGGTTTTTAAACCAGAGTAGCTTGGTTTCGGCAATACGTATTGCCGAAGTAAACCTGAAGTGCCCGTTTATCTCGGGAAGGGAGGTGTTGCTTTCTTTTTTCCTGAATGCATCTGAATAGATATGGTTTTCATAGGCAACCCCGCCAATAGCCTGCCTGGTTGTATCTATTCCGCTAATCTTGTTGGTGTTGAATTTTGCAAGCAACAGGTTGTAGCTTTCAACATTACCTTCCAAATCGGGGAAAAACAGTATACTTGCTCCATTAGCAGCAGCTTTTCCCAGCTCATTAATTATTCCGCTCCCCGGCTCTTTAATGTTCAGGAGGAAAATGGCATTGTAGTCATGTAATTGGCTGATCTGTATGTTCTTACTATTCATAGCGTCCAGGTGTATATAGGCATCGTCCTTGAAAAGTGCTTTCAAATAGCCCAATCCTTCGTTTGTCCCCGGGCCATCGTATATAGCAAGTGCTTTTACTTCGGGCAGCAGGTGGTAACTTATGTAAAATGTATTGTCGTGGGTAACCGGGTAGTCGGTTAGTTCAACCCTGCCAAACTGGAACCCGCTTTTAAAGTTGGTGTACTTCAGGCTGGCTTCAATCTCTCCATGTGCACTGATGCTGAAATTTGCCAGTGCCTTCAGGGAGTCGTTCAGGTAAAATTTTAACGGGAGGTTCTGGTAGTCTTCATCCGAGAGGTTGATAATTTTCACAAACAATGTTTCCTCTTCGTTCAGCTTTCGCGATGGGGTTTCGAACCAGCACGAGTCGATGTATAAATTATTGGCCACTTTGGGGATAAGAGGGATAAAATAGGTCCAAATGGATGTGTCGGCATTAAAATTTGCAATATCAGTAATATTCCTTTGGAAGTCGGTTAAAAAATAGGAACTCTTTTCGGCATCCCCATCCATAGTGTTTACTGATTCTTTTAACCTGTTGTATACCCTTGACAAAGGGATAACATTAGGGGTGGTTTTTATTTCAGATACCTGTTGAATAAACTGTTCCCTGTTGAACAGGTGTTGGTGTTTAGGAAGAAGGTCGTTGGTAATAAGTATGAAATTTGTCCCCGGTTTGTATTCTTTGGCAATCTCAACAGCTTTGGTACGTGCTATTTCGAGCAACTGCCCCTGTCCTGATTTACTATTCATACTGAATGAGTTGTCTATATAAACGGCCACTACCTGGTTAGGGTTATTCTGCCCCCTGTTGTTTAAAGGGATGTATGGTTGTGAAAACGCCAATACCAGGCTGGCTATAGTCATTATACGGGCAATCAATATAAGCAACTGCTTTAACCGCGACCGTTTTTGCGACTCTTTTTTGATATTCCTAAGGAAATCAACATTGCTGAAATAGACTGTTTTAAACCTTCTGAAATTAAAAAAATGTATGATAACAGGAATGGCTATCGCTACCAGTGCAAATAAAAAATAAGGAAATAAAAATTGCATACTTACCCTTCAATAATGTTACCTGATTCGACCGGTAAAGTTAACATTTTCTTGTTCAGGTATTGCAGGCGGCAGGCGGTTAAATATTATTTTGAGGGGCTGGCTACAGATTTCCAGAGGCAACTTTCATACTCAGCAAGGTACAGTGCAATGTAACCATTTAGTGAGGGCTTCACTTAGAGTGAAACCCTCACTATTCGTAGTAATGCCTCATTTTATACCTGACTTCAACAGAACTACCTTTAGGGTACCCTCTGAATAAAAAGTTTCAGTAATGCCTCATTTTATACCTGACTTCAACCCTGCATTCTTGTAATATTTTGATATTGAGATACTTAAAGCGATTTTTATGTATGCAATATGCCCAAATTCGACTTTTGCTTTCATAATTGGCTGTTAAACAGATTATATAAATAATGTTTGTTCCCCGCCTGTTAAGTAAGCGATACCGGGAGTAAATTTACCAATTATTTTTCATATTCCTAAAATTTAGCTTAGTTATATTCAGTAATGAAATTTGGATATTCCTTATTCCTTATTGGGTGTTTTAGATTCAAAATTTCACTGAAAGCTTTAAATTAACTTTCCTGCTTGTCAGGTAATTGGGTACGGCAAACTGGTCGCCATAGTTACTGGCGACCCAGAAATAAGATATGGTATTGTTGATATTCAGCAAATTAAACACTTCGAGGCTTACCGACATATCTTTGATATACCTTAGCCACGGCTTTTGAATTGTTTTATTTGGGCTGATCAATATTTTAGAGAACCCAAGGTCGATTCGCCGGTAGGGCGGCATCCTGAATGTATCCTGCCACCTTTCTGAGTTGGGCGGGCCAACGGGCAGGCGTGCCCCGTAAAATGCCGTAAGGTGCATTTTATAGGAAGGGTTCCCCGGTACATAATCCTGGAAAAACATGCTAAAATTAACCCATTGGTCGGTGGGGCGGGGTATCCAGCCATGCCCGTCATTTTTTATGTTTTCGCGTGTCCTTAAAAACGATAAGCTTACCCACGACTGGAGTCCACTTACAAATTCACCGTTTACTTTTGTGTCGAGCCCGGTGGCATAGCCTGTTGCTTCCTGGTTCCCCAGGTAGCGGATCCGCACGTTGTCGATCTGGTAGGGGATTAGCCTGTTCATGTATTTATAGTACCCTTCGGATGTCAACCGGAAAGGGCGGCCCCAGGCTGTAAAAATGTAGTCGGTGCCCAAAACTACCTGGTACGAGCGTTGTGCTTTCTGCCCATAATTTATATTCCCCTCCCTGTCTTTCAGTTCTTTATAAAAAGGGGGTTGGTGGTACATGCCGGCCGACAACCTGAAGGCAATATTGTTTTTCCAGTCGGGGTAATAGTTGAGCGATGTACGTGGGCTGATTATCAATTCGTTATTAAAATCCCAATATTGTGCCCTGATGCCTCCGGTAAAGTATAAATCGCCACTGCCAACCGGAATGCTGTACGTATCCTGAAAATAGGATGTGAACCTGAAAGACCTGAGGTTGGCAGAGCTGTTTATTGTCTGATACAAGTTTACTTTGGTATCGGAATAAGGCAATGAATAGCCTGTCGAATCGCGGTATACCCATTCATTAATTTTATCGTCAATCACCTCCCGGTTAATTTTGAAACCCCAGTTGAGCAGGTGTTTCTCGGAACTGTAGGCTCCCCGGTGTGAAAAACTATAGACCCGTGCTTCCAGGTAATTCCTGGCATGGTTGATAAATGTCCCGACCCCCAGGTTCAGCACACTGTCGCCAAACGCTTCCGAAGCCATATTCCGTTCCAGTTCATTCAGGTAATAATCACCTCTTATATCGTATGTTTCTTCTTCGCTTGCATAATAAGCCGATACAATAAATTTTAAGTTGAGGTTATTATTAGGGTGGAAATCGGTAGAGAATGCACCCAGGTAGGTAGTAAAATTATCAATCTCCTGCCCTTCAAAATAAATAACTGTATTCAGCGGTGTATTCCAGGTGCCAAATGTGGTTTTTCGCGACTGTGGGATAAAGTTGTATTTATTTTGGGCAATATTCCCCAAAAATGAAATACTCAACTTTTTTGAAAGCTCGTAAGTCAGGTAGGTTTGAAAGTCGATGAACCGCGGGTCGTATTCGCCCTGTTCGTCCAGCCCCGATAGCATGTAGCGGTTGCTTTTGTACCTGACGCCGCTTATGTGCGATAATTTGCCGTTTAGCGTTTTGTCTTCGATATGTGCGGTAGCGCCAAGCAGGCTCACCGATGAGGATCCTTTAAACCCTGTTGGCTTACGGTATTTTATATCCAAAACAGACGACATTTTATCTCCGTATTTTGCATCGAACCCGCCGGCAGAGAATTCGATTGACGAAACCATGTCGCTGTTGATGAAACTCAGCCCTTCCTGTTGTCCTGCACGTATGAGGAAAGGGCGGTAAATTTCAATCCCGTTTACATAAACAAGGTTCTCATCAAAATTGCCTCCACGGACGGTGTACTGAGAGCTTAACTCGTTGTTTGAAGAAACACCGGGCAAAGTTTTAATCAGAGCTTCAACACCCCCTGTGGCAGCATCTGGCAATGACTCGACCAGGCGTGGGTCGATCCTTACTACATTACCGCCATTTTTCCGGTTTCTTCTAACCTGTATTTCAGCAAGTTCCTTGTCAGAGGTTTCAAGGGTGATGTTCCAAAAAATGGTTTTGCCTGTTTTTGCCGTGAAAGTCCGTTGTTGGGTTTTGTAACCGACTGATGATACTACAACTACTACTTCCCTTTTTGCAGGGATGCGTAACAAGTATGTCCCATCCCTGAGGGAGGTGGTGCCAATGGGGAAATCTTTCAGGGCTATATTGGCCAATTCCAGTGGATCCCCATTCGTATCGGTTATCTTACCTTTCAATGTAATATTATTCCCCTGCCCTAAACAATCCAGGGAAATACCAACCAATAATATTGCGAAGAATAGTAGTCGATTTTTATTCATTGGCACAAAACTAATATAACCGTTTAAAAGTAAACTGTCCATCAATAAATAAATTGTGGTGATTGGTGTAAGACTTGACAATATAGGCAGGGTTGATTGCTACAGGCAGTTGCTTTTTCTTGCTTTTTCCATTTGGGCATCTGTGTATCCGGAATTTATTCTATTGACCCCCCGTGGGCTTCTTCTTTAGGCTTCAATTTTTCCTCGTTTTCATCAAGGCTTTTGGTAATACGTTTTACAATTTTCATATTGTCAAAAAATTCTTTAGCTATTACACGCAGGATGGTGTAAGCAGGGATTGCCAGGATCATCCCCACGATTCCTGCCATACTTCCGGCTGCCATAATTACCAGGAATATTTCGAGCGGGTGGGCTTTTACACTGCTGGAATAGATTAGTGGCTGGAATAAAATATTATCAATTATCTGTACGCAGCCAAAAACCACAACCATCCAGCCGAGTAATGGTAATATCTGGCTCATAAAATCAGCATCCAGGTTGATTGCCACGCCAATAAGTAGGCCAACCAATGCCCCCATCCACGGGCCAAGGTACGGGATGACATTGAACATTCCGCAGACCAAACCAATAATGACAGCATGGTTAAATTCGATACCGACAATGGTAAGCCCAAGCGTAACAAGCAGCATAACCATTATCACTTCGAACATCAACCCAAGGAAGTAACGACGAAGAAGGTAGGTGATTGAATCAAGTATCTTGGCAACCTTTTCCTCCATGCCGGTCGGGACAATGAGTAATACCCCGTCACGGAACATGGTTTCTTCTTTCAGAAAGAAAAAAGTAATAAATGATACCGAAAAGAAGGTAATTAGTAATTCACCCAAAGTGCCGGCTATAAAACCGAAAATATTCGATATTTGAGAAAAATTGAACTTAGATGATAACTGCCCCTGTAGTATTTCGAAGAATGATTTATCATTTATGGTTACCTGCTCGCCTTTAGTAAAGCTGGCAATGCGGTTTAATGGCTCCTGCAATGTTTTTAGTACGGCATCAAAGTTAATTGTTGAAAGTGCCTCGAATTCGTTTATTAAAAGCGGGATGATAAAACGGATAAACCCGATGAAAAAGAACCAGATCACGACCAGTGAGATAAAAGCTGCCAGCGTTTTTGATACCGCAAACTTCCAAAAATGGATTGAATGCAGCCACCTGGCCAACGGACGGCCGAGAAAGGACAGAACCACCGAAATAAGGATATAGGCAACGATTGAACGAAAATACCAAAAAATAAAAAGGGTGATGATTGCCCCTATAAACAATAAAATATTCCGGGTACGGCCTTCTACATTAATCATAACAGTTAAGTGTTTTTAACAATGATAAATTAGTGTCCTTTTCTTTTACTTTGTTGCATATCCACATTTTTAAAATACTTTTTCAGGACATATTCTGGTTGGTGTATATCTGGAACCTGTTTCAGTTTTGTATAGTCGTATTCCAGCGGTAAAATCGTTTTAGGCATTAATGTAGCTGTATCATCGGTTAAAGTGTACCATTTTTTCATCAATGCCATCATTTCATCAACTTTGCCATGATATTTTGGAAGAGCAGCAAGGTTATTAATCTCCAGCGGGTCTTCCTCCAGGTTGAATAGCTGCGTATAATTCCGTTGTGGGTAGCGGATTAGTTTCCAGTCTTTTGTACGGACGGCTCTTGCCGTATTTCGGTACACCGTGTATAGTGAATTTCGTACCCCTCCCGGTTTGCCCTTAATCAGAGGAGCAATATTTTGCCCGTCAATTCCTTCAGGGATAGGTAAATTACATAAATCGCAAAGTCCGGGGAATATATCATACAGGTACACCAGTGCATCAGTTACCTTTTCTTTTGGGATACCCGGCCCACTAAATATCAGTGGGACTTTTGTGCTGTGCTCGTATAGGTTTTGTTTACCCAGCAAACCATGGCTACCCAAAGCCAGGCCGTTATCGGCTGCATATACAATGACCGTATTTTCATACAAGCCATTTTTCTTTAAAGTTTCGATGATTTCCCCCACCTTATCGTCAACATGCGAGATCAACGCATAATAGTCGGCCAGCGATGCCCGTATTAATTCCGGGGTTCGTGGCCAGGGGCCAAGTGTTTCGTCCCTGATATTTAGGTTGTCGAATTCAAAAGGGTGAAGCCCTTTAAAATTCCCGGGCAATGGGATAGATTCATCAGGGTACATACCAATATAATCTTTCCGTGGCGAACGTGGGTCGTGTGGTGCAGTAAAAGCTACATAGCAAAAGAAAGGACGGTCTTTTTTACTGCTTGCATATTCATTAATAAAATCTATTGCAGCCCCAGCAAAAAGATCCGTAGAGTATCCCTTTATTATGGGCTCTGATAATTTCCCGTCCGGCCCTAAGTCGCGGCATGGTACATTAAAATGGTCGCTCATGCCGCCAATAAAAACGTTCTTCCCTTTCTGGAATGAAGCCTCAAATGTATTGGCATTATTGTGCCATTTGCCCGTCCCAAATGTTTCATAGCCAAACCGGTTGAAATACATTGGCATGGTTGTCACACCATCCAGCCTGTCATAAACATGGAACAGGCTTTTCCCACTCATCAGCATGGCACGGCTGGGCGCACATATAGCCCCATGGTGCCCGCCCATTACATAGGTGTTGGTGAAACGTATGCCGTTTTGAGCCAATTGGTCAATATTCGGGGTTTTAATATAGGTATTGCCGGCAGCCCCAAGTGCATCAGCCCTCTGGTCATCGGCAAAAAGGAACAATATATTGGGTTTGGCAGGAATATTTTCTGTTGGTGAAGAGCATCCGGCTGCAAAAAGGACAATTGCTCCGACTACTAAAGAACAGGCAGTTACCGTAACTCTGGAATTAGAAAATGCCATAACTTATTTGAACTTATATTATTGTAATCGACCACTTTTTATCACTCCTTCAAATATACTGATAGAAACTAAGTATACAATACATCAGGACTGAATTTATTGATAATTATCAAAGAAGTTGTTTAACTTTCAACAACTTCTTTATCCCTTTTTTTTCCATTTAACCAAAATAGTGGTAGGGGCTTTATAAATTGCATTAAATAATTTATCTGTCAATTTCCAACAACGGAAAGGGAAATGCCTCAGAAGGATATGTGTCCTCAAATATATCAATGCTTTATTCCCAAAAGTAAAATAACTATATGATTCCAGGTCATTCCCCTGGTAAAGCGAGGCCAGCTTGTTTTCATCGAATGAATGGAGGTGGGCGTTGTGGGGGGTTTGTTTGTTGCAATGGATACAAAGTGAATAAATCAATTTCTCTTTATAGGGCGTTGTAACGATAATCTCCCCATTAGGTTTTAACACACGGAACAGGCTTTTAATAAACCTTTCGGGGGAAGCAGTGTGCTCAATAATCTCTGAAGCAATAATAAAATCTATAGAATTATCTGCCAGTGGAAGTGCATAGGCATCGGCCACAATTGCAGCATGGTTTTCTGACGGGTATTTTTTTAACGCCTCAGAAGTGTTTTTTAACGAGATATCCATTGAGAGGACGCTATACCCTTTGGGGCACAATGCCCTGGCAACCCAGGCACTGCCGCACCCGACATCCAGTATTGTACATTTGGTTTTGGGTATTTTAGAAATGATGTATTCCCGCAGCCTCCTTTCGTTGTGCCCGGTAGCTCCGTAATGCGTTTGAAAATAATCGAAATGCTCCGCATCTTTTTGGTAGTGGTCGATATACTTAAAGGTTGTCCCCTGTTCTTTATGTATCTCAGATGCTTCAGCCCTTTGCCCTGCATTAGCAGCCAGCATTACAGGTACGCCTTTGCTGACCGGGTAGTTTTGCGAACAATTTTTGCACCTCAACAAGTCGCCTCCATCGTTTAGCGACAGGCCTTTCCCTCCGCATCCGGGGCAGGTTAATATTTCCAATAAATTTTGATTTACCATTATTATTGCCACATATTATAAAGTTTAAAAGCCTGTCAGTACACAAAATAGTAGATAATCAGGATTATTAAAGAATAAATCGCCCAAAATGTTACCGGGACATATTCTTTCGGAGGTATTTTCAGTACTATTTTGTTATAAACCAGCCAGATAATTTTTTGTATGGCAAAAGCTATTAGTGTAGCAAATGCCACGCCTTCAATCCCCCATAAGTGGATGAAAATAACGCTCAGGATAATATTCACCACCAATTCGGCAAAGGAGGCATACATCACAATTTTAGTCTTTTTCAAACCAATAATGATTGTATGCGGGAAAACCAGCCTGCTAATTATAATCAATAAATAGATATTGAATATTCTGGCACTTTCAGTAAAATTATCATTAAAAACCACCGGGTAGAGCCAGTTGCTGAATAACAAAAAAGCCATTGATATGGGGAACAACAGGTGCATCAGCCGGGCTGACCTTTTTCGTAGCAATTGCAACGAGTTATACAGCTTTTCTTTTGATGAGAACTCAGGGATCATTGCAGTGCTGAATGCATTGGCTATAAGCAAAACCAACGGGAACTCTTTTGCCCCGTAGCGGAAAATAGCAAATGTGGCAGCATCAAACTTGTTCAATACCAGGAAACTATCAACGTACTGTGCCGAGCTCCCCAGTAAAGCACTTATTATCAAGGGGTAACCATACGAGATATGTTCCCTGATGAAAGCAAATGAAAAAACCGGCAGTGAATATTTCCTGAGCATTATTATCAGCCATATATACCTTACTACAGAAATGGATACAAGCCCTGAAACACAAATCTCCATTCCGTAGCCCAATACAGCAGGGGCCGCAATCAAAATAAATTGAATAAAAAAGGTTATGAACCCATACCTTAAAATCCACCCGGGTTTATTTTTCAGGAGGTAAATGTATTCGACCAGGTATGCCGGGCAGCTGAACAGGATATAGAGTAACAGCAGGTTGAAAAAAGGTATTTCACCCGACTTGGTGAAAATTGCAGAGATGCTATCTTTGAAAATGGCTAAAGTCAGGACTGCAATGAGGCTAAGGATGCTTATTAAAACAAAAGCATTGAAAATTTCGGGCGACCGGCCTTTTTTATCTACTCCAAATGTATTGTTGTTTTTATAGAGGGGCAAAAATGCCTGGATCAGCCCGTTGACCCAGAATGAACATAACAGGGCGGAGATAAAAAGGAAAACTTCATACGACCCGATGCTTTCAGTGGTGAGCTTACTCTTTGTAAACACAATACTGACCAGGAGCAAAGTCCCAAACCGGAGCAATTGGAATGCCTGCAACCCGGATACACTGTTTATATGTTTTTTTATAGAAACAATATTATTCCTCTCGAAAATCCACTTTAACTTTAAACAACTTCGTATTGCTTTTTTTTGACCGGTATTGGCAAATGTAACTTTTTCTTTCCGATTTATAATTGAGATTTTATTGAGAAATAATTATGAAATTGTTTAAAGAGTAAAAGAGGACACTTTATTTTTATTGAATTTTTAAACAGTCTCTAAGCATTCTTCCTATTTTTGCAGGAACAAATTCAGAATATTATGAATTTCATACTTGACGACGACCCTGCTGTTGAGCAACAGTATAACGAAATACTAAAAAAAATAAGGCTTCGGAAAAACGGGGTTGTTGCTGACAAAATGAAACAACTGGGGCTGGTTTATCCGGTTAACTGGGGTGTTTCAATTGTCGATTTAAGGGAAATTGCCAATGATTATGAAAAAAACCACCTGCTCGCCTTAAAACTGTGGAACAAACAGTGGAGGGAGAGTAAGATACTGGCAACATTGCTTGACGAACCTAAAAGGGTTACCGAAGAACAAATGGATTTCTGGACAAAAAGTTTTGAAAATAGCGAAATCGCAGAGCAGGCGGTAGCGAATTTATGGGTGTATTCGGGCTATGCGTTTATTAAAGCATTGGAATGGTGCAGGGGCAAAAAGCATATTGTCAGGTTTACCGGGATACAGCTTATGGGCAGGCTGGCAATGATTGAAAAGGCAGCTATTGACGAGATGTTTGAACCATTCTTTGAAGTACTCGTGCCGTTGTCGAAAGATAAAAGATTGGGCAATGTATTTTTCAGGTCGTTTACAATTCTTGGTTCGCGCTCGGAATACCTTAATGCCGGATGCCTCGAATTTGCCGAAGGGCTTAGCAGGTCTGACTCTGAAAATGCCCGGCAATTAGCAGGGGCAATAATTGACGAACTTAAGAATACAGAAGTCAGGAGTAGGCTCTAAATAGTCTCTGCAAGAAAACTGCTATCCTGGCAGGTTTTTCTTTAATGGCAGGTTTTTTGATTATAAAATGTCCGATAAACTTTTAATTTTTTACTTGCGATGATCAATTTAACGAAATCTTCGAACCCGGTTTTTAAAGAACAGGTTTTTTCTAAAGGGTATACTTACGACTCGGAAGTGATGACAGTAAGTGGCACCATTAATAAAACAGGTTTAATGCTTTTACTGGTTTTAGCAGGTGCAATATTTACATGGGGCAAGTTTTTCGATGCTGCAACTGTTGATAACCCGCAAGCCGGCATGAGCGCGATCCTGCCATGGTTAATAATTGGCGGGATTGGCGGTTTTATTACTGCTTTGGTGACAGTCTTCCGCCCGCAAAGCTCAGGAATGTCAGCACCCATCTATGCTATCCTTGAAGGGACTTTCCTTGGGGGTTTGTCTGCCTATTTCGAAGCAATGTTCCCCGGTATTGTTATGAGGGCGGTGGCTTTAACAATGGGCGTTTTTATGGCTATGCTGTTTTTGTACCGTTCGAAAATCATAAAAGTAAATAACCGGTTTATAACAGGGGTTGTTGCTGCAACAGCAGGGGTAGCCATTGTTTACTTTGTGAGTTTTATTGCAAGTATGTTTGGTGCAAATGTGGGATTCCTTTACGGGAACAGTAACCTTAGCATTGGAATCAGCCTGGTTGTTATTGTTATTGCGGCACTCAACCTGATGTTGGATTTCGCATTTATCGAACGGGCTGCCCAATCGGGTGCACCGAAATATATGGAATGGTATGGCGCCTTCGGGCTGATGGTGACATTAGTGTGGTTGTATTTTGAAATATTACGGCTATTATCAAAACTGGCAAGCAGGAATTAATATAGTTGGTAGATAGTCTCTGCAAGAAAACTCTGCAAAATCAGAAATGTTTCTTTTGGCGATATTTTTATTTTTCTCAATTCACTGATGCTCAGGCATC
>JAADGO010000029.1 GCA_013152355.1 Chlorobiota bacterium
ACCCTTTCTCCACTGTATAAAGGCGATGATAAAATTGAAGATGTCTTCGAAAACAGGGATCCCCGGCTAAGGCAAACCATCCTTCACCCTGCTGACCAACCCTACTATTTCTATGACACAAGTAATGAATATGCTTATCCAAGGGTTACTGGTATGTCAGGTGGAAGGAAAACGGAAACCGGATACCATATTATAAAAGTATATAATGCCAATGACCTGATAGGACATGCATATAATACCGGAGAATCACCTGCCATTATTTTACGTTTTGGCGAAGCACTGTTAAATTATGCTGAAGCTAAAGCAGAATTAGGTACCATCACTCAGGCAGATATTGATATATCTATTAATAAACTGCGCGACAGGGTAGCCATGCCACACATGGATATGAATAATATCCCGGTTGACCCACGTTACGTAAACGATGGAGTATCTCCATTAATTGCTGAGATCAGACGCGAACGCAGGGTCGAACTGTTTATGGAAGGATTCCGTTACACTGACCTGATGCGCTGGAAACAAGGTAAAAAACTGGAAATCCCGGATTGGGGGATGCGTTGGGATGCTGCACAAAAAGCACTTTACGACCCTGAAGGAAAAGCAACAGTTAAATCAGTAGTTGATCCGGTTACCGGAAAAACATATATTGATGTTTACCAGGGAACCGACTGGGCAAATCCCGTATTTGACGAAGGCAAACACTATTTGTGGCCAATCCCGCTCAGTGCAATCTCGCAAAATCCGAATATTAAACAAAATCCGGGTTGGTAATAAATTATCCTTTTATTATTTGAGAAATATAAAAAAACAAAGCTGTAGTTATTCAGTTAATTACGGCTTTGTTCTCAAATTGAATATATTTATGGTATGAATAACATACAAAGTCTTAAACCAACTAAAATGAAAGCTAAAATTCACTCTTTACTCAGCCTTTTTTGCATAATTTTAATTGTCCCATTGATTGCACAAGCCGATGTAAACAATCCCTCATCGAAAGTAGCTGGCAAAGATATTCCAAGGCTACAAAATCCAATTTCGGTTGAGTACCTTAAAAAGAACCTTAGGAAATCGATGCCCCGGCTGGTATTAAATTCAACTATTGAAAGGAACTTAAAGAGAAAATTGAAAACCGACCCGGTGGTGAAAAATATGTATAAAGCCATTCAATTAAATGCAGTTGAAGTTCAAAAGCAACCCTTGCTGGAAAGAATAAAGATTGGCCGCAGGCTGCTTTCGGTCTCAAGAGAAATGCTTTACCGGATGAATATTTTAGGAATGGTATACCGGATTGAGAAAGACCCGGTTATTTTGAGTCGAATTAATGAAGAAGTAGTAGCAGTTTGCAATTTCTCCGACTGGAACCCCTCGCATTACCTTGATGTGGCCGAAATGTCGGTGGCCGTAGCTATTGCCCTTGACTGGACAGCCGGAAAATTACCAAAATCAACAATCGGACTGGCAAAAACCTCTTTAATTGAGAAAGGTATTAAACCAAGTTATAACAAACATGGCAACACCGGATGGTGGATAAACGGCACCAACAATTGGAACCAGGTATGCAATGCGGGGATGATTGCTGCCTCGATTGCCATTGCCGAAAAAGACCCGGAGCTGGCTGCAAAAACCATCAGCCGTTCATTGGAGGGAATGCCAGAAGCCCTGGCAGAATATGGCCCTGATGGTGTGTACCCCGAAGGTTCAACATACTGGGGCTATGGTACCGGTTTCACTGTTCTTACCGCAGCAATGCTTGAAAGCGCTTTTGGTACTGATTTCGGGCTGGCCAACTATCCTGCTTTTAAAGAAAGTGCAGTTTTCAGGGTTTTGTGCAACGCACCTTCCGGCTGGTACTATAATTATTCCGATTGTGGCGATAAAAGAAGTGAGAATGGCGACATTACCCTGGCCTGGTTTGCCACAAAAACCGGAAATAAAGCATTCTTTGAAAAAGAAAGGTTTTTACGCCCGGCTAAAGAAATGGGGAAATTGCCGCGGAATGCCGGTGCGGGGCTGGTATGGATTTCACAATATGAAGAAAAAGGCGGACAAAAAATGCCTGCCGCCTGGAAAGGTGACGGGGCTACCCCGATTGTAATTTTTACCGGAGGCGAAGACGGCCCTCATCAGTATTACTTTGGTGGGAAAGGCGGAAGTGGTTCGGTAAACCATGGCAATATGGACGGTGGCTCATTTGTTTTTGAACTTAACGGAGTGCGCTGGGTAGTTGACCCCGGAAATCAGTCATACTATGAACTGGAAAAAAACGGGTTCGATTTGTGGAGCCGTTGCCAAAGCTGCGAAAGGTGGACTCTGCTTACCAAGAACAATTACGGGCACAGTACAATTACGGTGAATAACCAGTTGCATCTGGTTGACGGAAAAGCAACTATTGTTGACTTCAAACCGGGCAACAATCCCGAGGTTACAATCAATATGACCCCGACCTTTAAAGGACAACTGAAAAGTGCCGAAAGAAGGTTTGTGAAAGACAGCCCTACATCACTGCTGATTGATGACCAGTTTGAGCTTTCAGAAAATACTAAATTGATTACCTGGCAACTAATGACAACTGCCGATGTGGAAATTGTAGAGGGTGGTGCCATTTTAAAAAAAGGCGGGGAAACGTTAAAACTCGAAAACCTTTCGCATCCTGAATTAACGGTTTCGGTAATTTCATTGTACCCGGCTCCGTTAAGGCTAGACCGCCAGATTGAAGGGTTGAAACGGATTGAGATAAGAATCCCGGCATGGACACTTAAAAACAATAAAGGGGAGATTAAAGTGAGGCTTTCGGGGGAATAAATTTACAATACCTCGTACAAAGACGGTAAATTTTCTACTTTGCCCTTCGTTTTCATACCGGGTAGACCTATGGATACCTTTAGAGAGAATTTTTAGTGTATAGGCTTCGAATTTCGGACGGGTCCAATGCTCTGTTAAATATCATCACCTCATCGATATCGCCGTGGAAAAATTGAGATGGAGGTGAAACGGAAGTATTCGCTCCTATTACGACCGGTTCATCGGTATCGCCGATATTGAAACCAGAAGGATTGTTGCCCCCTCGGCCCTGGCCTTTTAATTCACCATCGATGTAAATAAAAATGTTATCCTTCCCAGAGTCTGTTATTGTACCATCATAAACTCCTACTACATGCATCCATGTGCCGGCTGTTACGCCTCTGAATTCGCCGGATATAGTTGCTATGGCAACAGAAGGACTGGATGCTCCGACAGTTGATATCCCAAACCTGAGTTCTCTCGTATCATCCCCCCTGTAAAGAAGGTATCTGTAGTACGGCGGTGAATCGTCAGCTATTCCCTTTCCAACGATACGCTCATTTCCAACAGCTCTGTTTGATGCAGCTCTGATCCAGGCAGATACCGTAATTTCATTACCCTTTATCTTTAAACTGGTATCATTACCAACGTTCACATAATCAGCCTTGCCGTCAAGTTTCAATCCAGAGCCGAATCTTCCTTCTGTCCAGTTATAGGCATCTGTCATTAAGTGACTCTCCGTCCTTTTTGAAGGAGTAGTCCTCTGTGCAGCCAGTACTATATTGCCCATTGAGTCAAAGGTGATCGCAGCATAGTACTCTTCACCTTTACCATTCCCGATGGTGCCATAAGAGTCGGAAAATGTATTGTATGGTGGCGAAGATGTCCTGTATATAAAATCGAGTTGGCCGGCTACCCTTGATGTGTAAGCAACAAACAATCTTTCATCCGGAAGCATGGCAATCGCCGCCCATTTATTTTCAATCTTTGGATTATTACTAGCACAATTGCCACTGACACATACAGAAGGAGTGTATGTCTTAAAATCTTTTGTACTTATGAGTTTAATATCGGCGTTGAATTCTTTATATCCGCCTGCAACAGGGGGGACAAGTGGGGGAAGTGGAGGTGCTTCATAATATGCAATGTAAAAAGTGTTGCCGGCTTTTATAATGTCCGGCGAAGCTATATAGTTATCCGGGTCTATATAGTCCGCGTGCCCAGAAAGAAAACTACCGCTACCGGAGTCTGGATTTTCTCCGAAATTATAAACACGCAATTCGGCTTCTTTAGGTGTGATATAATCGGAATCCCATTGATTTCTTTCCTTTCCGTAATTACCGATACCCATTAAACTGTTGATACCATTGCCATCATGGTCAAACTCAAATAAATCTGCAACAAGAAAATTCCGGAAGGCACTTTCATCTTGCATTTGCGCCGCAGAAGTAGTCTGTACCCTTATCCACCTCACAGGGCTAACAGACTTATCGGCTTTATAGAGCACTATATGCTGCCGGGGCCCATCAGGTGGGAGATCCGGCTGGAGATGAGTAAAAGAAACATAATCGGTACCATTAAAAACATAACATGAAGGGTCAAGTTTCTGTTCCGGTATCCTATCGCCTGTCTGCACCCAGTAATATGTTTCCGGATCGTCTACATTGGGGTCATAAACTGTTGTGACCATACTAGGATCATACGTCCCATCTCTTCTTATATAAACGGCTTTATTCCGGCTTTCATACGGTTTCTGACTCCCTGAGTTATTAAAAAATCCGGAGTATTCGGTGTACACATAGAGGAACAGGTCGTCATCCGGGTCATCGGGCAAAGCACCTGAGTTCACGTAGCATATATCTGAAAAATGAGATGAGGAGCTACCATGTGTGAATGAAGCAATTTCCGCATCCATATCCCAGTTCAAAAGTCCATTATTCCCGTTTCCGGAGGCATCATGTAATGTAAACCCGCTATTTTCGTTTGCGTGCCACAGCCCAACTGGATTTTTAGATGTCGTGGTATACGCATCATCTTTATTTGACGGCGATAATTTTGTTACAGGCTGTGCCTTCATGCCCCCGAGTGGTACAAATAGCAAAGCATATCCTAAAAGAAATAAATTGAGTTTCTGTAAATGCATAATTCCCTCTTTCTACTTTTAAAAGTTTTTTTTTGATGTAGCTTTCTTCAGCAAAACTGAATTATCATAATAAAGTTGTTTAAAGTTAAACTGAGAATCTATGAGAAACATCTTTAACTTTAAACAACTTCAATGCCCATGCTTATGCAAAGGTAAATATTTTAAATAAATATAAACCTTAAACTCAATTTAACTACCCTACTCTATTTTAATGATTTGCCCGTATTGCAGGATAAAAGCTCAATTGTTGAAAGGACAAAAAATAATATCCCTCTTTTTAAAGCTTTATCATTAAAGTTGTATGAACTGGCATGTAAGTCGGGGCTATCCTCGCCCATACCGAGGAAAAACATCCCTCCCGGGTTTTCGTCAATGTAGAAAGAGAAATCCTCGGAACTCATAACGGGCTCTTGTATGTCGACCCAGGCTGATTTGCCAATAAACTTTTTTACGTAGCTTTTACAATTTGCAACAATATCCGGATTGTTAACTGTTGCAATATATGGCCTGTTATAATTTAACTCATAATGAACCTCAGAGTTGCTGCACTCAGTTTTTAACACCTCCTCAAAGAGTCCGGGGATCCTCTGCCCGACAGACTTGCCAAAATACCTTGTCGAGCCTTCAATAATTACCTCATTCGGGATAATATTAGGATTTGTACCGCCAACAAATTTGCCAATACTAATCACCACCGTGTCTGAGGGATTAAATTCCCCAGAAGGAATAGAGGACAAGCGGCCAACAATTTTACTCCCTATGAGGATTGGATTATTCTTCTGTCCTGAATTTGCACCATGCCCTCCTTTCCCGTTTAGTGTTATTTTGAAGAAATCTGCTGCTGCCATCAAGTTTCCGGGCTTAGAACAAATTGCCCCAACGGGATAACCTGGCCATCCATGAAGAGCAAGTACAGCAAGAGGCCTGGGAGAATTTAGAATCCCTTTCCCGATCAAATCTTTTCCTGCAGCTACAATCTCCTCGCCGGGCTGAAATACAAACCGCACAGAACCGTTTAACTGTTCTCTGAACTGTTCAAGGATAATCGCTGCCCCAATCATTATAGCTGTATGCCCGTCATGTCCACAAGCATGCATAATACCCTTATTTCTCGACTTGTACGGGATTGAACTCTCCTCAGTAATCGGCAAAGCATCCATATCGGCCCTGAGGGTTACATTCCTCTCAGGTTTATCCCCGTTTAAAAGCGCAACAACATCAGTTGATAAAAATGGAGGGAAGACTTCAATATCAAGTAACGATAATTGTTCCCTTACCAATTCTGAAGTTCTGAATTCATTTAAGGATAACTCAGGTTTAGCATGCAGGTGTTGGCGGATCTCTGTTATCTTCGGCAAAAGTTTATCAATTGCACTTTCTATATCTTTTTGATTGAACGCCATTTAAAATTTTGCTTTCTTCTCATATTTCTTCACAAGCTCACTAATATCATGAGTAAAGTCGGTCCACATATCTTCCCATTCTTTTTCTTCATTCTCCTGGTAATCATAGAATTTCGACTTAGAATCTACTTTCTCTTTGATCAGTTCCGGGGCTTTATCGGCATTACAAAGATCAGGGAACAGCCCTTCCATTACTTTCGCATAAGTTGGCAATCCGGTTATGTCCATCCAGCGGAATGGCCCGCAAAGGGTGGCCCACCAGCCAATATCATTCCTAAACGAGCGGTCAACGGTTTCTATGTCTGCCACCCCGATTTCAACCAGGTACAGTGCTTCCCTCATCATAGCATACATCAACCTGTTGGAAATTAATCCGGAGATATCATAATTGAGGATTGTCGGTTGTTTCCCACATCTTTCTCCTATACTGCGCCCGATTTCAACTGCATAGTCTGCTGTCTCTTTTGCCCGCGACAGTTCAAGGTATCTCGTAATCTCAGCCGGTTCGGCCCAATGCATTCCTATAAAACGCTCTTTATTTTCAAGCTCTTTTTGAAGCAATGAGATTGAAATGCCTGATGTGTTAGTTGCAATTACCACATCTTTCCCAACAACCGACTCAATAGTTTTATAAATATACCTCTTCAGGTCAAGTGATTCTCCAACTGTTTCGATAACAAATTGGCAATCCCCCATCTCCTCCAAAGAATTAACATATTTGAAACGCTCTTCCCAGCCCTGGATATCAGACTCAGAAATGATATTCCTATCTATTAATTTCTTAAAACTGCCTGCAATATGACTTAATGTTTCCTGCTCCCTGGCAGCCGTCCT
The DNA here is from genome assembly GCA_013152355.1 of Chlorobiota bacterium. GTDB lineage: Bacteria > Bacteroidota > Bacteroidia > Bacteroidales > Prolixibacteraceae > JABMQB01. Next base: position 7,162 of record JAADGO010000029.1, read on the forward strand.
ACTGTATGCAATTACATTGAAGCCGTACCTTACAAAACAACTTGCAATTCCCTGCCCCATCAAACCGAGGCCAATTATGCCTATGGTATTAATTTTTTCCTGATTATTCTCTTGATTTGCCATTCTCTATTTATTCTTCGATAAGACTAATACGGACATTCTTTACACCTGTAATCCTGGTATCGGCCGATGCTTTGTAAAATTCCTGTGCATCCCCTTCTATCTTTGCAAAAATATTTGTCCTGACAGGCCCTTCAGCCATTGTCGGGCAACCATCTTTATCATAAAACCAACATATCTCTGAAACATCATCGTCCAACCCATAGTGGTCATCCCGGTTAAGCCACATATAACCAACATCGCCTGTTTCAACAACACAAGTAGCTTTTTCCTTTTCTATTTTTATATCTGTAGAAAGCAGCATTGCTATTTCACTGCCCGAGTAACGTGCATGGGTTGCAACAGTCTCTATTGGTAAATGTTTAATTATCTCGCTGCAGGTTCTTGGCATTTCTTCTTCAAGTAACCTTGCCCGTACTGCAATGTCTTGTTCAACAAACCTAAGTTCAATAAATCTAGCCATTTTTTTTTATTATTTTTAATTTATTCTAAACATCCACGGCCTTCAATAGGCCATAGTTCTTCAATTTTATCATCTCGTGTAATCCACATACGTGAATAGAAATTGTTGGTAGTGCAACCATGCGGGGGGATAATCCTTATTTTATCGCCGATATTAACGTCAATATTTTTAATTACAGTATGCTCTTCGGCCACATAAAGGGTTTCTGCATCAGGATAACCAATTACAACCGGAGTCCCATACTCTGCACCCATTCCTTTTAGCCCAACATCTGTTGCAATTACATCATTACGTTTTGAGATAACAGTGGCAAGTATGTACCTGGCATTTAAGAATTCCGGGCGTATCTTTTTATACGCAGAGTCCATCAATGCATAGCTTCCACACTGTAATTCATCAATACCGTCTATATTCCCGGTAATATCATAAGTCCCTGTCCCTCCTGACGACACAAATACTGAAAACCCCTTTTGTTCAAGTAATGCCCTGGTCTCAAGCAGAGGGAGCATATCTTTTTCAACAAGTTTTTTCCTTTCCTTATAATCAGGGAATGTAACGATGTGCCCTTCATAACTTTGCAACCCATCGAACCGTAAACCTTTTGTGGCTGAAATGACCTCGGCCAAGTCCACCGCAGGTTTGCCCGGTTGTACTCCACCACGGTTCATACCGATATCGACCTCTACAAGAGCCCCGATTTCTACTCCAATCTCATGTGCAGCATTCCCCAGCTGTTTAATACCCTCAATAGAATCTACGGCAACGCGGACAGTTGCTTTTTCATTTATTAAGGCTACCCGCCTGACTTTATCGACCCCTATTACCTGATTAGCAATCAATATGTCATTCACTCCGCCGCCCACCAACTGTTCTGCCTCAGATACTTTGGCACATGTAATACCAATAGTATTCTTATATGTCATTTGCAGCCTGGCTAGTGTGACACACTTATGAGATTTAAAATGTGGACGTATTTTACAATTCCCATTGTTAAAATATTCATCCAACTTTGAAAGATTTGATACTATATCATTATAATCCGCTACTATTACCGGAGTAGGCAACTCCCCTACAGGCTTGCCAATCATTTCTTTTAATAGCGGGCTTTTTTTATTTACAAATTCCATCCTACCGTAGCTTTATTATCATAAGACATTACAGCACTTTTCTGTTTACAATAAGCCATCATTCCTTCCAATCCAAGCTCAACACCGGTTCCACTCATTTTATGAGGAGGAAGCGGAGTTTGAGGATAACCTTCCATCATACAATTAACCCAAATGATCCCTGTATTCAGTGCCTTGACCATACGCATAGACCTGCTTCCATCTGTGGTCCATACGGAACCGGACAAACCATACATTACACTGTTCGAGATTTTTACAGCTTCAGCTTCATCCTTAAATGAGATAATACTTAATACCGGCCCGAATATTTCTTCTGTTGCAACCCTCATATCAGCCTTGACGCCAGATAATATTGTCGGTTCAATCCAAAACCCTCCGGCCATATTTGGGAGATTCATCTTTTTCCCTCCGCTTATGACCTTACACCCTTCGTCTGATGCTATTTTAATATAATCTAATGCTGTTTCATATTGGGCTTTTGTAATCATAGGGCCAACCAGCGTATCCTCATTATTAGGATCGCCCACGATCAGTTTATTAACCTTTTCCTTAAGGATCGCCTGGAACTCTGAAGCCACAGACTCCTCGACTAACAATCGTGAACAAGACACACACAACTGCCCCGCATTTACAAAAGCACTTATTATAGCAGCATTGGCGGCTTTATCTAAATCAGCATCAGCAAAAACAATTAGTGCATTTTTCCCGCCAAGTTCAAGGTTCACCGCTTTCATCTGATCAACGGCCTGCCTTTGAATTTGCTGCCCAATTGCAGTAGAACCGGTAAATGATATCTTTTTTATATCAGGATGTTCAATCAGGCTTTGCCCGGTAGAGGAACCTTTCCCTAATGCGACATTAACTATACCTTTCGGGATTCCTGCTTTGATACATAGTTTAGCAAACGCCACACTGGTTAATGGCGTATCCACAGAGGGTTTAATAATAATCGCATTGCCCGCAGCAAGTGCCGGGGCAATTTTCATTGCAACATTAACCAATGGATAGTTCCATGGTAAAATCCCGGCAACTACTCCGTAAGGCTCATACATTGTAAATTGAAATGTGCCTGTTGACGCCGATTTAACACGTCCTTCAATTTTATCTGCGGCACCTGCATAAAACCGGACTATTGATGCGGTTAATGGGATTTCAGAATTTTTAAGTTGTGAAACAGGTTTTCCTGTATCTTGTAATTCAAGGCCGGCTAACTCTTCTGAATGAGCTTCTACCAAATCAGCAAGCCTGGTTAAACAATGCCCTCTGCCGGCAGGCGACATCCTTTGCCACTCTTCTGAATTAAATGCTTTCTTACTTGATTCCACAATCTCATTTACGCATTCTGAATTACAGCATAATTGCCGGGCAATCACTTCCCCGGTAGCCGGATTAATTACGTCTACCGTATCGCCACCTGTAAAATCTAATTCTTCACCATTTATTATTGGCCCAATCTTCTTCATTTCCTTTCATTAAGTATTTTGAACATCTCCTTTAATTCTTTGATCCCACGATAAAGAATCTTTATCGACATGTAGGTAAACGATATGATCGAAAACAGGAGGACAATCTCCCAAAATATAATCCACATAGCTTTATATTTTAATTTATGTTTATTTTATGTTTTTATTTATGTACACCTCCAGAAACTTATTTTTTTTGACACCTTTGTCTGACACAAATCTAATTCGATTTTTTTTCAAAAACAAATGTTTCCACCTCCGGGCTTTCTAATTCACCCAACTGCCCGAATTGTTGTGAAACTCTGGTTTTTAGAGGTGCTTTTTACTTTTCTTTGTTTAAAAAAGTCTTGAATAAGCGACCCTAGTACCATTCCAATCAATGCAAGCAGGAAGCCTCCCCATCCAAATTCCGAGGCCCATGTATTTTTTACTTCTTCAGATAATACCAAATAAAGTATAGGTGGTATTGCACCAAGAGTAAATGCAAGGTATGCACCGGCATTTTGAGCCTTTTTCCAATATATCCCAAATCCGATACTCACTAATGCCCCGGGAAGGAATAACATCCCTGTCATCTGCAAATAAAAATAGAGGTATCCTTCAAGTTTATGGGATAAGGACCACCAGATAATAAAAATCATTACTGCTGCAACAGTCAGGCGGCTTATAAACAATTGCCTTTTCGAACTGATCTCTTTTTTTGTTATCTGCCTTATTATGACTCCGATGATATCTTGCGATACAATCGAACTCCATGAAAGCAAATAGCTGGCGTATGTTGACATAGACGCAGCTAATAATCCAGCAAAGATAAGCCCCAGTATGCCGCTAGGTGTAATAGCTCTTATAAATAACGGCAGGGCATCCAATCCGGTTACACGCTCAGGAAGATATGCAAAAGCCATAATTCCCCAAAATATTGGAAGAATCGCACGGGATAAGAACATTAAACCTGACCATTTATAAATCCTCATGCCTGTTTTTGAATTTTTCGAAGAGAATAACCGTAGTGCTATTGCCTGCCAGGCTACAAGAAGTGCTGTCCATTCTAAAAACTGCCATATTATAAATCCAATTCCAAACTCACCCTCAAACAATGAAGGGAAAAAAGGGTTTAGCCCTTTTTCGCCATAATTTGAAACTACTGAATCTACAATGTTGTCCCAACCAACTATATAAACTCCATAAATGGTGATGAATACCATACCAAAACTCAGCAATACATATTGGATATAATTTGTGAGGATGACAGAAACCATACCCCCTATAAGGGTATATATTAACACTAAAGTTAACAATATTACCATTGTATATAACACATACCCTTCAGGGATACCACTAACGGTATTTATAAACTTTGCTTCAACACCGGGGAATACCCCAAAATTCAAAATGCCTCCTACTGCCATTAAAATCCCTACATAAAACCGTACCCCCTTGCTGAATCTCACAGAGAAAAATTCAGGGATGGTCATTATTTTCATTCTAAGAAGCGGCTTTATTATGAAACCTGTCCTCCCGAGAACAAAGTAAACAAGCATAGTAGGGAATGCTACGATCAAACTGGCAAACCCGGCTTTATAACCAAGTTCAGCATAATAAATATAAGTAATTATACCAATTTCTGTACACATCATGGATACTATGCCAAGGTTAAAGCCCATTGTCCTGTTTGCTACAAGATAATCGCCAATACCTGTCACATACTTCTTCATTAGAATCCCAGACAGAAAAACTAAAGCAATATAAATTACTACAATACCTAAATCTAAAAAGTTTAAATCCATACCTCTCTCTTTTTACAATATTTTGTTGCTAAACTAAAAATCAAAAACACAAACACTTAAAAAAAGTGAATCTTAGAATTATATTTTTCAATAATTCTCTAATTTCTAATAATTCATAAAAAAACAAAAAAAGTGGGAAAGAGGCCTAGTTATCTTATAGGAACTCAACATCTTAGAGATAGTAGAGCATAAGAAATTTTCCCGTGTGTAAAGATAACAATAAAAAGCAAAAAGCAAAAAGTTGGCACTGCCCTTTCATAATCATGTTCAAACAAACTACTTTAATTATCTGAGTTTGAGAGGAAAAAAATATGAAAATAAAATGTGCCTTTCGGAAACAAATTACTTTTCTGAACGAAGCCATACTATTTTTGAATCTCAGAACCGATTCCCTGACGATGATGTCAATTTTAAGTATTTCGCAGAGTTAAAATGGGAAGGTTATGAAACGGGACAAATTCGAATCACGATTGATACTGTTACCCATCGTGGCTTATATTTTTCATTTGTTGGCACAACTTTTTTCCGCTCTATTGAAAAAAATCATTTCAGACTACCCACTTTACATCCTCAATTGTTTTATGAATGGCAACCAATCCTCCTTTTTCTTTTAAACAGATTGTTGCTTAAATGCCTAATTCAATCTTTTTATTTAAATAATGTCTATTAAACTCAAAAAAATATTTTTCATAATTCCCTTCCTGTGTGTATTGATCGGAAATATCCATGCCGGTGAATCCGGTGCAGAATTACTTCTGTATTCCATTGAGCAGATCCTTGCACATAATAAAGATTTATTG
>JAADGO010000204.1 GCA_013152355.1 Chlorobiota bacterium
GATTACCTACCTGTAAAAACTATTAATGGTCAAAAGAATGTATATTACAATGATTCTTGGAACATAATAACTGGACACATACATACGCATCCTTCTTACAATAATGGATATATTGGAATTTCTGGTGGTGATTATGATATGGGAGTATGGCTAAAAATGTCAATAAATATCTTATGGAATAATCGAGTGTGGCAGATAAATGGGCGAGGAAGCAGTCCAGTAGATTTAGGAACTTGGTAAAATATTTTTTATGAGAAAATTATATGTTTTGTTTATATATCTCACCATTATTGGTGGGTGTGGAACTAAAAAAGAAACAAAAATGGAAGCAGAAAACTTCATAATAAGTAATGATACATTAATAAGTAATGTGCAAGAGTATTATAATAAAAATCTTTCTAAAGTTGAGTTTGAGTATATTCTAACAATTGATTTTTCTCAAAAGGAAGATACTAATATTTTCGTTATTTCATATGATATGAATTTGTTCGCATTAGTGAATAATCCTCCATTGATGTATGTTAAAGTTGATAATAAAGATATTGCAATAAGGTATAGCTTAACGCAATTTTTAGAATCGTCAATTAAGTATCAGGAACAAAAATTAGAAGAACATTTACCAACGCAATTTAAAATGTATAAGGAACAAGGAGAGGTGCCTCCACCAATAACCTTTAGAAATGAGGTATGGGTGTTAAAGTTTAAAGGTAATGAGTTTGTCTCCAAAGATATAATGAAATAAGAGTCATTTGAAATGAAAAGCCCGGCAAGCCCGAGTTATTTTGGATTCAATTGGGGTGCGTTGTCTGATTGTTTGCGTGATTTTGATTGGATTTAGAAAAAAGAAATAGTGTTGGTTACAAAGAATTGCCAGATTTAGAGGATAATGTATTTAAAAATAGAACTTAAACAGTCTCTTAAAAGTAAATGAGGGATACTGAATTATTCATTGGGGTTGATGCTCATTTTTTCTCCGTTTTCGTTGATACGTACAAATGTTATTTGTGTGGAGAAAACAGGGTCTTCGCCGGCATCGCCGATAACAATCTGAAATACATTAACATTATATTGTACCGAGGTATTGCCTGTCCTTGATTTTGTTATGTCGAATTTTAAGATACTCCCTTCGCGGATACTTTTTTTGAATACTACATTATCCATTGCGATAGTGACAAAGTTGAAATTGGGGTAATCAATGGTGGCGGCAATCCAGGCATATTCATCTACCCATTTTAATAAGTTCCCGCCATAGAGGTACCCGTTCTGATTAAGGTCTCCCCGCAGTACTAATTTATAGTTTTCCATAAATTTATATTTTGAAGTTGTTTAAAGCCAATAACCACCCATTTTCTGAATAAATATATGAAAATAATATGTATGTGGTTCAGCTAACCTCCTCGTACGGAGTAAATCCTTTGGGGGCTTTATCTTTAAGGGCCTCTTTCGATTTATAAAATTCGGGGCTGTCGTAAATCTTTTTTAGCAGGGCTTCCCTTGTGTCCGGCTCAGCCAGGTGTGCAATCCCGATGGCATGTTCAACAAGGTTTAATCCTTTGGGGTTAAAAGCCCCCTGTTCGGTGACGATTATCACAGGGTCGGCTGCGATAGCTGTTGTGGTAATCCCTTCAGGGCACATATCATTGATTTTTGATATGCCCGATGCCGTTGTAGACTCCATGGCAATAATCCCATACCCGTTTTTTGATAGATACGAGCCACGTAGGAAATCGGCCTGCCCGCCAATCCCGCTATATATTTCCCTGCCTTTTAATGAATCTGCCCAGATATTGCCGTGCAGGTCGACTCCAATGGCACTGTTGATGGCTACCATTTTATGCTGCTGGGCAATTTTTAAAATGCTGTTGGTGAGGTTGCAAGGGCGGCTTTGAACAGAGCTGTTGTAATCCAGCCATTCGTAACCGCTTTTGTCGGTTGCCAGGAAAATAGAGGAAATGGAGAAATTCACATCCGAGTATTTATTGGTTACCACCCTTTTCTGGACGAGTTTACGCATGGCATCAGCAAACAGTTCAGAGTAGATACCAATATCTTTTATTCCTTTATCAATGATTGCATCGGTTACGGCTTCAGGTACCTTCCCTATCCCGTACTGCAAGGTGCAACCGTCAGAAATATATAATTCTGTAATCAAATGCCCTATTTTTTTTGCCGTTTCGTCAGGTTGGTGGACGGGGGTCACCGGAAGTGGGTAATCTGTATCAATTAAATAGTCAATTTTTGATTCGTCCAGGGTTGTGCCAAGGATAAACGGCATCTGTTTATTCCTTTCGGCAACTACAATCCCGCCATTTGCTTTTGCCGTGTTTACTGCTGCCTGGATACCCTCCACCGAGGTGCCATAGCTGTAATTGCCACCTTTGTCGGGGCCACTTACATTGATAAAGGCAACATTGGGTTTAAGGTATTCTTTTACCTGGTGAGGAATATCGGAGAGGTGCATCACCTGGTAAGTAGCCATACCTTTGTTTAGCGCATTGCGTGAATACGGGCCTGAGAAAATGATCCGGTGCTTAATTCTCTGGCAGGCCTCAGATTCGAATAACTCCTGAATGTCGCCCAGCAATAGGACACTGATTAATTCCACATCCCTAATCGATTTATCCTTAACAAGTTGTTTTAACAGTGTTTGTGGAGTGGCTGCATTCCCTGCTGTATAAATAAGGCTTCCCGGTTTAATATTGAACGCATTTACTGCTTCCTCAACATGGTTGATTATTCTCATCTTGTTATTTGTTAGTTCATTTGCCTACTGTTATTCGATTTTTTCAAACAGTTTATAAGTAACTGTTAGGAATTTATCCTTTTATTATGAATATTATACAAATTACGGCAATTGAATCCTTATAAAAAAAGAATAATGTCATCAAAAAACGGGTTTCCCGGATACCCGGAGCCAAAACCAAATATATGGAAGTTGTTTAAATATATAAGGAATCAAATTTTGTCCCCCCATGATTGTAGTGCAATAATTTACTCATGTATTACCTGCTTCAACATCTCTGTTTTTTGCTGTACATCCGAGATAATCCCAAGTACTGATATGGTTGCCCCCGAAATAGAATCAATATCTTTACCGGCCTCCAGCTTATAAGAGCCGTTGAACCCGACAAATTGTTTTAGCCAGCCTCTTGCCGTAACCCCCTGCCCATGAGTTGCCTGGTAATTAAAAATCTTTATGGACAGGACTGTATATATTGAATCAAAAATTATAAAATAGTCAAAATATTCCGGGCCACTGCTTTCTGATGGCTGGAGGGGGGCTGAACAGCCTCCTGCACGGCAGGTGTTCACTCTTCCTATGTATAAATAAACCTTTCCCAGGTTGGTTTTATCTGATACTGAAAAGAATTTCCCCTGAAAATATCTTTGATTGCCCATTGAGTCAGGGATTTGTATTTCATTAAAGACCGGATTTTCAATCTGAGCAACCTTCTTAAGCCCTTTAAAAACAGATCTATGCCGATATTCTATTTCATCCTGGCAGAATGCTGAAAAGGCAAATACCAGGATTACACCAATAAAGAGTATTTTCCGCATAACTGTATCTTCTTAAAACATTACTCCGAACCCGGCATTAAATACTTTTGAATATTTGCTGCCGGTTGCAGATTTTAAAAATTGTAAATCGGCTTTTAAGACAGCACCTCTGGCCAGGTTCCAGGATAAGCCGGTAGTTATCGATTTGGTATTATATGCATCATTTTTTGTCGATCCTGCAACAACTGAATTGTGCATGTTATAAGCCCCGTACCTTACAAAAGTGATTAGCTCTGTTTTCATCTTGCCAAATGGGTAAAAAACGTTATACCCGGCTTCAACATAATACCCTGTCATTGAATCCCCCAGGTCATTTGGGGTGCCGCCTTTTGAAGTAAAATAGTTGTACTGCCTTGCATTTGACTGGTGTGATAAATAATACTGCCCCCTTAGCCGCATTCCTTTTAACGAATAGCGGGCATCGGCTCCAAGCATTGAAATACCAACTACCGAAGAGTCAGCTTTTGACAATGCTGCATAATCTCCCTTCGCGATACCATCGTAAAGAGTACTTTGGGTTTTCCCGAAATAACCCGACAAACCAATGTTCAGGCCACGAATACCATAATATTCTACCTTCCCTGTAATGTTTGGAGAGCTAATAAACGACTCAGCACCTTTTTGCCTGCCCTTACGAAACCCATTCTTCCCACTTAGCTTTGCAGACCCATCGTAACTCTTAAAACCGTTTACTACATATACCTGGTATTTCAGGGAAGCTGGAAGTACGTCTCCCGTAAAACCAAAACCTATTTCACGCCACGTAGTAGGTGCAATATATTTATCTATCAAAGGGCGTTCGACCCCATTAAATGTTGTCGGTTCATGGTACTCGTTTATTATGCCCATTGGTATTAATAGCAACCCTGCCCTGAATTTTATAAAGTTATTTATCCTGTACTGAAGAAATGCCTGTTCTATAAAAACCTCTTTTACGTGTTCATATTCAATTTCAGTTATGAACTGGGTACGATTATTAAACCTGTATCCAAATAACATTACCATACGATGTACATCAAGGCTGCCATTACGCCTTATTTCTGAACCTAAAGGCTGGTTAAAATGCGCTTCCCCATAGCCTCCGATAATGAGCCTCCCATCTGTAGCCAAAAGCTTTTCTGCACTATTCAGGAATCTGTTTTCCTGATTGTCAAGTTGTTGCGCATTTGCATGTACTACAAAAAATAGTAAGCCAATTAATAATACTGTTTTGTCCATAATGCTTTTATTTTGAATCTTTATTAACCAGCGCAAATATATATACTGGCAATGAGGTGTAAAATCCCTAAAAGTTGGGATTTTATAAATTGAAGTTGTGGACTAAGCATAAATTTTAGCTAAATAGGACACAGATTCAAGGAATAAGAAATTAAAAAAATGGCACCTACCCCTTATTTGGATATTCCCTGCCTGCGGAAGGCAGGCTTATTCCTTATTGGATATTTTAGATTTCTTTGAGATGAGAGATCAAAAACGAATCAGAAATAAGAAATCAGGAATATAAAATCAGGAAGTACTAAGAGACTGTTTAAATTTTATCCCTGCCTACCGGACAGGCAGGCTTTGGCTTGTTTTTACACTTTAAGCCCTCATGCGGCGTTAAAATCTCCTTAACTCCGAGGGATCGGGGCCGCGTCAATTTTGCCTTGCCTGAGAACTTAATCTATCAATCCCGATTGCCTCGGGGCACAAAAACAAATTTTAAACAGTCTCTAAGATTTGGGTGTTCCATACCTACGCCTGCCAGTACTATCAGGGGAAGTCAGCTCTTCATTCAGTCTTCCATTCCAGCTTATTGTCGATACGGCAAATTATTTTTTCATTGTCGAGCAGCCACCGTACCACATTCATTGCATTATCCTGATTCCCTTTCAGGCGGATAGCCAGCTCTTCATAAGTACGTGGCGATTCCAGAATTTCTTTTACCTGCCCGGCAATCAGGTCAAACTCGTATTTGCTCAGTCCCAACACATTCCGGCCCTGGCACACATCGCATTTCCCGCACCGGGGAGAGTCGGTTTCTCCGAAATACTCTAATAATGCCTGGCTACGGCACTTGGTTAGCGAAGTAGCATATTCAATTACCGCTTCTACCCTATTCCGGTAATCCTTTTTCCGCACACTGTAATTCTCTTTTGAAATGGCTACCCGGTTAATATTCAGGCGTTCTTTGGTAAAAACAATATAAGGTGTCCGTTTGCGCGGGATATAATCAATTATTTTATACGATTTCAGGCGTGTCAGGAATTTATAAGTTGTTTCGCCGTCAATACCTGCCCGTTTCGAAAGCAATTCTTCGTTAATATTTACATACCCGGTAAACAGGCCGGCATACGACCGCAAGAGCAGTTTTATAAATCCATCGAATAAAGCATTGGCCACCTGGAATTTATACAGGTCATCGCGGTTCACTATAAAATGGACACGTGAAGGGCTGTCAATTTCATTGGTGAATTCAATGTACCCTTCACGCTGTAAAATCTTTAAACTATTGTATACCATGGTTACCTGGAATTTGTAAGCATTGCAAAATCCACCCAGGTTAAAATCAAACACCTGGTCTTTGCCATACCCTTCGGCAACCTTCAAATAGTTCCCCAATGCTTCATACACCCTTTTTATATTGCCCGGCTCGGGGAAAGCTATGGAGACATGCTTTTTCAGTTTTAATTTATCGGCATTGTTGAAAAGCAGCACCGCTACTGCCTTTTTCCCATCACGGCCGGCTCTTCCTGCTTCCTGGAAATAGGCTTCTAACGAATCGGGCGGGTCAAAATGCAATACAAACTTCACATCGGGCTTGTCGATGCCCATCCCAAAAGCATTGGTGGCAACAATAACCTTTACCTTCCCTTTCTTCCAAAGCTCCTGCTTGTTGCTCCTTGCTTCCGGTTTCAGTCCGGCATGGTAATAATCTGCCGATATATTATTTTGCCTTAACACCCCGGCAATCTCCCTGCACGATTTCCTGCTCCGGGCATACACAATGCCACTTCCTTTAACTTTCATCAATGTCTGGATAAGGTACTTTCGTTTATCCTCTTTTTCGCGGACCAGGTACACCAGGTTGTCGCGGACGAAACTGGTAGAAAAAACATTCTCCTCTTTAAACGACAACTTAGCCTGTATGTCTTTAATCACACGAGAGGTAGCGGTTGCGGTCAGTGCCAGTACAGGCACATTGGGGACAATCTCCCTCAATTCGGGAATCTTTAAATAACTGGGCCTGAAGTCGTACCCCCATTGCGAGATACAGTGTGCTTCGTCAACAGCTATCAGGTTAATCTGCATGTCTTCGACCCGTTCGCGAAACCGCTGCGTGGCAATCCGCTCGGGAGAAATATATAAAAACTTATAGTCGCCCCAAACCACATTGTCTAAGGCAATTTTTATCTCGGGCAACGACATCCCGCTATGGATTGCCAAAGCTTTCACCCCCTGCCTGACAAGGTTCTCAACCTGGTCTTTCATCAAAGCAATCAGTGGGGTAACGACAATGCAAACACCTTTGCAGGAAAGCGAGAATACCTGGAACGTAACAGACTTACCACCTCCTGTCGGCATTAAACCCAGCGTATCCCTTCCGGCAGCAACCGACCGGATAATCTCCAGCTGGGGAGGCCTGAAGTTGGCATGCCCCCAATACTTTGTCAATATTTGCGTAAATTTCTCCAATTAAGGGATTATTAAACCTTTAACAATTTTTATTATTGAAACCTGCTGTACCTCAAAATAAATCAATAGTTGTAACTTAATTTTTTGTAGTTTTGCGCATTAACAAAATATAAAAATACAAACAAATGTCGTTTCTTACAGAAAAAGTTTTAACTGAAGGGCTAACTTTCGACGACGTATTGTTACTACCCTCTTACTCAGAGGTTTTGCCAAGAGAGGCCGACCTACGGTCTAATTTTACACGCTCCATTGTATTAAATACACCTATTGTATCGGCAGCTATGGATACCGTTACCGAGTGGAGAATGGCCATAGCAATAGCCCGTGAAGGCGGCATAGGCGTCATCCATAAAAATATGAGTATCGAGGAGCAGGCAAAGCAGGTTACTACCGTAAAGCGTGCAGAAAACGGAATGATCTACGACCCCATCACCATCACAAAAGACAAACAGGTAAAAGATGCGCTTGATATTATGGCAGATTTTAAAATCGGAGGTATTCCCGTGGTCACTGACGATGGTTACCTGGTGGGTATTGTTACCAACCGCGACCTCCGGTTCGAACGTAATATGAACCGCCCGGTTGAGGAAGTAATGACTAAAGAGAACCTTGTCACAACAACCGAATCGACAGACCTTGAGAAAGCATCGGAAATACTGCAACGTTATAAAATAGAAAAACTACCGGTAGTTGATAAAAACAACCGGTTAATCGGGTTGGTTACGTATAAAGATATCACCAAGGCAAAAGATAAGCCATGGGCCAGCAAGGATGAAAAAGGGCGGTTGCGGGTTGCTGCTGCCGTTGGGATTACGGACGATACCATCGACCGTATTGACGAATTGGTTAAGGCACAGGTTGATGCCATCGTTATAGATACTGCGCATGGGCATTCCATTTATGTACTGGAAATACTGAAAAAAGCAAAAGCCAAATACCCTGAAAAAGATTTTGTTGCCGGGAATATTGGGACTGCCGAGGCAGCCACCGACCTGGCTTTGGCCGGGGCAGATGCCGTGAAAGTAGGGATTGGCCCCGGGTCAATTTGTACCACCCGGGTAATAGCAGGAATCGGGATACCTCAGTTATCGGCTATTTACAACGTAGCAAAAGCCCTTAAAGACTCAGGAGTACCGATTATTGCCGATGGAGGCATCCGTTATTCGGGCGACATTGTAAAAGGGCTGGCCGCAGGGGCGCATTCAATTATGGCCGGAGGTTTATTTGCCGGCGTTGAGGAATCGCCCGGCGAAACAATCCTGTACCAGGGGCGAAAGTTCAAATCATACCGCGGAATGGGTTCTGTCGAAGCCATGCAAAAAGGGTCAAAAGACCGTTATTTCCAGGATGTCGAAGAAGATATAAAAAAACTGGTCCCCGAAGGTATTTCGGCAAGGGTGCCTTTCAAAGGTGCTCTTTACGAAGTCCTTTACCAATTAATCGGAGGATTAAGGTCGGGGATGGGGTATTGCGGTGCAAAAAATATTGAAGCCCTGCAACACACCAAATTTATACGGATATCAACAGCAGGTATCCAGGAAAGCCATCCGCACGATATAACCATTACACGGGAAGCACCCAATTACAGCAGCCGGTAAGCATAACAATTCTCAAAACCTTTTTTTAATGGAATATAAAAATAATCTTATAATGAAAAATATTGTTGCCCTGATAGTATTTTTTTTAGGCTCATTTAGTTTGTTATCCGCACAAACTGACGATGAAATAATCCTTACAATAGGAAATAATAAATATAGTACAGAGGAATTTGTAAGAATTTACGAAAAAAATAATAATAACCTGTTTGACAATTCCGAAAAAAAGACGCCAAAAGAATACATGGAACTTTTTATCAATTATAAATTAAAAGTACTTGAAGCCGAACGCCTCAAAATGGACACGGCAAAAGCATTCATTGACGAACTTTCGGGGTACAGGGATGAGTTGGCAGCTCCTTACCTTGCCGACATTACGTATAATGCAGAGATGGTAGAAGAAACCTACCAAAGGATGAAAACCGAGGTGAAAGCCAGCCACATACTGGTTAGCCTGAATAAGGATGCTACCGATACGCTGGCAGCCTACCGGAAAGCAATCAAAATAAGGGATGAAATATTAAACGGGAAAAAATTTGAAGATGCGGCCATTGAATATTCAAACGACCCGTCAGTCAAAATAAATAAAGGCAACCTGGGGTATTTTTCTGCATTTCAAATGGTATACCCTTTTGAGAATGCCGCCTTTACAACCCCTGTAGGCGACATTAGTATGCCGGTAAGGACAATGTTCGGCTACCACCTGATTAAGGTCGTTGATAAACGCCCGGCCAAGGGTAAGATAAAAGTTGCCCACATTATGAAGATGTTCCCGAAAAATGCCTCCGAAGAAATGAAAGCGAACCTTAAAAGACAGATAGATTCGTTATACATACTTTTAAAACAAGGGGCTGATTTTGGCGAACTTGCCAAAACAAACTCAGACGATAAGCGTTCATCAATACAGGGAGGAGAACTCCCCTGGTTTAACTCGTCCAGGATGATTCCCGAATTTGCCGAACAGGCTTTTGCCCTGAAAAAAAACGGCGATATCAGCAAACCTGTTTTAACCCCTTTCGGGTATCATATTATTAAAAGGATCGATTACCGGGAGGTGCCCTCTTTCGAAAAGGCAAAAAAAGAAATTGAAGGCCGGATCAAAAAAGACCCTGAAAGAAGCCAATACAACCAGAAAATGTTTATTAACAGATTTAAAAAAGAATATAATTTTAAAATTTTCGATGCAAACCTGGATGCATGCCTTGCTTATTTAGAGGATACTTACAAAGAGGGGCTAACAAGTCCTGAAACAACCAAAAAAGATAGTATTTTGAATAAAGCCCTTTTTGAATTAGACAATTTACAGTTTAATGCTAATGTTTTCGAACAATATATTAAAGGGCAAACTGTTAATAAAGAAGCCAAAGGCCTCCACAGTGAGCTGATGAAGCATTTTGAGGCATGGGTCGACAAAGAGGTGATAGATTATGAAGACCGGATACTGGAACAAAAATACCCTGAATTCAGGTATTTGATGCAAGAATACTATGATGGGATTTTACTCTTCAACCTGTCTGATTCTAAGATATGGACATTCGCCACCCGGGATTCGGTTGGGTTAAGGGACTATTACGAAAAGCATAAAGGCAAATATTCATGGGGAGAACGCTTCAAAGGATATATTATAAAATGTAAAGACCAGGAAACAAAAGATGAAGTTGACAAGTTCTTTGCAGCAGGCATCCCTGTAAACGAGATACTTAGTGAAATTAATAAAGCTGATAAAAGAGTAAGTATTGAAGAAGGGGCATGGGAAAAAAACAGCAACCCCATTGTCGATTATTTTGTTTGGGACGGCAAAAAGCCAAAAGATTTTAAAGAGGGGCTGGAGTTTATCAGAGGTGATAAAATAGGGCCTGAACCAAAAACTTTAGAGGATGCCAGAGGGTTATATATATCGGATTACCAGAATTTCCTTGAAGAAAAATGGGTGAAGGAATTGCGTAAGAAATATAAAATCAAAGTGAACAAAAAGATACTGAAAACTATCACAAGTGTTTGACTATAAAGGTTATTACATATTATTATTCGCCCTTATGATTGCGGGGTGTACATCCTTTCAGGGCAATACGGATAAACCTGTGGCCAAAGTCTCGGAAAAAACCCTGTACCGTTCTGATATCGATAAAATAATCCCACACAATATATCGGAAGCCGACAGTGCATTGATGGCTGAAGATTATATAAAAAAATGGGTGCAAAATGAATTGTTGATTCAAAAAGCCCGGGAGAACCTTTCTCCTGAACAGATGGATGTTTCGAAAGAGTTGGAAGATTACAGGAATGCTTTGATTATTTACAGGTACAAAAAAGAAATTACGCGGCAAAAAATGGATACGACCGTGGCTTTTGATGAGATAAAGGATTATTATTCAAGAAATACGGAATATTTTTTATTGAAAGACAATATTGTAAAAGCTATTTTCATAAAAATACCTAACGAGGTTGCCAAACCCGAGCGGCTAAAACGCTATTGCAGGGAATATACGGAAGAGGGGGTTAATGAACTCAAAGACTATTGCCTTCAGTATGCCAAAATCTTTGATATGTTTGGCGGGAATTGGGTCAGGTTCAAAGATGTATTGAAACATGTACCGCTGAAGATCGAAAACCAGCAGCGGTTCCTTTCACGGAAAAAGTTAATTGAGCTGAATGATAATGATTATTATTACCTGATTTATATCTCCGAATACAGGTTGGCAGGGCAGGCTGCACCGGTTGAGTATGTAAGCGGGCAGATAAAAAACCTGATTTTAACCAACCGGAAGATAGAATTATTAAAAAACCTGGAAAATGAAGTATACGAGGATGGTGTCAGAACCAATAAGTTTAGCATCTATAATTAGAAAAACAGTCATGATAGTATTTAGAATTTGTACAGTAATAGCAACACTTGTATTTTTCCCGTTTTATACGTTCGCACAAGACAAGGTTATCGACCAGATTGTAGCTGTTGTTGGCGGAAATATAATCCTCAAGTCGGAAATAGAAGAAATGTACATGCAATACCAGGCACAGGGCATTACCTCTGACGGCGATATGAAATGTGAAATCCTGGAGAACCTGCTTATTGACAAATTGCTTCTTGCCGAAGCCGAATTCGACTCAACTATTGAGGCTACGCCCAGTCAGATTAACCAACAGCTGGATTCACAGATACAAATGTACCTGGACCATTTCGGCTCGGAGAGTGCTGTTTCAAAATATTTCAATAAGCCACTTGCGGTAATAAAATCCGACATGGAGGATATGATCAAAAACAGGCTTCTTACACAGCAAATGAAAAGCAAGATAATAAAGGGTATAACCGTAACCCCATCGGAAGTGCGCCGGAATTACCGTGAACTCGAAAAAGATAAGATCCCGCATATCCCAACGCAGTATGAATATGCCCAAATAACACTTTACCCCAGGATCAGCATAGAAGAGGAAAACCGTGTAAAAGCCCAACTCCGCGAATACAAAAAGCGCATAGAAGAAGGTATGAGTTTTGCTACATTAGCCGTACTATATTCCGAAGGGCCTTCGGCAAGTAGTGGCGGGGAACTGGACTATATGGGGCGCGCACAACTTGACCCGGCTTATGCTGCTGCTGCTTTTAACCTGCGGGGCGACAAAGTATCGAATGTGGTGAAAAGCGAATTCGGGTACCATATTATTCAGTTGATTGATAAAAAAGGGGATAAAGTAAAAACCAGGCATATCTTACTGCGCCCCAAAGTTTCGCCCGAAGCAAAAGAAAAAGCATTCAATGCCCTCGACAGCCTTGCCAACCTCATCCGCAAGGGTGATATTTCATTTGAAGACGCTGCAAAAAAATTCTCGTATGATAAAAACTCACGTAATAATGGTGGCATTGTAGTCAACCCGAATACCATGTCGTCAAAATTCAGCATTGAGGAGATTGATGGGGATGTGAGTAAAAGAATCACCAAACTCCATATCAATGAAATCTC
>JAADGO010000123.1:0-2508 GCA_013152355.1 Chlorobiota bacterium
ACAGGAGATTGAGGCATACCTGGGCAAAACCATCACAGTTTTGGGAATCGGGAAAAAGGATTACCACGAAACCCTGGAGTTTACCGGCGATGCCGATGATAACTGGAAACAGCTGATCAGGGAGGGTGAGCAAATACAGAAAAAGAAAAAGAGGAAAAAGGGGCGTTAGCCGTGAGTAGTCAGTGGGGAGTCAGATTGTTTAAAAAAAACTGGAAAACTCAAATTATTGATAAGATGCTGGTTTTCAGTAAGAGTGAGGGCTTCACTCTAAGTGAAACCCTCACTAAACAAAAGGTCATTACTTAATTTTACAAAACCTTTTTATACCCGAAGTGCCTCCATCCGGGCGTAATAAATAAATACCATTTTTCAATCCTGAAATATCAATATAATCAGTGCCCTTCTCGGGGGATATTTGCTTTACAACCTGGCCTGAAATATTTGTTATTGTAATATTCTTAATCCCTGAGAGATTACTAAAATAAAGGCGGTTGGATACAGGATTAGGATATATGTTAAAGTCATTGGCTGGCAATTCTGTGGTACCTGTCATTATTAAAACCTCATTAAGAGAAATATCATCCAGGTAAAGGTCGCCGTTAACTAATCCAATATCAAAAACAATGCGTGAATTGTAATCTGTATTTGAAAGCATCTGAATTACCATCGAATGGGCTTCTTTCCCTGTTTCAATATAAAAAGAAGTATAATCGCTATAAGCAGTCCACGGGTCGCTGCCTTTCCCCAGGTAAACTGTAATACTTCTGGCAGAAGGAGAATGAGCCGAGAATCTGAGCTCATATATTTTACCCTTTTCAAGCCTGATATTGTTTTTTACCAACTGGACATGCCATTTCTCCGTTGAGCCATTCACGATCCGGGCTCTCAACTCACCACCAGTATTGTATAAATTTGCTGAAGCCCCCTGGTGGGTGTACATATCCCAACCAGGGACATAACTATTAAACGTTGAACTGAACAACTCTTTCGATGTGGTTTTTGCAGGCTCCGGCATCGGGTCGTTTAACAATGCATCAGATAATCTACGGCGGATGCTTTGTGTATCTTTATCGTATATCCCAAACCCGGCACTAAACTCCCAATAGGCCCAACTAAATTTTGAAACCTCGAAAAACCGGGCCAGGAAATTTGTCCAGCGTACCCGCGAATCCATATCGGCCGCCTGGTAAGCACCAAATTCGCCAATGTGGACAGGGATATTATGGGCCTCGCTGAATTGTACCAGTGGGATAAACTCATTTCGAATAGTTTCTCTTTCCGAAACCATATTGAACCATTGCGTCCCCAGCCATTCATCGGCATGTTCCCCAACCCAGCCTGCTCCCTGGTGTGTAAAATGAAACGGGTTGTAATAGTGGGCAGTCAGGATTAAACCAGGGTCGTTGGGGAGTACCAGTTTTGACAAACCGCCAAGCCCCCCATATTCAGCAGTCCCTATTAATACAAACCGCCCTTTGTTAGACGCCCGGATTACCTGCAATGCATCGTTCAAAAAAATATTCCACTTGCCTGGCGATAAGTTCCCATGTGGCTCATTCAAAATCTCGAACACTAAACTATCGGGGTAATCCTTAAAGTATTCCGAGATTTGTTCCCACTGGCTTAAAAACCGTTCTTTCTGGCCGTCCGGGTCTTCATATAATGCCTCATGGTGGTGCATATTAATGATTGCATACAGTCCGTTATCCAGGGCATCATCGACTACATATTTTATACGTTCAAAAAATGTCGGGTAAATCGTATAAGGGTATTCGTTCATGCTACGGTTGGCAGGCTCCCACCTTATTGGTATCCGTACATGTGAAAAGCCTAGGTTTTTTATAATCTCGAAGTAACCCTCCTGCCACTGATTCCCCCAGCCGTTTTCGGTAGGGGCATCAAACATATTCCCCATATTGATTCCCCTCCCCAGTTTCTTATTGAAATCAAATGCAGGGGTTTGTGCCCAAACAAGCAATGGAAGCAACAGGTATGCCAACAACAGTATTTTCTTCATTATTAATTAACTTAATAATTAATCTAATAGGGTATCCTATACAAATATAATGTGTTAAGCCAAAACGGATCAAAACTGCCACAACAAAAAATACACTTAACCTTTATTTGGATATTCCCTGCGGCAGGCTGATTCCTTATTTCAGATATTCTTGTTACCTCTCAAAGAAATCTAAAATATCCAATAAGGAATAAGGAACGCCAAAGTTTTATTACGAAGTTGTTTAAAGTTAAATGCTTAAACGAATGCCCAAACGAATGGGTCGCATGAAAAAGTTGTGGGAGAGTGTATCTTTCTATCAAAAGCATCGCCAGCCTTGACTTTCTTTATTTCGTTTTTTGCGTCAAGGCAAAAAATGAAATCCCGTCTGGAAAGACAAAACAAAAAGGGTAATTCTGCGTTGAATGTATTGCCGGAACATGTTGGAGGAGCAACCGTAATATCGATGCCGGAGGTATCATATATTTATAGGAATAGGCAAATACAAAGGA
>JAADGO010000123.1:2539-3855 GCA_013152355.1 Chlorobiota bacterium
CCCTCTGGGTTTGAAGGAAATTTCTTTTTGTTCAGAGTTGCTAAAATTTATGCATAAGTTTTTATTATCCACCAGAAATATGAAATGATCCGTCTTAAACGTAAAGATAGTATTATCTGGCAAATATGCTCAAAGCTTATTTTAACTCAAAAAGCCTTGCAATTCCTGTCCTGTCAGGTTTTGCAAAGCTTTCCAATTTGTCGGGGTGACTGGATTTGAACCAGCGACCCCTCGCCCCCCAGACGAGTACTCTAACCGGGCTGAGCTACACCCCGAACTTTGTGGGTGCAAATGTAGTATTCAAAAGTTTTCCTACAAAATAAGAGCCTGTTTTATTTGCCATAAGTTTTATCTATGCAGGTTTAATAATTATTGATTAGATTCATAGTTATAGATAATTAGATGTTTTGTATTTTTGTTCAGGAAAAAAATAAATACTATGTTCAAATCATTAGATATAAACGGTAATCCGGAAAATCAGGCAGGGCAGCCTGAAGATGTAGAGAGAGTAAAGTGCCTGATCATTGGCTCTGGCCCCGCCGGGTACACTGCTGCTATATATGCAGCACGGGCTAATTTAAACCCTGTTTTGTATGAAGGGTTGCAACCGGGAGGGCAGTTGACAACTACTACTGAAGTAGAGAGAATTACCCGGGATACCCGGAGGGGGTTACAGGGCCGGTGATGATGGAAGATTTTAAAAAGCAGGCTGAACGGTTTGGTACGGATATCCGTTGGGGGATTGCCACAAAGGCCGACTTATCAGGCGGGACTCATAAAATATGGGTCGACAATAAAAAGCTTATCGAAGCAGAAGTTGTGATTATTGCAACAGGCGCTACCGCTAAATACCTTGGATTAGAAGATGAAACCAAATATGCAGGAGGAGGGGTCTCGGCATGTGCTACCTGCGATGGGTTTTTCTACCGGGGCAAAGATGTTGCCGTTGTTGGTGGTGGCGATACAGCTGCCGAAGAAGCTATATACCTGGCAGGGCTGTGTAGGAAAGTTTACCTGATCGTCCGCCGCGATGTGTTAAGGGCATCAAAAGTAATGGCCGAAAGGGTGATGAAAACACCCAACATTGAAGTTTTATGGAAACACCAGGCCAAAGGCTTGTTTGGCGATGGCGTTGTTGAAGGTGCAAACCTGGTTAAGAACCTTGGAACCCCTGAAGAAGAAGAAGTTAAGATTAAGATTGACGGTTTCTTCCTGGCAATAGGGCATAAGCCCAATTCTGAGATATTTAAGGATTTCCTGGATTTAGATGATGTCGGTTATATACAAACCGTCCCCGGGACTTCAAAAACAAATAT